>CAYNSL010000167.1:0-5477 GCA_964399755.1 uncultured Chitinophaga sp. | reverse complement strand
TGTTTCGTCGGGAGGACAGGATTCGAACCTGCGACCCCGTGGTCCCAAACCACGTATTCTACCGGGCTGAACTACCTCCCGAACACTTTTTTATACAAAGGGCTGCAAAGATACGGGCTTCCGGGTTAACGCCTTGAATTGAATGAGGGAGAATGAAACTGGTAGTTTATCCTGTATAAAAAATAAGCGGCCCTCTACAGGACCGCTTTGGCTGGTCTACCCTGGACATGACAACCCTTAGCTATGCAAGCTATTTTTGCTGAACCGGGTTGCCAGTTTTATCTGGAAGGGCCGGATTAATCAGTCCGGATATATTCTTCAGCCCGTTGAGCAGGGTAGTGGCAATGATTTTTACATCAAGCACAAACCCTGCTTTCCGGACGTACTGCGCGTCCCAGTAATAACGGATCACAATGCTTTCATAATCCACGATGATGCCATGATAGCCGTTCACCTGCGCCCAGCCCGTTATACCCGGGCGCATCAGGCTGCGGAAAGGATAGGAGGGAATAACAAAAGAAAAACGGATACAGTCGGAGATCATATGCGGCCGCGGGCCCACCACGCTCATCTGCCCGGCCAGTACATTAAAGAATTGCGGCAACTCGTCAACATTGGTCCTGCGCAGCAACCTTCCCAAACGCGTGATACGTTCATCGGCTTCCCCCGCGGGTTGCTCATCGGCCAGTTCATTGGGTACCATGGTCCGGAACTTCAGGCAGGTGAAGGGTTTTCCGTTCTTGCCGATACGAAGCTGACGGAAAAATACCGGGCCTTTCGAGTCAAGTTTGATCAGCAGGGCGAGCAAGGGGGTCAGCCAGCTCAGTAATCCCGCAATGATCCCGATGGAGAAAATGATATCAAATCCCCGCTTGCACCATAAATACTTTTTCCGGCTGGCAACGAAACTCCTGATGATGCCGTTTTTATGAACGGGCTGCCAGTCCGGAACCGGTTGATGCTTTCGGACGCTATGTAGTGAAGTGCTGCTCAAAACCATGATCGATTGAATAAAATGTTATCGGAAAATTCCCCCCGGGGGTTGCTTTAACAGATGCCGCAAACCATATTATACAGGAGAAATGCCGCCGGCGCAGAAACATTGCCCCGTCTTGACCCAACCGAACAGAGCATTCTCGGGGCGCTGGCCTATTATGATATCTTCCACTATCCGCTGACCATCGGGGAAATCCAGCAGTTCCGCGATAACAGGGGAGAAACCCCTCGGCTGGACAAGGCGCTGGCCAGCCTGGTGGAGAAAAAACTGATATACCGTTCCGGCGATTTTTATTCCCTCCAGGACAATCCCCTGCTGGCCTACCGGAGAAAGGAGGGCAACCAGCGGGCGGGACAGTTGCTGAAAAAAGCCGTCCGTGCCGGCCGTTTTCTCCAAAATTTTCCCTTTGTACGGGCGGTCGGTATCTCGGGATCCCTGTCAAAGAACTACGCCGACGTCAAAGCCGACTTCGACTTTTTTATCATCACCAGAACCAACCGGCTATGGCTGGCGCGGACGATCATGCACCTCTTCAAAAAACTAACTTACCTGACGGGGCACCAGCATTATTATTGCATGAATTACTACGTGGATGAGGATGCCTTTTTGCTGGAGGAACAGAATATTTTTACGGCGGTCGAATTAAAAACACTTTTACCGGTCAGCGGCGAATCCTATATGCAGCGCTTTTTCGCGGCCAATCCCTGGGCGGATGAACTACTGCCCTTTTGCCCCTTCCGGAAAACCGCGGAAAAGGAAAAAAATAGTTCACTGTTCAAGCGTTTTACGGAATGGATGCTGGATAACCGCCTCGGTAATTTCCTCGATAATTATCTCTTCCGCACCACGGCCGCCCGCTGGAAAAGGAAAAAAGAAAGAGGGGAGCGGAATGACAAGGGTCAACCGATGGGGCTGATCACGGGAAAACATTTCGCCCGGTCGAACCCGGGAGCCTTCCAGGAAAAAGTGCTGGCCTTGTATGAGCAAAAATGCCAGGCTTTATGTCACCCACGCTGAGGGACAATTCAATAATTTTTTTAGCATAGAATCCCTGTGCCGGGAAAATCTTACAAAATTTATTTCTTCTTCAACGTAATTATATAATAATCCCCGATCGATCGCCAGGGCCACCTGTCTTTCCACGCATTTTCCTTTTTAACCAGCCGCCGGTACCAGCCGGGATGCTTTGTCGCGAAGTCTTTGATATAGGATGGCGGAACGACCGTGCATAAGCCTTCCAGTGAAATGGCATCAAAAGATCCCGACATTTGTTTACGGATAAAGGATGGGTTATAATACCAGCAACGGAAATATTCACCCTCTACGCGCGCCCTTGTCCCCTTTTTTCCCGAAAAACGCCGGAATGCCGTCCTGAATTTTCCTTTGAACAGTAAGAGAAACTCCCAGAGACAAAATTTGGGGAGCAGAACCAGCGTGACAGTACCACCCGGTTTCAGCAATGGCGAAAAGGATGCCAGTACTTTTTCCAGTTGCCCCGTGCAGTTCAGTCCCGCGAAATTGGAAAAGATATGATCAAAAGGCCCCTTGTTACGCAGTGTATCCAGTTCGGTAAAGGAACATAATTCAGGACTGATCCTGTCACGCAGCCCGTTCTGTCCGGCCTTGGCCCTTAATTGCGCCTGCATCGCTGCGGAAATATCCGTGGCGTGTACAAAGTGTCCCTGTCTTGCGAAATAAACCGCGTCTTCTCCCGTGCCCGCGTTTAATTCCAGTATCCGCGAATGCGGCGACAGGAATCGTTCCATATGTTCGCGCACTCTTTTGCGCTTATAGGATACGATCAGGTCCTCAGCATAAAGCGCGTCGAATACCGGCGCCTGCTTACTGAATGCCTTCGCGGCCGCTGATTCCGTATGGTCCTGCAGGGCGGAGTTCATAAGACCGGGTTTTCGAGTTGCTGCAGTTTTTGGCGGGCCAGCCAGGCAGAGGGACTGTAATATAAAAGCGAGAGCGCTTTTTTAAAGAGGCTGAACCTTGGTTTCACCCGCAATCCACGGATGGCTTCGATGGCGAGATGCTTGCGGTAACTTTTATGCACGAAACGGTGCAGTTGTTTGTAAAAGGCCGGGGCATAGGTATTGCGGAACATCAGCGCCAGTTCATCCGAGTCGGTCCAGTTGGTTTTCTCCCGCAACTGCATTTTCACTCTTTCATAAAATGCGGTGCCCGGCAGGGGATAAGATACCGAAATGCCGATCTCGTAGGGCAGCAGTTCGTTGATCATCGCGATGGTCTTCGCGATATCCTCACTGCTTTCTCCCGGGTAACCGAACTGTATGAAGAAGGAAGGGTGAATGCCGTATTTCTTCAGCAGCCGCGTCGCTTCATAGATCTGTTCCACGCGGATGCCCTTGTCCATCGCGTCGAGTATCTTCTGCGATCCGCTCTCGGCGCCCATCCAGCTGTTTTCACAACCCGCGCGGGAAAGGTCTTTCACATAATTTTCCTGCAGGAGCAGGTCGGCCCGCACCTGGATCTTGAACCTGAACCGCAATTGTTCCTTTTCCACCAGTTCCGCGAAAGCGTGTACCCAGCCGGGTTTCAGCCCGAAGATATCGTCGCAGAACCACACATGATCGAAGCCATAGCGTTCCTGGAGCATCTTCAGTTCGGCCACTACGTTCTCCGGCGAACGGGAATTATACCGGTTGCCGTAAATGGGTTTGGCGCACCAGTTGCATTTAAAGGGACATCCCCTCGTGGTGGCCATATTGATCGAAAAATAGCCCTTGTGCTTCAGCCAGGTCTTGCGGTACAGTTCCATATCCGCGAGGTCCCAGGCCGGGAAGGGCAGTTCGTCGAGTTGCCTGAGCAGCTGCCGCCTTGCGGTTTTGATCACGGCATCCTGCTGCCGGAAGGCCAGCCCGGGAATGCTCAGGAAATCCGTATTTCGGTTATTGATCGCCGTTACGAGCCCGGCCAGCGACTGTTCGGCTTCGCCCAGCAACACGAAATCGGCCCCTTCTTTCAGGTATTCCTCGTAATGGTCGTTGGCGTCCGAGCTCGACACGATGACGACGCATCCGTTCTGCCGCGCAAATTTCATCATCTCGAATGCCGCTTCCCGCATATTGGTCAGGCACATCTTGGTGAGGTAGTTAAACCCGTCGTCGTAAAGAACGAAATAATCAGGATGATGCCGCTGCAGGGGCGGGATGACTTCTTCAGGACCGTAGGCGAACATGGTATCCAGGAAAAAAACCTCGTGTCCCTGTTCGCGCATCAGCGCCGCCGCGTACAGGGTGCCGATGGGGGCATAGGGTTGTCCCGCAGCCCACTGCTTGGGGTCGAAGCGCATAAAATAGGAATGGGAAAAAAGTATTTTACTCATACATCGTCTTTAATTGATTGTAGTCCCGGGTGAAAGATGCAGGTAGCACACACAGCGCGCGCAGGTGCTGTCATTTTTCATATCGAGTTCCCTCCGGAAACGGATGCCCTGCCCGCCGTTCAGGATCTTATCCAGGCCCTGCTCCCGGATATTCCCGATCGGGGCGTGAAAAAAACAGGGGCGCACGGTGCCATCTGCTTCAATTACGGTGGACACCCAGGGGGCGTTGCATTTTTTAAATGGATAGGGTTCCTTCCCGTACCAGGCCGCGTAATACTGGTAGATCCGCTGCAGTTTCAGCGGGCTTTCCGCGATAAAACCCGATTCAAAATCTTCGCGGTTCTCCAGGAAGAGTTTTTCGAGTATGTTTTTCAGTTCCGGTAATTCGGCCTCATCCGGAACGATCTCCTGCTGCCGTTTGTCCGACCACAGCACTTCGCGGTTGAAAGCGTGGCTGCTGACATCCGCGGGTAAAAAACTGATCTGATCCAGGTCCATGCTTTTCGCTGCCCGGATGATATCCGGCCATTTCCTGAAATTCAGGCGATGGATCACCGTCCTTGCCCTGACCCTGAATCCCGGTTTGATTTTTTTAATCGAGGCGATCCCTTCCCTTAATTGCCGGAAAGCCGAAGGGATATTCCTGATTTCATCATGCGTGGTTTCGTCGCCATCCAGCGAAACGATCAGCTCCTGCACATATTTAACCAGTTGTTCCGCGTTTTTTTTCAGGGTAAGGCCGGTTGACAGCAGGGTCACTTTGATCTGCTGTTCCCCGAGCAGTTCGCAGAAGCGGAAGAAAAGGGGGTTTAATAATGCCTCCCCGCCCGACATCAGCACCTGCTGTGTACCCAATTTCTTCAGCGGGGCGAGCAGCGGGATGATATCCGCTTCCGTTAATTGCCGCAGGTTTTTATTGTCTTTCCAGATATCGCACATCACGCAACGGCAGTTGCAGGCGCTGTGCGGCATCAGGATCACGATGGGGAGCGACCTGATCTCATCCGTTTGGAGCGTGCGGTAACGCTGGAACCGGTGATATAGGGATGCCGCCAGGGTCATGCGACGATTTTATAGATAAAATTTTTCTCCAGCAGGTTGGGCCGGGTCAGCGCGAGGCGCAGGCGG
>CAYNSL010000166.1:0-5545 GCA_964399755.1 uncultured Chitinophaga sp. | reverse complement strand
CCCGGTCAGACGGGCGGTCAGACCAGCCAGTACAACCCTGAAAACACACCGATCAAATAGCAACCGTGGAGTCAACTTCAAAAAAAAAGTCCCCCTTGCGGAGGACTTTCTATTTCAGTTAAGAAACGTCGAAACTTATTTCTTTTTCTTAGCAGCTTTCTTCTTAGGAGCAGCTTTTTTCTTTGCAGCTTTTTTCTTAGTAGCCATTTTTTTAGAATTTAATGTTAGTAAAAATGGGTTAACGATAGTAAAAATAACAATTATTTTATACTACCCAAATTTTTTTTTCCAAAAAAATTCTGACTAAGAATAGACGATCAGGCTTCCGCAGCGATCACAGACACGTATGTTCTGTTGTTTTTCCCCTTTTTGAATTCAACCAAACCATCGCTCAATGCGAATAATGTAAAGTCTTTTCCGACGCCTACATTCTTGCCGGGATGATATTCAGTGCCGCGCTGGCGCACGATAATGTTACCGGAAACAGCAGGCTGACCGCCGAAAATTTTTACACCCAGGCGCTTGCTCTGCGAGTCGCGTCCGTTCTTTACACTGCCTTCCCCTTTTTTATGTGCCATTGATATGAAGTTTTATTGTTCAAAGAATGGTCAGCCAATTTTCCTGCACTGCCGTTCCTTGCTGATTTATTTTATGCGATACCGGTTACTTTGATCTTGGTATACTCGGTGCGGTGACCTTTCTTTTTGTGAAATCCCTTCCGCCTTTTGTATTTATAAGCGATCACTTTGTCGCCCTTGACCTGATCGAGAATCTCGGCCTGAACTTTTGTCTTCACCGATGATCCGACCGACAATTTCCCGTCGGTGTCCACCAGCAACACTTCCAGTTCCACTTTATCACCTGCATTCCCTTCGAGGTGAGGCACATACAGGGTCTGGTCTTTTTCTACCTTGAACTGCTGACCGGCAACTTTTACTACGGCTATCATAATTGTAATATTTGTCCCGATAAATTTCGGGAGGCAAAGGTAAGGGGAAAAAATGTACCTGCAAACGGAAAATCAAAGATTTAGGCCCCTAAATTACCCCGATTTTTGAAGGGTCATCCGTTATATTTGTAACCCCTCCGGACCTCGGGCCGGGGCCTTTTTTCTTCATAGCGTATGAAAATCAAGTCTTTTTTAGCCAAGCCTTTCGCATCCTACATATATAAAGGTATCCGCAGGTCCATGGGAACCGCAGTGGCCGACCAGGATTCCATCCTTAAAAACCTGCTCCGTGTTGGCCGGAACACCGAATTCGGAAAAGCCTCAGGCCTGGCCGGCGTAAACAACTATGAGGAATACCGCCAGGCCGTTGCTCTCAGCGATTATGAACAATTGAAAGACTGGATCGAAAAGATCAAAGAGGGAAAGCATAACGTATTGTGGAAGGGAAGACCCCTCTATTTTGCCAAAACTTCAGGTACTACCAGCGGTACAAAATATATCCCCATCACCAAAGATTCCATTCCCAACCATATCAATACGGCCCGCAACGCCCTGCTTTGCTATATGGCGGAAACAGGCAACACCAGGTTCGCCGACGGTAAAATGATTTTCCTGTCCGGCTCCCCTGAACTGGAACGGATCGGCGGCATCCCGACCGGCCGCCTCAGCGGGATCGTGAATCATCATGTGCCCCGTTACCTGCGTACCAACCAGATGCCCTCCTATGAGACCAACTGCATCGAAGACTGGGAAACCAAACTCGGAAAGATCGTGGAGGAGACGATCGATAAAAATATGACACTCATCAGCGGCATCCCGCCCTGGATGCAGATGTATTTCGACGAACTTATCAGAAGAAGCGGGAAGAAAGTCGGGGAACTGTTTCCCCAGTTCAGTGTTATGGTGCAGGGCGGCGTGAATTTCGAACCTTATAAATCCAGGTTATTTGAAAGCATCGGGCGAAAAATAGACTGCATCGAATTGTTCCCCGCCAGCGAGGGCTTTTTCGCCTTCCAGGATTCGCAGGAATCGGAAGGACTGCTGCTCAATACCAACAGCGGTATTTTCTACGAATTTGTTCCGGCCGGAGAGATCTTTTCCAAAAACCCAACACGGTTATCACTGAAAGACGTAAAGACCGGCGAGAATTATGCCATGATCATCAACAGCAATGCCGGGCTCTGGGGTTATAACCTGGGCGATACCGTGAAATTTATTTCCACAGAGCCCTACCGGCTGGTGGTGACGGGAAGAACCAAACATTTTATCTCGGCCTTTGGCGAACACGTGATCGGGGAGGAAGTGGAATACAGTATCCGCCGGGCCGCCGATGAAGCACAGGTGCATATCACCGAATTCACCGTAGCGCCTTTTGTAAGCCAGGATGCCGGGAAATCCTTCCACGAATGGTTTATCGAATTTGAACAACCCCCGTCCAGCCTGAAGCTCTTTGCGGAACACCTGGAAAAAAACCTGCGGGGAAAAAATGTGTATTACGACGACCTGATCAGCGGTCATATCCTGAGCCCGCTGAAAATAACGCCCATCCGGAAAAATGGATTTATTGATTACATGAAATCAATCGGTAAATTAGGCGGGCAGAACAAAGTACCCAGGCTGAGCAACGACCGTACCATCGCCGATGTACTGAAAAAATGGAGCGCAGAAACTGAAACGGTTTGATCCCCTGATATGACCCATATGACTTATTTGACCCATTTGACTCATTTGACCCATTTGACCCATTTGACTGTTTTAACAGCATGACCCAGCAAATCCCCATAAAACGCATCGCCCTGTTCGGCTCCACGGGATCCATCGGCACACAGGCCCTCGAAGTGATCGGATCCAACCCGGATAAATTTTCAGTGGAAGTGCTGACAGCGCTGGGCAATGATGAATTGCTGGTGCAGCAGGCACTGAAATTTAATCCCAACGTAGTGGTTATCGTGGATGAAAAAAAATACGCGAAAGTAAAAAGCGCGCTTTCTGCTACGGACATAAAAGTGTTCTCAGGCGAGAAATCGCTGGAAGAAGTGGCTGCCATGGATTGCTATGACATGATGCTGGCAGCGATCGTGGGTTATGCAGGGCTGAAACCAACCCTGCGTGCCATCGACAACGGTAAAGCCATCGGGCTGGCCAATAAGGAGACCCTGGTGGTAGCGGGTGATATCGTGATGAAAAAAGCGGTGGAAAACAGGGTACCCGTCATTCCGATCGATTCCGAACATTCAGCCATCTTCCAGTGCCTGGTGGGTGAAATGAGGAATAAGATCGAAAAAGTGATCCTTACCGCTTCCGGCGGACCCTTTATCGGGCGCAAACCCAATTACCTGGTAAACGTAAAACGGGAACACGCCCTGCAGCATCCCAACTGGTCGATGGGCGCGAAGATCACGATCGATTCGGCCACGCTGATGAACAAGGGACTGGAAATGATCGAAGCGAAATGGTTGTTCAACCTGCATCCGGAACAGGTACAGGTGGTGATCCACCCGCAAAGCATCATACACAGCATGGTGCAGTTTGAAGACGGCAGTATCAAAGCACAGATGGGCCTGCCCGATATGAAATTACCGATTCAGTATGCGCTGGCATTTCCAAGGCGGATCAAAAACAATTTTCCGCGTTATGATTTTAAAAAGGTGAACACCCTCAGTTTCGAGGAGCCCGATGTTAAAACTTTCAGAAATCTGGCCCTGGCCCAGGAAGCCCTGCACCGCGGCGGCAACCTGCCCTGCGTGATGAATGCCGCGAATGAAATCGCTGTTTACGCCTTCCTGCGCAACCGGATCAACTTTCTGGATATGACCAACGTGATCGAGAAAACCATGCAGCAGGTCTCCTTTATCGGCCACCCCACGCTGGAGGAATATTTTGAAAGCGACGGGGAGGCCCGTAACTTTGCAGCCGATATCATTAAATTATAATTTTCCCAACCGCTGGTTGGGATGTTTTTTAATACCATGACTTATTTAACAGCCATCGACTGGAGTACCGTGGGCGTGAAAGCGGCCCAGTTCATCCTGTCATTTTCCATCCTGATCCTGCTCCACGAGTTTGGCCATTATATTACGGCCAAATGGTTCAAATGCCGGGTGGAGAAATTTTATTTGTTTTTCAATCCCTGGTTTTCGCTCTGGAAAAAGAAAAAAGGAGACACCGAATACGGGCTGGGCTGGATCCCGCTGGGCGGGTATGTGAAAATCTCCGGGATGATCGACGAGAGCATGGACAAGGAACAAATGAAACAACCCGCCCAACCCTGGGAGTTCCGCAGTAAACCGGCCTGGCAACGGCTTATCATCATGCTCGGCGGGATCATCGTCAATATTATCCTGGCCATTTTGATCTTTATCATGATCCTCTGGGTCTGGGGTAAGGAATACATGCCCCCGGCCAGCGCGCAATACGGGATCGTGGCCGACAGCCTCGCAAAAACGGTCGGGCTGCGCGATGGTGACATGATCCTGAAAGTGGGGGACAAGGAAGTGAAGAACCTGCTGAAAATACGGGCCAATATTGTTTATAACGATGGACCCAATACCATTACCGTCAGGCGGGGCGACAGCGTGATCAGCCTGCCCTATGATGAAAAACTGCTGCGTAAACTCAATACCCGCGATGCCGGGGATTTTGTCGGGATCCGGGCTCCCTTTATCGCCGACAAATTCGCAAAGAACTCCAATGCGGAGAAAGCGGGTGTGAAGACGGGCGACAGGATCATCGGGGTAAATGGACAGCCGGCCCTGTACTACCACGAGTTCAGGGAACTGGTTAAAGGAAAGAAAAACGAAAAGCTCAGCCTGCAGATACTCCGCGGCGCCGACACCCTCACGATCGATGCGGAACTGGATCATAAGGGACTGCTGGGCATCCAGCCCCGGAAACTTGAAAAAATGGGGTTCAGGTTCGAAGTGAAGAAATATACATTCCTCGAAGCCATTCCTGCCGGGTTCAGCGAATGCTGGAACACCCTGGGCAATTATATGAAGGGCCTGAAACAATTATTCAATGGCAAGGCTAAAGCAAGCGAATCGGTCGGCAGCGTTTTCAGTATCGGCAGCATTTATCCTGACAACTGGGACTGGCAGATCTTCTGGACGCTGACAGCCGTCTTTAGCATCATTCTTGCATTCATGAATATCCTGCCGATACCCGGGCTGGACGGAGGTCATGCCCTGTTTACCGTCGTGGAAATGGTTACAGGTAGAAAGCCTAATGAAAAATTCCTTGAATACGCCCAGATCGCAGGCATGGTGCTGCTGTTCGGACTGATGGCCTATGCCCTGGGACTTGACATATTCAGGATGTTCAAATAAGCGCGGAAGTTTTAATAAGGAGTACCGTTTCCGACTCCCGACTCCTAACTCCGAACTCCCGGCTTAAGAGGGGGCGTTTGGTTTTGACAGCAATGCTCTTTGAAAGTGTAAGCATGTACTGCGTTGCGTAATTAGCAGTTAAATCTGAATACGAAAACTACAAATGGCAATACTCAGTATGCCATGGCTGCCTAATCAGTGATTAAGTAGTCATTAGGGCCGCCGGGCCGGTTGACCTGTTACCAAGCCCCGCCGCCGACTCAAAAACAAA
>CAYNSL010000165.1:0-5617 GCA_964399755.1 uncultured Chitinophaga sp. | reverse complement strand
CCTATACCCTGCAGGTGGCCGTGGAAGACTGCACCGGTTGCAAGCTCTGCACCGAAGTCTGCCCCATCGAGAGCAAGACACAGCCCGGTCACAAAGCCATCGACATGCAGGAAGTGCTGCCCCTGAAAGAAACTGAAAAAACAAACTGGGACTTCTTCCTGTCCCTGCCCGATATCGACCGCACCCGGGTGAACAAGACAACCGTGAAAGGATCGCAATTGCTGGAACCCCTGTTTGAATTCTCGGGCGCCTGCAGCGGTTGCGGTGAAACGCCCTATCTCAAACTGCTTACCCAGTTGTTCGGCGACCGGATGATCACGGCCAATGCAACGGGTTGTTCCTCGATCTTCGGGGCCAACCTGCCCACCACGCCATGGACCACCAACCAGGAAGGACATGGACCGGCCTGGGCCAATTCCCTGTTTGAGGACAATGCCGAATTCGGGCTGGGCATCAAACTCGCCACCGATAAGAAAAGGGAAATGGCGATCCGTCTATTGAAGGAATTAAGGGAAGAAGTGGGCAGCGAACTCGCCGACGCCATCCTCGCCAATGCCGAAAATACAGAGGGCGAGATGATCCAGCAGCGTAAATATGTTAATGAACTCAAGAAACGTTTGCGCGACCTGCGCCGTGAGGATTCGTTCCGCCTTTACCAGGTTGCAGATTTCCTGGAGAAAAAATCCATCTGGATCGTGGGCGGCGACGGATGGGCCTATGATATCGGCTTCAGCGGGCTGGACCATGTACTGAGCACGGGCGAGAACGTGAATATCCTTGTCATGGACACCGAAGTGTACAGCAATACCGGCGGGCAGAAATCCAAGGCATCGCCGATCGGCGCCAGCGCCAAATTCTCCATCAAGGGAAAAACGACGGGCAAAAAAGACCTGGCCATGCAGGCCATCGCGCATGGCAGCGCCTATGTGGCCCAGATCGCGATGGGATCGAACGACGTGCACGCGCTGAAAACGATACTCGAAGCCGAAGCCTATCCCGGTCCTTCCATCATCATCGCCTACAGCCATTGCATCGCGCACGGGTATGATATGTGTCACGGTCTCGAACAACAGAGCCTGGCGGTTAAGAGCGGGTACTGGCCCCTGTTCAGGTATAATCCCACAAAGGAAAAGGGACAACGCTTTGTGATCGACAGCAAACCCCCTTCGGTGGCCCTGAACGAATTCCTGTATCACGAGAACAGGTTCGCGACCATTAAAAACAATTACCCCGAAAAAGGGGAGGAATTCCTGGCCATGGCCAATGAAGGCATCGTTCATCATTGGGAGAAACTGGAAGCGTTGAAGAATTTATAATAAAGGTTAATAAAGGATCTCTGACGATTGCGTCACACTTAAGGGCGGGCCCCCGGTAAAAGAGCCGGGGGCCTTTTTGATCGGGTAAGGATATACACGCAGCGACCGCCGGGTTCGCAGGGAAATAAATATAAAAATCACTCCTTGATCCCTGTCTGCCGGCATTCGGGTTAGCAAACACTGTTGAGTTCTTAATAAACGGCTGATGTTTTTTACAATTTGAAAAATCAATATTATGGAAGGAAAAATCGCCCGCTTTATCTCGAAGCAGACCTGCGCCACCGTTTGCTGTACCGACCTGAAAGGAAATCCCTGGTGTTTCAGTTGTTTTTATGCCTTCGATAAGGAAAAAGCCTTACTGAGTTTCAAGTCCTCGCCAAATTCCCGGCATTCCTCCTTTCTGGAAGAATATCCTACGGTGGCGGGTACGATACAACCGGATCAACTGAACGTATTACAGGTACAGGGCATCCAGTTCAGGGGCGTTGTATTGTCAGAATCCGACCCCCTGTGCAAATCCGCTTCCGGGCTTTTTTACAAAAAAAATCCTTTGGCCCTTGCGGTACCGGGCAAGGTCTGGACCATCCGGATCGATCATATCAAGATGACGGATAACAGCATGGGTTTCGGGAGCAAGACCCTGTGGAGCCGGGAAGAGCTGACAACGACGACGCATTGAATTATTAGTATGGTAAAACCCAAATCATGAAATTACTTGAAAAGAAAGTGGCCCTTGTTACCGGCGCGGGCTCGGGCATCGGCCGCGAGATCGCGATCATATATGCCGGAGAGGGCGCCCGTGTTGTCGTGTCGGATATCAGCGAGAAAGGCGGACAGGAAACCGTTGCGCTGATCCGTAAAAATGGCGGGGAATGCGTCTTCATAAAAGCCGATACCTCATCGGCGGAGGATAACCGATTACTGGTAGAGCAAACCCTGAAACAGTTCGGGGCCCTGCACATCGCCTGTAACAACGCGGGGATCGGCGGACCCCTTGCTCCCACGGGTGAATACCCGCTTGACGGATGGAACAAAGTGATCGGCATTAACCTGTCGGGTGTTTTTTATGGCCTGCGTTTCCAGATCCCGGCCATCCTGGCCGCGGGCGGCGGCGCTATCGTGAATATCGCTTCTATCCTGGGGCAGGCGGGCGCGGCCTATTCGCCGGCCTATGTGGCGGCCAAACACGGAGTGGTGGGTCTCACGAAGGCCGCGGCGCTGGAATATGCCGCGAAGAATATCCGCATCAATTCCGTAGGACCGGGGTATATTGTTACGCCCCTGCTCACGAATACGCTGAATGAAGAACAGATGAAAGGATTGGTAGGACTGCATCCCATCGGGCGGCTGGGCCAGGCGGCCGAAGTGGCCGAAATGGTGCTCTGGCTGAGTTCATCCAAAGCGTCTTTTGTAACAGGTACATATTTCGCGGTGGATGGCGGGTACCTGGCGCAATGATGGGGATGCGATTGGCGGCGAAAGAAGGAAACCAGGCGGGAGATAATATTTGACCGAATCGCAATAGTGTAACATAGCACAGGCGGGAACGGAGAGCGCCGGTACAAAGAAGTAATTTAACTTTGAACCGGCATTCCCTGACAGCTCATTGACTCTGCCATGCAGGTGTAAACACAGTTGCGGTAACCCGGTATCAACCTTCTTTCATTTTAAAATTTTCTGCTATGAAACACTATCATATCGTTTCCCGTTTCGCCATCTACCTGCTGGCGGCGGTGTTGATCGCGTTTGGTGTTTTTCATTTCATGTACCCGCGCGACCTGCTGGTGTATGTTCCCAGTTTCCTGATCGGCGGTATCAAATGGGCCTATGTGGTGGGCGGCGCCTTTATCCTCGTGGGACTTTCCTTTGCCACCAACCAGTTTGTCAAGATCACCAGTTACCTGCTCTTTATCCTGGTGGTTTTCTTCATCATCAGCATCCATATCCCCAACTACCTGCACGCGGGGGATAAGGAAATGCGGCAGTTCGCGCTGATCAATATCCTGAAAGACGCGGCCATCGCCGGTTTCGCGCTCCATATCGGGGCGGGGGCCTATCACCAGCATTTTCATTTGGAAAACAGCGATTAGAAATGGAACGCGGATAACACGGATGAAACGGATACACACGGAACCGAAAGTTTATCAACTGCGCACATGCTATTAATCCGGATAAAGCGGTTGCAATCAATCCAGTTTTAAAAATCTCGCCTGGAAGAACCGCAGGTATTTCGGTTCATAGATCATTTTCAATCCCTTTATCTTTTTCCGGCGTTCAAAGACCCGGGCTGTGGATTCGGCGATCACGTCCATATGCGCCTGGGTATACACGCGGCGGGGTATGGTAAAACGCACCAGCTCCAGTTTAGGATAATAATGATCCCCGTTGGGTTTTCTTCCCGCCGACACGATGCCGCGTTCCATCGTTCTGACGCCCGCGTCGAGGTAGACTTCCGCGGCGAGGGTTTGCGCGGGGAAATGGTCCTGCGGGATATGCGGCAGGAATTTTTTCGCGTCCACGAATATGCCATGCCCGCCCGTGGGCTGCACGATGGGTACGCCGTAGTCTTTCATTTTTTCGCCGAGGTAGATTACCTGTCCCACGCGCGCACGGATATGATCATCGCTCACACTTTCGCCGATCCCGATGGCCATGGCTTCCATATCGCGTCCTGCGAGCCCGCCATAGGTATGCAGGCCTTCATAGACAACCACTAAATTCCGCGCTTCCTCGAAGAGTTCCCACTCATTCAGGGCGAGGAAACCGCCGATATTCACCAGCGCGTCTTTCTTGGCGCTCATGGTGGCGCCGTCGGTCAGGTCGCAGATCTCGCGGATGATCTGCCGTACGTGTTTGTGTTCGTATCCCTTTTCTTTTTGCTGGATAAAATAGGCGTTCTCCGCCACGCGCGTCATATCGTGGATGATGCGGATGCCGTGCTTTTTGGTAAAGGCCCGCAGTGTTTTCAGGTTGTGCATGCTGATGGGCTGTCCCCCGGCCATGTTCACGCTGGTGGCGATGCTGATATAGGGGATCCTGTTTGCCCCGTATTTTTTTACAAGGCTTTCCAGTTTCTCCATGTCCACATTGCCCTTGAAGGGAAACTCACTGTAAGGGTCATGCGCGGCATCAATGATGATGTCTTCGAAACGCCCCCCGGCTAGTTCCTGGTGCAGGCGGGTGGTGGTGAAATACATGTTGCCGGGAATGATATCGCCTTTTCTGATCAGGATCTTCGACATGATGTTCTCGGCGCCGCGGCCCTGGTGGGTGGGGACGAGGTATTTATAGCCATACACGCTGCGGACCACTTCTTCGAGGTGGTAAAAGTTCCGGCTGCCGGCATAGGCTTCATCGCCCAGCATCATGCCCGCCCACTGGTGGTCGCTCATGGCGGAAGTGCCGCTGTCCGTGAGCAGGTCGATATAGACATCTTCCGAGCGGAGCAGGAAGGTATTGTACCCGGCTTCTTTCAATGCTTTTTTACGCTGGGCGGGGCTGGTCATTTTCAGGAGCTCCACCATTTTCATTTTGTAGGGCTCGGCCCAGGAATGTTTGATTTTTGTGTGCATACAAAGGGGTTTAACCACAGCCGACACAAAGCGCGCAGGGAAGACATCTCTGTGTACGCCGTGTTCTCCGTGGTTTATTCTTTATTATTTTTTTCATACCGGCTTCAGCTTTACCGTAAAATGCCGCAGCATCGGCGCTTCTTCCGTTATCCGCAATCCCCTGATCATTTCCCGCTGCTGAAATACGCCGATGATCACTTCGGCCACATAGTCGATATGGCTTTGCGTATAAACTCTTCTGGGAATGGCCAGCCGCACCAGTTCAAGGGCTGCCGGAACCAGTTTTCCATTCGCGTTGTATTTGCCAAACATCAGGGAACCGATCTCCACGCTGCGGATCCCTCCTTCGAGGTAGAGCGCGGCCACCAGGGCCTGGCCGGGATATTGATCAACCGGAACCTGCGGAAGAAAGGCGCGGGCATCGAGGTAAACGGCATGTCCCCCGGCGGGCTGCATCACGGGCACGCCCGCGGCCACCAGTTTTTCAACGAGGTATTCCATGCTCCGGATCCGGTATTGCAGGTAGTGTTCGTCCATGATCTCGTTCAGCCCGATCGCGATCGCTTCGAGGTCGCGCCCCGCAAGCCCGCCGTAAGTGGGAAACCCTTCGGTAATGATCAGCAGGTTGCGGCATTTTTTCGCAAGCTGTTCATCGTGCAGGGCGAGAAAACCGCCGATATTGGCAAACGCGTCTTTCTTGGCGCTCATGGTGCAGCCGTCGGCATAGGA
>CAYNSL010000164.1:0-5653 GCA_964399755.1 uncultured Chitinophaga sp. | reverse complement strand
CTCCTAACTATCCCCCCAATCCTTATATTTGTACCCTAACAATCGGTTATGGCCAAACAATTTGAAGACTTTGACGCCAACCTGGCCGGCGAGGAAGGAAAGACGGAGGAAACGAAGACCAGTTGGTTCAAACGGATCAAAAAGGGGATCAGCACCAAGACATCGGAAAAGAAAGAAACCCCCGAGGGGCTTTGGGTCAAATGCCCCGATTGCAATTATATCTGCACGGTAACGGAATTGCGGGAAAACCTTTTTGTCTGCCCCAAATGCAATTTCCACCACCGCATCAACAGCAGCGAATACTACGAAATCCTCTTCGACAACAACGAATTCACCGAGCTTTTTGAGAATATCCGCAGCAAGGATTTTCTCGGTTTCACCGACCTCAAGCCCTACCAGAAGCGGCTGGAAGAGATCTGGAGTAAATCTGACCTGAAGGATTCAATGCGCGTAGCCGTCGGTAAAGTGGGCGGGCAGGATATTGTGATCGCCTGCATGGACTTCGAATTTATCGGCGGTTCGCTCGGTAGCGTGATGGGTGAAAAATTCTCGAGGGCCGTTGATTACTGCCTCGAACACCGGTTTCCCTACATGGTGGTCAGCAAAAGCGGCGGCGCCCGTATGATGGAAAGCGCCTTTTCGCTGATGCAACTGGCCAAGACCAGCGGCAAACTGTCCCAGCTCAGCGATGCGAAAATTCCTTATATCTCCCTGCTGACCGACCCCACTTTCGGGGGCATCTCCGCTTCCTTTGGCATGCTGGGCGACCTGAATATCGCCGAACCCGGCGCGCTGATCGGATTTGCCGGCCCCCGCGTGATCAAGGAAACCATCAAGAAAGACCTGCCCGAAGGGTTCCAGCGCAGCGAATTCATCCTGGAACACGGCTTCCTCGATTTTATCGTACCGCGTAAAGAACTGAAGGAAAGAGTGACCACGCTCCTTACACTTTTTAAAAATTAAAATCCCGCCCTTATTTACGGAATGACAAGGGACGGTGGTGATGGGCTCATATTCTTCGAATGCGAAAAGGCAGAAAGCGCAGGCGCTGCTTCATAACTGACCTCGCCGGTCTTGTATTCCGGGCAAAAGACCGAAAACGCATAGCCCCTGACCTAAAGATGATTTCAAATCGATCTTACCGGATAATTAACCGGTAAACGGTAATTTTGCTCCCTATTTTAACCCGGATGCAGGAACTGAAGAACAGGCAGGCTTATCACGAATATTTCATCGACTCGACATACGGGGCGGGCATGGTTTTGCTCGGCACCGAGGTCAAATCCCTGCGCGAAGGAAAGGCCAGCTTTAACGATAGTTACTGTCTTATACACAAGGGCGAGGTTTGGGTCAAATCCCTCCATATCGCAGCGTATACGCATGGTACGGCCAACAACCACGATCCGCTGCGCGAAAGAAAACTGCTGCTGGAAAAACGCGAGATCCGTAAGATCGAAGCCAAACTGAAAGAAAAGGGCTATACGCTGGTCCCGCTGCGGATCTATTTCAACGATAAGAACCTGGCCAAAATGGAGATCGGCCTGGCCCGTGGTAAAAAAATGCACGACAAACGTGAAACCCTCCGGCAGAAAGACGCCGAGCGGGAAATGAAACGGTTCCTGAAATAACAGGCTGTGTAAAACTTGGCACTTTATTGGAACAATTTTTGGCGATCTTACGAACCCATGAAGAAGGGCATCCTCCTTATCCTGGCCTTTGTTTCGCTGTCGGCCCGCGCGCAGACCGTTTTCGGTTACTGGTACGGGTATGCCAACGTCAAAACAAGCGGTTCGGCCAATAATTACCTCGTCGAAATGATCCTGCAGCCCGACAAGGGCTTTGTCAGCGGCATTATCAACTACTATTTCAAGGACATTTACAGAAGCGTACAGGTCAAGGGAAATTACAACCCCGCTACCCGTCAGCTCAGTTTATACGATATCCCCGTGGTTTACCATGGTTCCATCCGGAATTTCGAAGTAGACTGCAATATGAACATACTGGCCACGCTGCGGGTGGCCCAGGCGGGATCCGAACTGGCGGGAAGTTTTAAGTCACTGCCCGATTACCAGTACACCTGCCCGGAGATAAAACTCAGCCTGAAATTAAACGCCGATATCAGTAAAAAGGATTCGGTATTGCAGGCTTTCCGGGAATACAAGGAAACTTACCAGGTCTGGAAACCGGGTATCAACGACACCCTGATCGCGGCGGAGATCGCGCCCCGCAAAGTCATCAATTACCCGGTGGAAAAAGAATTCAGGGAGCGTGAGAACGTGGTGCAGGAAGAGATTGAAGTGGAATCCGATTCCCTGCGCGTGGATATCTATGATAACGGCGAGATCGACGGCGATATCATCTCCGTGTTCTTCAACCAGCAACTGATCCTGTCCAGCCAGAAGCTGACCCATAAATCGATCAAGATCAACCTGCCCCTGGATTCGCTTCGTGCTGTGAATGAAATTTCCATGTTTGCCGAGAACCTGGGACTGATTCCTCCCAATACGGCATTAATGCTGATCAACGATGGCAAGAACAAATACGAACTCCGCGTGTCGAGCAACCTGGAGAAAAACGCCACCATCCGGATCAAACGGAAGAAAAGCGGCGCCAAAAATTCCAACTAACGATCCTAGAATAATTCAGGCTGGTTGCTTTCTTTGGTTTTTACCCATTCCATCTCGGTCGACTTGCTGAAATCCGCCAGTCTTGTACCTACGGTGCGGTAATTCGTCACTTCCGCGATCTTCGTGATCTTTAGTTTTCCCTTGCGCACCTGTGCGCCCCTGCCCTGCTGCATGGCCAGCACCGGTTCTTCGGCGGTTGTCACGGCTTCCACGTAATTGCCATCCCCTTCCTTGATGAACAGGAATTTGCTTTTCAGCGTCGTGGTTTCGATTTTGAAGCGCTTTACCATGAATTGCTTTTTCTCCATGTCCGCATATACGGCCGTGATGGTTTTTTCGGGGTTGAATTTCTCGATAAAGATCACTTTTTCGGGGTCCAGCTTCTGCGTGAGTTCCTGGTCGGTAACCTCGTAGTTCCCGTCGCTGTACATCACCAGCAGGGTATCCTCCGCGTCGAACATCCCGAGGTATTGTCCTTTTTCATCTTCGTTCAGCCGGCCGAACTGGTCGTCGTACCAGAGTTTTTTGCCCGCGATCGTAGACACACCGGCTTCCTTGAGCCGTACCGATTTGATAGGGTACTTGGTTACGGTATTTCCCATACTGGAACGACCCTTGATCTCCAGTTCCGCGAAGTTGAATTCCAGCTCTTTCTTATGCGCCGCGCAATTGGGGCTGAGCGTGATCTTCACCAGTTCCGCTTCGGCATTGGGGTTCACACTGAGGTAATGCACTTTGCTCTTTTCATCGCCCCTGGTGAGGTCGTATTCCTTGTCGCGGGTAACCCCCGTTACATTAAACCGCTTCGCGAAACTCTTACCGCCCTTACCATCGGCATAGATCATGTTATAGGTAGTGCGCTCGTCGTTCTTTTTGAAAACGGCCACGTGCAGGATATCTTTCCCGATAAAGGTCTTGTCGGCCACCTTTACCACTTTCATGATACCCCGCCTGGTAAATGCGATGATATCGTCGATATCGGAGCAATCGAACAGGTATTCGTCTTTTTTCAGGCCCGTTCCGATAAATCCCTCCTCGCGGTTTACATAAAGTTTCGTATTGGCGATCGCCACCTGCTTGGCTTCGATCACTTCGAACTGCCTGATCTCCGTTTTCCGCTCCCGGCCTTTGCCGTATCTGGCAAGCAGGTTTTCGTAATAGCCCACCGCGTAGTCAACCAGGTTGGCCAGGTCATGCTTTACCTGTTTGATCGCCGCTTCCAGGTCCCTGATCTGCGTGTCCAGTTCGTCGATATCCAGTTTGTAGATGCGGCGCACCGGTTTTTCCGTCAGCTTTACGATATCTTCCCGGGTGATGGCCCTTTTGAGTTGTTTTTTAAAGGGACCGAATGCCTTGTCGATCGCTTCGAGCACCTTTTCCCATGTTTCGTGTTTTTTCTCCAGTTCCTTGTAGATCTTTTCCTCGAAGAATATTTTTTCCAGCGAGGTATAGTGCCATTTCTCCTGGAGCTCGGCCAGTTTAATCTTTAGTTCCTGTTCGAGCAGGTCCTTGGTCTTGTCAACCGATAGTTTCAGCAGCTCATGCACGCCGAGGAACCGGGGTTTTTGATCCACGATCACGCAGGCATTGGGCGATATCGACACTTCGCAGTCGCTGAATTTATATAACGCGTCTATCGCGATATCCGGCGAGATCCCCGCAGCGAGGTCCACCTGGATCTCCACATCGGCCGCTGTATTGTCCGTAACTTTCCTGATCCTGATCTTTCCCTGGTCGTTGGCCTTCACGATGGATTCCATCAGTTGCGTCGTGGTAACGCCGTAAGGAACGCTTTTAATCGCCAGCGTTTTTTTATCCAGTTCTTCGATATGCGCCCGCACTTTCACGCGTCCTCCCCTTTTACCCTGGTTGTAATCCGTTACATCCACCATGCCGCCGGTGAGGAAATCGGGATTCAGTTCAAAACGGCGGCCCCGCAGGTATTTGACCGCCGCCTCGATCAGTTCACAGAAATTATGCGGCAGTATCTTGGTGGATAAACCCACCGCGATGCCATCGGCCCCCTGGGCCAGCAGTAAGGGGAATTTCATGGGCAGCGTCACCGGTTCATTCTTCCTGCCGTCATAACTCAGTTGCCATTCGGTGGTCTTGGGGTTAAATGCCACTTCGAGCGCGAATTTGCTCAGCCGCGCTTCTATATACCTCGCTGCGGCGGCTTCATCCCCCGTGCGCACATCGCCCCAGTTTCCCTGTGTATCGATGAGCAGGTCTTTCTGGCCCATGTTCACCAGCGCATCGCCGATAGAAGCATCCCCGTGGGGGTGGTATTGCATGGCCTGCCCGATGATATTGGCCACTTTGTTGAAGCGGCCGTCATCCATTTCCTTCATGGCATGAAGGATGCGGCGTTGCACCGGTTTCAGCCCGTCTTCCACGGCGGGTACGGCCCTTTCCAGGATCACATAAGAGGCATAATCCAGAAACCAGGTTTTGTACTGGCCGTGCAGGCCGTTGTCGTTGTTCTGTACGTCCGTTATTTTATTTTTTGCGGCGCTCATAATGGTCTAGTCGTAAAATTCAAATAAATATTTTTCGTTGTAGTCGATTTCAAATTCATTCAGAAATTTAAAATATTCTTCCCTAAAGGTAATCTTGCGATGATGTTCAGGTTGATTCAGTATATAATGAACAACATCCTTGGCCTGTGATTTATGGTAAGAAAAAGCTCCGAATCCTTCCTGCCAGCTAAATAAACTGTTTACCCATTTCTTTTCCTTTATAAAACCAGAGGAATTGGCTTTAATATCCCTCACGAGATCAGAAATGGGCAAATCGGGTTTCATGCTTACCAGTAGGTGCAGGTGATCGGGCATAGCATATATGGCAAATAGTTTTTGCTTCCTGGCGGTAATAATTCCGGTCATATACTTTTGTAATTCTTCACGGAACGATTCTTTAATAAAACATTCCCGGTTTTTTACAGCAAATACGATTTGGATGTATATCTGCGAATAGGTATTCGCCATATGATAGATATTTTAACATATCGCCCCGACGGGGCTCAA
>CAYNSL010000163.1:0-5724 GCA_964399755.1 uncultured Chitinophaga sp. | reverse complement strand
ATACTTTCTTCTAAAAAATCAAACATGAAAAAAATAATCTTTCTCCTCCCGCTCCTGGTTATCCTTTCAGGGGGATGTCAGAATAAACGAAGTGCCGGCGATCATGAAGAAAAAACGGATACGGTCCGGCATACCGAAACTGAACACGAGGGCGCTTTTGCCCCGGTTACACTGGTAAACGGGCAAAAATGGAAAGCCAACCCCGAAACGACCACCGGTATCCGGAACATGGAGACGCTGCTGGGAAAATTTCCCGCTGCGCCGAAACTGGAAGATTACCACGCATTGCGACTCAACCTGGAAAAAGAGCTGAACCAGGTACTGGAAAAATGCACCATGTCGGGCGAAGCGCATACCCAGCTCCATAACTTTCTCCTGCCGATGCGTGCATATTTTGAAAAAATGGGCGCGGGCACGGCCGAACAATGCAATGACGGGTTCGTCAGCCTGCAAAATCATCTCGCGGAATACACGAAATATTTTGAGTAATAAAAAAATCCGGCTCGGGGAATGGTCAGGCATCCAACCGGAACACAGCGTTCATTGAATTGAAATTTTTTGCTTTTACACCTTTGTACGCGGTGTTATTCCGGGGTCAGAAACCAGCCGGAACGCACCGGGGAAAAACAGGCCAAAAACTATTAAACCATGATCAATTTAAAAAGCATACAGACCGAAGTGGACGCGGGCTTCCTCTACGGCTTCCTGGCCGAAAAAGAGGACGATAAAAATGTAGCCGATGTATTCAGGCGAATGAGCGAGATCGAAAAAGGGCATGCCCTCGCCTTCCTGCAAAAAAGCGGGCTCGGCGCTGCGCAGATGCCGCCGCCTTCGGGACGCGCGAAAATGTTGCGGCGTATCGGTAAAATTTTAGGCCCTAATTATGTACTGGGCGTTTTGCTGGACACGGAAAAAAGCATTTCCAGTTCCATCCTCCACGCGCGGAAAAAAACCGGTACGGCAGGATCCATTTCGGATACGGCGCATGTATCGGTATTGAAAAATGTTATTGCCGGCAATAAGAATATTTCCGGCGCCACGCTGGCCCGTTTTGAAAAACGTCACCGTTCGGTGGGCGGGAATGCCCTGCGCGCCGCGGTACTGGGCGGCAATGACGGGCTGGTTTCCAATTTCAGTCTGGTGATGGGCGTGGCGGGCGCGATCAGCGGGCGGAGCGAGATCCTTTTAACCGGTCTCGCGGGTTTGCTGGCCGGCGCGCTGTCGATGGCGCTGGGCGAATGGATATCCGTGAAAAGTTCGCAGGAGCTTTCTGAAAACCAGATGGAACTGGAAAAAGAGGAACTCGATATCAACCCCGAGGGAGAAGAAAAAGAACTGGCCCTGATCTACCTTTCGAAAGGAATACCGGAAGAACAGGCCAATGTTATGGCGCAGGAGATCATGGCCAACAAATCGCAGGCCCACGCAGTGCTGGTAAAGGAAGAACTGGGCATCAATCCCGAAGACCTGAAAGGATCGGCCATGGAAGCGGCGCTTACCTCATTTTTCCTCTTTGGCATCGGGGCCATCATCCCGGTGATTCCCTTTTTCTTTAGCGGCGGGATGCGCGCGGTCTTATTCAGCGCGGGGCTTAGCGCCTGCGGACTCTTCCTCATCGGCGCATCGATCACGTTGTTCACGGGAAAAAGCGTTTGGTTCTCGGGATTCAGGCAGGTATTTTTCGGGCTGATCGCGGCGGCGATTACATTCGGGATCGGGAAATTAATTGGCGTATCTGTTGCCGGATAAAAATTAATACTGTTATTGCTTCCCCCGTTTGTATGCTGCAAACCCGGTTTCATCCTTTATTCCTGTAAACAGCCCGGTTGTATACAGCAGCAATAAGATACCCCAGCAGGCGGCCAGCAGCCAGGTGCTACCTTCGTGTGTTACCAGCGATTTTGAATGAATAAATGAACGCGAGGATTCAAACGCGATATTGGCGCCCCAGTGAATCCCGAAGGCCAGCCAGAGCGAATGCGTGATCCAAACGGTATATGCCAGCACGGCGCCCAGCAGGAAGAGATAGATCAGTACGGCGGGTCCCTCATCCAGCCGCCAGATATGATTCAATACATATACGGCCGATGAAACAAGCACCCAGGCGGCCGGTTTCATAGCTCGCCCGATATGACCGAAAAGATATCCGCGCGTCAGGATGTCTTCCGCGATGGAGGGAATTGCCGTCATCAGCAGCAGCATCGGCAATTGCCGGGCAATAGTTGACATGGAAACGGCGCCCAGCATTTCTTCAAAGCCAGCGCCGTAAGAAGCCAGCATGGAGATGCCGAAAAAGGTCAGCCCGATCAAAATTCCACCGGCAAGATTCCTTCCCCAGCCCCGGTGCAGGCCAAGCCCGTAACCGCCCAGTCCTTTCCATCCCTGTGCCAGCGCCAGGAAAAAGGCGACAAGAATGAAACCGATCTTGAAAACCGCCATGATCCAGAATGCGGTAAAGAATTCGGGAAAATGATAAATAAAAAACAACAGCAGAAATCCGGCAATAAAAGAAAGGGTTTTCTTAGTAGACATAGCTATTCAAAAATGTATTTACAGTTAAGAATGTTATCCTTCGTCTGAGACGAAGAATAACAAATCAGACAAAAGATAATTTATCAGAAAAAGGATATCATTCTTAAAATTCAAAATCACGACGGTGCATATTCCATCGCACCCCGAAACTGATCACGGAGGTATTGGTGCTGGTCAGCGGCGGCGTTTTTGTTTCCTGCCGGCGCACGACGGCATTTAATTCCAGGAAAAGGTTTTCGCGGAGTTCATATGAAAGGAGGAATGACCCAAACAGCACATTGGTCTTCCAGCCGCTTCCGATCCTGTACCCGTAATCACCCGTGCGGTAGGGCGGGCCATTCGGTAAAAAGATATTACTGCCAAAGCTCCGGCTGCTGCTGTCGCGGCCCTGGGTGTAATAGATCAGTTTGCCCATCGCGAGCCACCTGGGCGCGGGCTGGTAGCGGGCGATCCCGATGAATTCGCTGAAACCGGCCATCAGCGGGTGCGCCATGGGCTGGTTATAGTGGGTGTAATTGGCCACCGAGTCGTAATGCGAATAGGCGAAAGGCCGTACCCGGTTATATTCCGCCTGCAGGTCGAGGTTCTTCACATTAAAGGCATCGATATATTTCGCGCCCGCCTGTATCCCCCATTTGTTGCCCCACCAGCCGCGGTTCTTTTTTATTTCCGACAATAAGAATTCATCCAGCATCAGCTGGCCGTATACCTGGAAGCGTTTTGGCAGATTGGCCTTTACATCCAGACCAATGATCGAATTATCAAAACTTCCGTTCTGCTGCTCGATGGACCTGTAAAAAATGATGGGGTTGAGATAGCCGAAATCAAAGCGGTTCTTCCGGCCAAAGACAACGCCTTCGAACAACCCGATATTGAGCCATTTGGTGACGCCGATATCGAGGTGGTGCATGGCCGCATATTTCTTGGGTACGAGCTGCGTGGAAGAAGGCGGAATGGAAGAATGCAGTTCCATGAACAAGTTCTGGTAATTGAACCGCCAGATCCGGGTATTGAGTTTCAGGAAAAGGTTGTTGGTGCCGAAATCGCTCAGCAGGAGACTCCGGAAACCGCTGCCGATGAAATTTTTATCGTACCCGAATGCGACATCGATGTATTTCGTGACGTTGAACGTAAAATATCCCCTCGCTTCAAAATAATCATAGCCGGTTGTCTTGAAGGATTTGTAAAGCCCTTCCCCCGGCACCGCTTTCCGGTCGGTGACCCACTGCCTGACCCAGGAAGGATCGCGTTCCTGGTTATCGGTGATATAGGAGTAAAACCCGATCTTACTGGCGATGCGCCCCCGCACGTACACGCCGCGGGTATTGAGGAAAAGTTTTTCATTACTGTTATTTTCCTTAGAAAGGGTGTACTGGATTACGGGATTGACCACCAGGTCGAAATCCTTTACATGCACTTCATAAAGATTGGCCGGGGTCTTGTAAAAACTCTTCCAAATGGGTTTGCGGCTGGCATATTTCCCGCGGGCGGATTCGGGCAGGTATTCCAGGTTGTTCATATAGACCCGTTCCATGTTGTACGCGTCAACTTTGGAGAGCGCGGCGTTTTTCAGACCGGTAAAATGATCCAGCGCGTTGATCACCTGTTTGCGACTGAAAGGCCGGGTCTTGGAATAATTGAAAAAAGAATCGGTCCGGCTCCTGATTTCAAGCCTTTCCATCAGGATGGCGGCCTTATCGCCGGGTGGCAGGTAGGTAGTTTGGGAAAAAGCCGAAAAGGGAAGCAGGATCAGGGCCAGTCTTACAAGGGTTTGTTTAAATTGCATGGGTATTGGCTTTGGATCGGTTTTCACGGACAAGATATGGAAAATTACCTGATAAAAAATATACAGGTTGTCAACGAAGGCAGCATTAAAACGGCCGACCTGTTTATAAAAAAAGGGCGGATTGAAAAAATCGGGCCGCAGCTTTCTTCGTCTTCCGCCGGTTGTATTGAAATCAACGGGGAAGGAAAATATTTGTTCCCCGGCTGTATCGACGACCAGGTGCATTTCCGCGAACCGGGACTAACGCATAAAGCGACGATCTATACGGAAGCGAAAGCGGCGGTAGCCGGGGGCGTGACCAGTTTCATGGAGATGCCCAATACCGTACCGCCCGCGCTGACACAGGCATTGCTGGAAGACAAGTACACGATCGCGGCGCAGCATTCACTGGCCAATTATTCCTTTTACATGGGCGTATCGAACGACAACGCCGATGAAGTGTTAATGACCAACGACAAAAAAAATAATGTCTGCGGCATCAAGATCTTTATGGGGAGCAGTACGGGGAATATGCTCGTGGATAACCCGCAGACGCTTGACCGCATATTCCGGGAAAGCGAATTGCTGATCGCCACTCATTGCGAGGATGAAAAAACGATCCGGGAAAACCTCGAACGGATCAAAGCCGAAGGCCGGGAACTGACCGCCGCGGATCACCCGCGCATCCGTGATGCGGAATGTTGTTACAATTCATCGCTGTATGCCATCCAGATCGCCAAAAAATACGGCACGCGGCTGCATGTTTTCCACCTGAGCACGGCAAAAGAAATGCAACTGTTCGGCAATATGCTCCCGCTCCGTGAAAAACGGATCACTGCCGAAGTCTGCGTTCACCACCTGCATTTCACCGGCGATGATTATGCAAGACTGGGCAACCGGATCAAATGCAATCCCGCCATCAAGTCGCCCGAAAACCGCGAGGCCCTCTGGGAAGCCCTGCTGGACGACCGGCTTGACCTTATCGCCACCGACCACGCACCGCATTTATTATCGGAAAAGGATGTGCCCTATGAAAAAGCGCATGCCGGCCTGCCCCTTGTGCAGCACTCCCTTTCCCTGATGCTGCACTATTACAAACAGGGAAGGATCAGCCTGGAAAATATCGCCCGTAAAATGAGCCATGCGGTAGCCGATTGCTTCCGGATCCGGGAGCGTGGCTATATCCGCGAAGGTTATTGGGCCGACCTGGCGCTGGTGGACCTTCATAAGCCCGCCACCGTAACCCGGGATAATATTTTATACAAATGCGGATGGAGTCCCCTGGAGAATTTTACCTTTCCCGCATCTATAGAGAAAGTGTGGGTGAACGGAAAGATGGTGTATGATGAAGGGAAGTTTGATGAAGGAATAAAGGGGATGAGGATGGAGTTTGAGAAATGAGGTCAGAAAAGTCAGATAAGTCATAT
>CAYNSL010000162.1:0-5740 GCA_964399755.1 uncultured Chitinophaga sp. | reverse complement strand
GTAGACCCTGCTGCGGTTAGAGGTTGAAGAGATGATAGATAAAAGTTAAGGGAGACCCTGTTGCGGTTAGAGGTTGAAGAGATAAAAGATAAAAGTTAAAATGTTGTAGGTTAAAAGCCTTTCTCAAAGCTCACAGCTCAAAGCTCATAGCTGATAGCTCAGAATTCCAGGCCCGGTTATTACTAGGGATAACGCATATCTTAACGGGTTATCGCGCTGTATCCAGTTCGCGGCCGCCCAGGCGTTGTTCAGGAGGAATAAAGGGCAGGCCGAAAAGGCGGTAAATTTCTTCTTCTGTTCTTCCGGCCAGTCTTTTGCCGGTTTTAATGTCGAACACCCCGTATTCATTCAGTTTCCAGCCTTTTTGCCGGGCGATCGTGCGCAACCGGATATTATGATCCTTGCTGCCTGTGAAATAAAACAGGGCCGCACCGTATTCCTCTTCATGCACAATCCGGATATCCGCCTGCACCTGCCGCTGCCGCAGCACCACGCTGGCGCGGGTACGCCCTGCAGCGATCACTTTATCCACTTCCGGCAGGGTGGTGATGGCGTTGATGATCTTCTTCCATTTTTTTTCATCGGCCGTCATCACGATATCGATATCCCCGATCGTTTCTTTTTTGCGCCGAAGACTTCCCGCGACCGTGGCCTGCCTGATTCCCGGGATGCCGGATATTGATTTCAGGAATGTATTTGCGATGGCCTGCGCCTGTTTCAGCGGCATTCTTTTTTTAGCGCTCTCCAGTTTCAACGCCTGCTTCAGTTTTTCGATCTTTTTGGCGCCAAAGCCGGGCAGACCTTCGAGTTTCCCTTTCTCCAGCGCTGTTACCAGTTCATCTTTTGAACCGATATGCAACGCGTCGTGCAACTGGCGCAGCGTGGCCGGGCCGAAACCCTCGATATCCATCAGTTCAAGAAGCTTGTAGGGTACCTGTTTTTTTATTTGTTCAAAAGTTTTGATCCGGCCGGTATGCAGGTATTCGATTATTTTTTCCGCGATACTGGTCCCGATGCTTTTAAGGTCTTCCAGCTTCCTGATATCGCCGGCCAGGCTTTCCACCGGTTCTGACATATTGCGCAGCGTTTGAGCGGCACCGGTATACGCGCCGGCGCGGAAGCGCTGTTCAGGTCCCAGGTAGCGGTAACAATCCGCCATCCGGCTGAATAGGGCAGCCAGTTGCCGGTTGGTAGAGAGGGGGAGACTTTTCGGTATTGTTTTTTTCATGATCGAGTGCAGAAAGGTACTTTAAAATCCTGCCCTTTACCCTGAGTGAAGTCAGGAGCCGGGTTGTTTATTCCCCGCTTTAGCTTCTTTCGCCTGAATCCATTATCTTAGTTTTTTCTACAATATATTACTATGGCAGATGATAATAAATACGTTTTCCTGAACCGTGACCTGAGCTGGCTGAGTTTTAATCACCGTGTATTACTGGAAGCGGCCGATAAGTCGGTGCCCCTGTACAGCCGTATCAGTTTCCTGTCGATTTTTTCTTCCAACCTCGATGAATTTTTCCGCGTCCGGATGCCCTCGATCTTTGCTTTCACCAGCATCGAAGCCAAGAAAACCTCTTTGCGGGATGAATACCCGAAGGAACTCGTGCAGCAGGTGCAGACCATGGTCTTCCAGCACCAGGAGGAGTTCGGCCGCATCCTCAGCCAGCAGATTTTACCCGAACTGCAGCAAAATCATATCTGCCTTTATTATGGTCATCCTATCCGGGCGGAACATGGCGAAACGATCCGGGAATTTTTCCTCTCAAAAGTGCTCTCTTTCCTGCAGCCGCTGTTGCTGCAGAAAGAAAACCAGTCGGTGGTCTTCCTGGAAAACAACGCCCTGTATTTTATCGTCGATCTCGAGTCGACGGAACAGCCGGGTAAGCATTTTTATGCCCTGCTGAATATACCTTCCGCCAACCTGCCCCGCTTTTCGGAATTGCCCATGGTCGGCGAAGACCATTATATCGTATTCCTCGACGATGTGATCCGCGAAAACCTGCAGGAACTGTTCCCCAGTTTTACAATACATGGGGCATATGCCGTCAAGCTTACCCGCGATGCCGAAATGAACCTCGAAGATGAGTTTGCCGGTGATATTGCGGAGAAAATTGAAAAGCAACTGGAGAAAAGGGATGCCGGGCACGCCACGCGTCTTTTATATGATAAGGCGATGCCGCCTGACATGAAGGAATTCATCCAGAAATATTTCAGCCTCCGCAGCGAGGAAATGGTGGAGGGCGGTCGTTACCACAACCTGAAAGACCTGGGCGGACTTCCCAACCCCTTTAAAGGAAAGCTGACCTACGCGCCCTGGCCGTATGTGTCGCATCCGGGGTTCGATAACCACCGGTCGATTTTCCAGACGATCGAGGAGAAGGAAAAAATGCTGCACCTGCCATACCATTCCTATAATTATATCCTTCGTTTTTTCAATGAAGCGGCAATCGACCCGAATGTCAAAGAGATCTACGTTACGCTCTACCGCGTGGCGGCCGATTCGCATATCGTCAACGCGTTGATCAGCGCTGCAAAGAATGGGAAAAAAGTGACGGTATTCGTGGAACTCAAGGCCCGCTTCGACGAGGCCAATAACCTGCGCTGGTCAAAGAAAATGAAAGCGGCGGGCGTCCGGATCATCAACAGCATCCCCCGCCTGAAAGTGCACGCGAAAGTGGCGCTGGTAAAAAGGACGGAAAAACAGCAGACCCGGCTTTATTCCTTTATGGCCACCGGTAATTTCAACGAAGCCACCGGGCGGTTTTATACCGATCATGTGCTGTTTACCGCCAACCCCGATTTCGGGAATGAACTGGTCATGCTTTTCGATTACCTGCAGTCACGCAAACAGCCGGGCGAATACGGCAAGATCCCATTCAAACACCTGCTGGTATCGCAGTTCAACATGATCAAGCGGTTTAACCAGCTGATCGACCGCGAGATCGACAATGCCCGGGCGGGTAAACCGGCTTCCATCATCATCAAGCTGAACAACCTGCAGGAACGCGATATGATCGCCAAATTATATAAAGCCAGCAAAGCGGGGGTGAAAGTGCACATGCTTGTGCGCAGCATCTGCGCGCTGGCGCCGGGCGTGAACGGGCAGAGCGAAAATATTACGGTACACCGTATCGTCGACCGCTACCTGGAGCACGCGCGGGTTTTTGTATTTCATAACGACGGGCAACCGGAATATTTTATGGGGAGCGCCGACTGGATGAACCGCAACCTTCACAGCCGGATCGAAGTTTGTTTTCCGGTGTACGACGCCATCCTGTGCAGGCAACTGGATGATATTCTCCGTTTCCAGCTTACCGATAATAAAAAGGCCGTACAGCTGGTCAGCGATCCCGCTACCGGCTGCGCCAATAACCTCCGGGTGCTGAGCGCGGGTCTCGCCCCGCTGGCGGCGCAGGAAAGCATCTATAACTATGTAAAAGGATTGGGAGTGTAGTCAGTTCGGCGGTTATCCTTTTTGCGGAATCACGCTATACAGTGAAATATCCTCCGATTTTCCCCGCAGGGCGGTGGTGCCGAGAAAATCAAAGCGGTAACCCCTTGTTTCTTTCAGCGCAGTATAAATTATACCTGATACGATCAGGCGGGAATTGTATTGATTGCATAGCGCCATGATGCGCGCGGTGGTATTCAGTATATCACCGCTGTACACGATCTCTTTTTTGATGACGCCGATCTCGCCGGTGGTCACGACCCCGGCGTGGATAGCGGCCTTGAATTCAGGCACCACCCCGAATTGCTGGAGGAAAAGTTTGCTGTGCTGCTGTATCGTCTCCCCGATCAGCGTAAAACAGGACAGGCAATTGGCATTTTTCAACCCCTCAGCTTTCTCCCATGAAATGATGATCTCATCGCCCACATATTGATAGATCTCGCCCCGGCAGTTCAGGATCGGTTCCGTGGTGCAGTAAAAAAATTCTTTCAGCATCCTGAAATAAGCGGTATCGCCGAGTTTTTCGGCAATGGTGGTAGAAGACTTCAGGTCGAGAAACAGGAAAACCCGGTCTTCCTGCAGGGGCTTGTGGTATTTTCCAAACAGTAATTTTTTCAGGACTCCCTTTCCGTATTTTTCACTCACGTCCAGGAAAAAAATGGTGAGGATCACTACAAAATACCAGGTGACCAGCAGGCGGAGGACGCGCAGGTTGTAAAAAGCGCGCATAAACCGGTCTTCAAAAGAACCCGGACCCGATTCACGGGTAGCGGCGATCAAACCGACCAGCAGGGTGCAGAAAATGACGAACAAAAGATAAAATAGCGAATGTACCAGCAGTTTCTGACCATAGGTTTTCCCCTTTAGTTTTTCGCGCTGGTAGAATATGATGAAAGAACCGCCCAGCAAACCACCGGCCAGCGGGCCGATGGATGTAATCAGCAAGTGCTCGAAAGCATTCTTCCCGAACATGAAATAAAAGAAAAAGGACCCGCTGCGGGGATCATAATTTACGGCATTGTACAGTTCAATGAGCAGGTTGGCGATCAGCCATACAATCGTAATATTGATGACCTGGTTTATTTTGTATATGGTTGCCGGCCGTAGTTTCATCTTCCCCGGTTGCTAAAATAAAGGAATTCCGGAATCATTAACTTAGCCGCTCAAATTGCAAACTATGTCTTTCGAATGGAAAGGGGTATTCCCCGCCCTGCTAACTCCCTTTACGCCCGGTGATACACTCGACCTTGGTCTTTTTGAAAAAAACCTGGCGGCCCAGCTGGAAGCGGGCGTACATGGCATCATCATCGGCGGATCACTGGGGGAAGCCAGTACGGTTACGGAAAAAGAAAAGGAAGAACTGGTTGAATTTTCCGTGGAATATATCAACGGCCGTATCCCTGTTATCCTGAACATCGCCGAAAGCGCTACCCGCGATGCCGTCAGGCAGGCAGCACTGGCGCGGAAATGGGGCGCCGACGGCCTGATGCTCCTTCCGCCGATGCGTTATAAGTCGGATGACCGGGAAACCATCACTTATTTTAAAACAGTGGCGGCTTCCACGGACCTGCCCATCATGATCTACAATAACCCGGTGGATTACAAGATCGATACCCGTCCCGATATGTTTGAAGAACTGGTTGACTGCAAAAACATCTCAGCGCTCAAGGAAAGCTCCCGCGACGTAACCAACCTAACGAGGATGATTAACCGCTTTGGCGACCGCTTCAGGATCCTTTGCGGCGTGGACACCCTCGCGATGGAAGAACTCTGTCTTGGTGCCGACGGCTGGGTGGCGGGACTGGTCTGCGCCTTTCCCCGTGAGACCGTCGCCATCTACAACCTGGTCAGGGCCGGGAAGATTGCCGAAGCCACTGCCATTTACCGGTGGTTCATGCCCTTACTGGAACTCGATATCCACCCCAAACTGGTACAATATATCAAACTGGCGGCCGCGCAAACCGGGATCGGCAGCGAATATGTGCGCGCCCCGCGGCTGCGGCTGGAAGGAGAGGAACGGGAACGGGTGTTGAAGATTATTAATGATGGATTGAAGAGCAGACCGGGGGTTAGTTAGGAGTTATTAGTTAGGAGTTAGGAGTCGGAGGTCGGAGGTCTGAGGTCGGAGGTCTGAGGTCTGAGGTCGGAGGTCTGAGGTCGGAGGTCTGAGGTCGGAGACGCGGGTTTATTCTTATTATAAAATGGGAGCTGATAATTATAAATATTCTTCATCCGGGTTCGGGGGATCAGACATCTTATCGTTATCTAATTGAAACGCTAAATTAATTATGC
>CAYNSL010000161.1:0-5923 GCA_964399755.1 uncultured Chitinophaga sp. | reverse complement strand
GTAGCTGATTTTTTTATCATTTGCGAGGCGGGCAGTCAGCCCCAGGTAAGGGCGATTTCGGATCATGTGCAGGATAAGGTAAAAGAGCTTTGCGGGGAAAGCCCCTACCACCACGAGGGATACAAAAACCTGCACTGGGTACTGATCGATTACGTGAATGTGGTGGTGCACGTAATGCTGCCGGAAAACCGGAAGTTTTATAAGCTGGAGGAGATGTGGAGCGATGCGGCTGCAGAAAATCATAATGACTAATCTTTGTTAAATATTACCCGGGCGTCAACCATTTGGCGCCAAAATCATTAAATAGCAGGTACCCGGTACCCATATGTAATAAATTATGTCACAGGATTCCAATAACAGACCGCCCCGGTACGGCAACCGTCCCCCGGGCGGAGATGATCCGAACCAGCCAGGGCCCCGGAAAGGGCCCCGTTTCAGTATTTACTGGATCTACGCCATCATATTCGCTTTACTGATCGGGTTCCAGGTCTTCGGGCCTTTTTCACCGAATATGGCCAAGATCTCTTCGCTGGATTTCCGGAACATGCTCGCCAAGAACAGCACGGATATTTCCAAGTATGTAATCATCGACAACCGTAAAACCGTAAAAGTTTACCTCACACCCGAGGGAAAGGAACACTACGGCGACCAGCTCAAGAAAAGCGTGAACGGCAAGATCAGCGAGGACGGACCGCATATGTATTTCAAGATCACCAGCGGTGAGGCATTCGAGAAGGAGATGAGCGATTTCTACCAGAAGAACCCCACCGTTAAGGAAGTGCAGAAATATTCCGACAGTGAAAAAGACTGGTTCGGCGGCGTGGTCCAGTTCCTGCTGCCCGTATTATTATTTGTAGGTCTCTGGGTCCTGCTGATGCGCAAAATGGGCGGCGGCGCCGGCGGCGGCGGCGGTCCCGGCGGGATCTTCAATATCGGGAAATCAAAAGCAACCCTGTTTGACAAAGGAACCAAGGTGAATATCACTTTCGCCGATGTGGCGGGTCTTGATGAAGCCAAAGTGGAAGTGATGGAGATCGTGGACTTTTTAAAGAGCCCGAAAAAATATACCAACCTCGGCGGCAAGATCCCCAAAGGGGCATTGCTGATCGGTCCGCCGGGAACCGGTAAAACCTTATTGGCGAAAGCCGTGGCGGGAGAAGCGCAGGTTCCTTTTTTCAGTCTCAGTGGTTCCGACTTCGTGGAAATGTTCGTGGGCGTCGGCGCGAGCCGTGTGCGCGACCTGTTCAAACAGGCCCGTGAAAAAGCGCCCTGCATCATCTTTATCGACGAGATCGATGCCATCGGCCGGGCCCGCGGAAAGAACGTAATGATGAGCAACGACGAAAGGGAGAGCACCCTGAACCAATTGCTGGTGGAGATGGACGGATTCGGCACGGATTCGGGAATCATCGTGCTCGCGGCTACCAACCGCCCCGATGTACTGGACTCGGCCCTCCTGCGCCCCGGTCGTTTCGACCGGCAGATCACGATCGACAAACCCGATCTCGCCGGAAGGGAAGCGATCTTCAAAGTGCACCTGAAACCGATCAAAATCTCGAAGACGCTCGATATTCATAAACTGGCCGAACAAACCCCCGGTTTTGCCGGAGCCGATATCGCCAACGTGTGTAACGAAGCCGCCCTGATCGCGGCGCGGAAGAACAAGGAAGCGGTTGACATGTCGGATTTCCAGGACGCGGTGGACCGCGTGATCGGCGGGCTGGAAAAAAAGAACAAGATCATTTCGCCCGAGGAAAAAAGGATCATCGCCTTTCATGAAGCGGGACATGCCATCTGCGGCTGGTACCTCGAGCACGCCTATCCTTTGCTGAAAGTAACGATCGTACCGCGGGGAACGGCGGCGCTGGGTTATGCGCAGTACACGCCGAAGGAACAGTATCTCTATAATACCGATCAGCTCAACGACCAGATCAGCATGACACTGGGCGGCAGGGCCAGCGAAGAGATCTTCTTTTCGAAAATATCCACCGGCGCGCAGAACGACCTGCAGCAGGTAACGCGGATCGCCTATGCCATGGTTACGGTGTACGGCATGAATGATAAGATCGGTAATATCAGTTTTTACGATCCGCAGCAGGAAGCTACGTTCACCAAACCGTATTCGGATGAAACGGCGAAGATGATCGATGAAGAAGTGCGGAAGCTGATCGACATCGCCTATTTACGCACGAAGCAACTGCTGACTGATAAAAAAGGGGATGTGGAAAAACTGGCCAACGCCCTGCTGGAAAGAGAAGTGTTGTTCCAGAGCGATGTGGAAGCGCTGATCGGGAAAAGACCATTTGAAGAAAAGAAAACGCTGGGTGTTGAAGAAACAGCCGACGCTCAGCCCGCAGCGGAAACCGCGGCTGCCACAGCTGTGAAAAAGGAAGATCCGCAATCGGCGGACGGCGAAGCCGGCAACTTTGGGCTGGTGCCCACCACCTAAAAAAGGGATATGAATATTTCTCCTTCAAAAGAAAATATTTTAAAAAGGATCCGCGAGGCGTTGAGTCATTCAACGCCTCTGCCTTTTCCGCAAAGCGAGGGTAACCAGCCCCTGTTCCCGCCCCTGCAACAGGAACCCGAAGTTGAGTTTGCCGAACAGTTTACCCGGTTACAGGGAAAATTCGTGTACTGCATTAACCAGCAGGAGCTGGCTTTCCAGCTGACCAGCCTGGTGAAGAAACAGGACTGGCAAAAAGTTTACTGCACGGAAGACAACCTGATCGAAACCGTAAAAACACAACTGGCCGACCGCCTCACGCGCACCGATCTCGCCCGCTGCGATGTATCGGTTACCGGTTGCGAATGGCTGGTGGCCCGCACGGGCAGCATTGTGATGAGCGCGGCCCAGAAAAGCGGCCGTACCGTCAGCGTGTACGCTCCCGTACACATCTGTATCGCATTTACCCGACAGGTGGTATACGATATTAAAGACGCGTTGCAGGCCGCCCGTGATAAATACGGCGACAAACTGCCTTCGCTGATCACGTTCGCTACCGGCCCCAGCCGTACCGCCGATATTGAAAAAACGCTGGTAGTAGGCGTTCACGGGCCCAAAGAAGTGTATGTATTCCTCGTGGAATCTTAATTCGGTGTTCTCTTTATGATGAAGATCAGGCCTTTTCAAACCCTGTCTGTCCGGCGCGGTTGATATGTATTTTATCGATTCCCACTATCTTTATGGCATGACAAATCCCGGCGTTTACCAGTTGTTTGTGTACGGCTCTCTCCGCAGCGGCTTTCGCAGTCCCGCGTATGAATATATCAGCCGGTTTTTCGATCTTATCGGCGTGGCAAGGGTTCGCGGCAAACTTTTCGATATGGGCAGTTACCCGGCCGGAGTGCCTACGCACGACAATCATTTTATCGTGGGCGAGTTATACCGCATCAGGCAGGAGCCGGAATTTTCCTGGGCGATCGGACAGCTGGACGATTACGAAGGCGTTTCGGTAGAGGCCGATGAAGTGCAGTTGTACCGCAGGGAGATCACCGAAGTGTACCTCGACGGGAAAATAACCCATGCCTGGATCTACTGGTTTAACGGGGACACCAGCGGCCGCCCCGCCATCGCTTCGGGAGATATGCTGCAATACCTTCAGCAAAAAATATAACAGGGCGGTACTTCTTGGGCAACGCAAAAAAAATATTCTTTCTTTCCGATTTTCACCTCGGCGCACCCGATCATGCCAGCAGCCTGGAACGGGAAAAGATCATTGTTCAGTTCCTGGATGAAATAAAAAACGATGCGGCCGAAATCTTTCTCGTCGGCGATATGTTCGACTTCTGGTACGAATACCGTAAAGTGGTGCCCAAGGGATTTGTTCGCCTGCTGGGCAAACTGGGCGAATTATCCGACAGCGGCATCCCCCTACATTTTTTCGTGGGCAACCACGATATGTGGATGAAGGATTATTTCAGGCAGGAACTCAATATCACCGTTTATTTTGAACCGGCGGAAATGGAAAGGTCGGGGAAAAAATTTCTCGTGGGACATGGCGACGGGCTGGGTCCCGGCGACCATGGCTACAAGCGGCTTAAAAAATTATTCCGCAACCCCGTCAGCAAATGGCTCTTTGGCATTATGCCGCCGGTGATGGGAATGGGGCTGGCCCATTACCTGAGCCGCCGGAGCCGGGCGCAGACCGGGGCTACGGAGGAATCCTTCCTGGGAGAAGACAGGGAATGGCTCATCATTTACTGCAAGGAAGTACTGGCGAAAAAAAATATCGACTTTTTCGTGTTCGGGCACAGACATCTTGCCATCGATCATCGTCTCAATGACAGGAGCCGGTATATCAACCTGGGCGACTGGATCCGTTATTATACCTACGCGGTATTCGACGGGGAAGGGCTTATGTTAAAATCGTATACCGGCCAGGATCATAAAATCATCCGGAACTGAATGAAAAGACAGCGTTATATCCTGGGTTTTGCCTGCCTGTTTTTTTTATCGGCATCGGCGCAGGAAGACAGCAGTTTCCGCCTGATCCGGACCCTCAGCGGGGATATCGCCGGGTTTACCGTAGATAACCTCGATAATGTTTACCTCCTGAACAGCCGCGGCCAGGTAAAGAAGATCAATGCTGCCGGCGATTCGGTGGCGGTGTACAACGATGTGCGGAAATTCGGACAGGCCAGCCTGATCGATGTGTCGAACCCCCTCAAACTGCTGCTCTATTATAAAAATTTCGCGACAGTGGTCATGCTCGACCGTTTTCTGAATACGGTAAACGTAGTCGACCTGCGCCGACAGCATATCCTGCAGGCGCGGGCCATCGGACAGTCGTACGATAATAAGATCTGGGTATATGATGAAATGGAAAACAAGCTGAAAAAAATAGATGAAGACGGCAAACTGTTGCAGGAAACCCCCGATTTCAGGTTGCTCCTCGGGCAGGCGATCACCCCGGTGAAGATCTTCGACGAGAACCGCTATGTTTATCTCTACGACCCGCAAAAAGGCGCTTATGTTTTTGATTATTTCGGTTCCCTGAAGAACGGGATCCTGATCCGCGACTGGCAGAACTGCAAAGTAACCGGGAAATATATTTACGGATCGATGGCCGACAGCATTTACCGGTACGGGATCAATGATTTTATCGTGGACAGCTGGAAATTACCTCCCGCACTTGCCGGATCGGTCAGTTTCAATTTCACGCCTTCACGGCTCTACGCCCTGAAGGAAGGATGCGGCGAACAAACCAACTGCCTGCTGATCTATTCCTTTCGCTGATGCGCCGTACTTCCCGCGGATTCGATATTTTTAGGCTTCAAATGACTACTGCGCATGAATGATTTCCTGGAAAGGATCTGGCTGGACAATACCCTGAAAAGTTATTTTATCGTCGCCGGGGTCATCCTCTTTGTCTGGCTGCTGAAACGTTTTATTTCCCGTTATTTCGCCGGGCTGATCTTCCGGCTGGTACATGGCATCTGGAAAGACGTCGACAAAAAATCTTTTACCAGCCTGGTCGCGAAACCGCTGGGCCGTTTTCTCGCGATACTCGTTTCCATCGCGGCGCTCTACAAACTGAAATTCCCGGCCCGGCTGGACGCGGAAGTGTACAAGTACACGGTGAAGGAAATCGTGCAGTGTGCCGGCAATATCATCCTGATCGTATCCCTCACCAGTCTTCTCGTCAGGATCATTGATTTCATCGCGCTGATCCTGGAGAAAAGGGCCAACCTTACGCCCGACCAGACGGATAACCAGCTGATCGTTTTCTTCAAGGATTTTTTCAAAGTGATCTTTGTGATCATCGGTATCATGCTGGTGCTGCGGTACGCCTTTGGTCTCAATATCGGCGGCCTGCTCACGGGTCTCAGCATCGTAGGCGCGGCCATCGCCCTGGCGCTGCGCGAAAGCCTGGAAAACCTGATCGCTTCCTTTATCATATTTTTCGACAAACCCTTCACC
>CAYNSL010000160.1:0-6021 GCA_964399755.1 uncultured Chitinophaga sp. | reverse complement strand
TGCATCGAATGACATTCCGGCAAAAAATTAAATTTACAAGCGCTTTAAACGACCCCCGCATAACACGCCCCATTTAACATTTAGCATTTAACATTCACCATTTAAACCTACTCTTCCCGACTCCGAATTCCACTGCAGAGGCACAAAGGGCGCGGAGTTTGCGCAGAGATGATGTTTCACCTCTCTATAAAACCAGTTGCATATCATTATTCATATCTTTTATTCTTTCAGGAAATAGGAGAACGCAGTTAATTCGATGCTTTGCATCGAATGACATTCCGGCAAAAAATTAAATTTACAAGCGCTTTAAACGACCCGCGCATAACACGCCCCATTTAACATTTAGCATTTAGCATCCACCATTTACCCCGACTCCCGACTCCTGACTTCTAACTCCCAACTAACTCCCAACTTTCTCCTACCTTTGCCTTCCCTAAACAACGCAATATGAAAAAACTATTTACTGCGGCCTTTGCGGCCTTCACCTTATTAACGGCTGATGCGCAATTAAAAATACCCGCGCCGAGCCCTACCCAGACCATCAAACAGGATTTCGCGCTTGCTTCGATCGAGCTCAGCTATTCGCGCCCGGGCGTGAAGGGAAGAAAAGTGTTCGGCGACCTGGTACCCTTTGGCAATGTATGGCGCACGGGCGCCAACAACGCCACGACGATCACATTCGGCGATGATGTCATGATCGGCGGGACAAAGATCACCCCGGGCAAATACGGCCTGCTGACCATCCCCGACAAAAAAGAATGGACCATCATCATATCGAAACAACTGGATGTAACCAGTCCCGCTGCCTACAAACAGGACATGGACGTAGTGCGGGTGAACGTGCCCGTGATGAGCATGACGGATGCGGTGGAAACCTTTACGATGCAGTTTGCCAATATCAAACCCGCTTCCTGCGAATTGCACCTGATGTGGGATAAAACGGCCGTGGCCCTGCCCATCAGCACCGATGTGGAAACAAAAGTAATGGCGCAGATCGACCAGCTGATGAACAAGGACAACCGCCCTTATTTCAACGCGGCCATGTATTATATGGACAATGGCAAGGACCTGAACCAGGCGCTCGCGTGGTTTGATAAAGCGGCAGACCTGCAGCCCACCGCATTCTGGATACATCACCAGCGGGCCAATTGCCTCGCAAAGCTGGGTAAAAAAGCGGAAGCCAAAGCCGCGGCCGAAAAATCAAAAGCGCTGGCCATCGAACAGAAGAATGACGATTATGTGCGTTTGAACGACAAACTACTGGCCGAACTGAATAAATAAGACCGCCAACCCGGGAGGATATCCTCCAGCCAAATTATAAAAGCCCCGTCGCGGGGCTTTTTTATTGAGAAAAAATATTTCAGGATAGCAGGACCTTTTTCGGGAATACCGAATGCAGCAGCAGGCTGAAGAAAATCACTCCCAGGGCCCCGATGGGATTGAGCCAGAGAAACCCCATTTTAAAGATCCCGGCGCGGGTCATGATGAAGACCGCGAGCACCAGTAATTCGGCCAGCACGGCGGCCCAGAAAACCACATGCCCGCTTTTGATCTTTTTGATGAAAAATGCGACCAGGAAAACGCCGAGGATAACGCCGTAGAACAGCGAACCCAGTACATTCACCGCTTCGATCAGGCTGTTCCCGATATTATACGTAAACATGGCCACGATGATGCAAAAAATGCCCCAGGCCAGCGTATACCATTTCGATAAATGGTATTCATCTTCGCCGCTTTCCTTTTTTCGCGTAAAGCGTTTATGAAAATCCACCATGGAGCAGGATGCCAGCGAATTGATGGCCGCCGCGATACTGCCCCAGGAGGCGAGGAAGATGATGGCGATCAGCAGGCCTACCAGTCCCGCCGGCAAATGATCCACCACGAATCGCAGGAAAATATAATTGGTATCGTTGCCGTCGCCCCCCACCTCTTTCGAGTTCAGCCAGTCCTTTACTTTTTTACGAAGACTGTCCGATTGTTTTTGCAAACCGGTGAGTGATGCCAGCGACGCCGATGCCAGGGCATGATCGGTGGCCGCGGAATAGTCGATCACCGCCTTTTGTTTTTGCAGGGTGATCTGGTCATATTGCTGTTTGGCCAGGTTAAATGAATCCTTATAGACCGAATGTTCCAGTTTCTGCACCTGCGTTTCATTAAAAAAGATCGGGGCGCGGTTGAACTGGTAAAAAGTAAAGACGAGGGCACCGATCAGCAGGATCAGGAACTGCATCGGCACTTTTACCAGCCCGTTCATCAGGAGACCGATGCGGCTTTCCTTCAGTGATTTCGCGGTAAGGTAACGCCCCACCTGGCTCTGGTCGGTGCCGAAATAAGACAGGGCGAGGAAAAAACCGCCGATCAGCCCGCTGAAGAGATTATACTGGTCGCTCCAGTTGAAATGTCCTTTTTCAAATCCCGTGGTAATGACATTGAGCTTGCCCATTTTCCCGCTCACTTCCAGCGCGTCGGTGAAACTGACATGAGCGGGCAGCATGTTCACCACCATGTAAGCGGCGAGAAACATTCCGGCAAATATGATGACAAGCTGTAGCTGCTGCGTATAGGCGACGGCTTTCGCTCCCCCGCTCATCGTGTAAATGATCAGCAACCCGCCCATGAAGATATTGGTGTAATAAATATTCCAGCCAAAAAGGGATGAAAGAATGATCGAAGGGGCAAATACGCTGATCCCGGTCGACAGTCCCCTTTGCAGCAGGAACAGGAAGGACGTCAGCGTGCGGGTTTTGTTGTCGAACCGCGTTTCGAGGTATTCATATGCGGTGTAAACTTTCAATTTCCGGAATACGGGCACGAAAAAGATACAGATGACCACCATCGCCAGCGGCAGCCCGAAATAATACTGTACAAATCGCATCCCGTCGGTAAAAGCCTGCCCGGGAGCCGACAAAAACGTGATGGCGCTGGCCTGCGTGCCCATGATGCTGAGAAGCACCAGTCCCCAGGGCAGGCTCCGGTTGCTGAGAAAATAACCGTCAAGGTTATGCGAAGTACGGCTCTTTACCAGGCCGTAGCCGATAATGGACAGCAGGGTGGCCACGAGTACTATCCAATCGAGCTGGGTCATGCAAACCGTTTGGTAAAGAAATAAAACAATCCGATCAGCAGGGCCAGGAACAGGATCACAAACCAGTACCAGCCTGACCAGTTTTTAAAGAAGGGGGCCTTATCGTCGTTTTGCGTATGCATGTTTATTTCCGGGTGGTCCGCAGCCAGCCTGTCATCACAATCAGTATCCCCAGTACCAGGCCGATCAGCAAACCGATTCTTATTTTTTTGATCATAATGCCCAGGGCCAGTCCGAGTACGATGGCGAAAATGAATGCCATCTCTCCCCTGCGGGTATCGGGTTTTCGTTCTTCGCTCATTTTAATTTTTGTATCAGCAGACCGGCTTGTTCCCGGAACATTAAAAACCTTTCTTTTTATTCAATGCGATAATATTGGCGAGTAGGCGGTAAGCCCCGGGCACGCCGGCGGGCAGTTCCCTGAAAAACACGATACCGGTATAGGTAAACCAGCCCTTGCCGTACCTCGTCACGATCAGGCTGCCATCGTCCGATTTCTCGCCGGGGTCGGCCATACCGATCAGCTTTTCATATTTCCCGCTTGTATCACTGGCATGGTAAATGCTGCGTTCCTGGATCCAGCCCTTGAAATCGTCGCCCGTGATCTTATTGGGGAAATTGAAGACGGGATGCTCAGGTTTGAGCAGGGTGACGGAAGCATTCTCGTCGGTGACCCGGTTACGCGTGATATCAAAATTGTAGGGTCCGATCTTCGCCCGTACCGGACCGATCTGGTTGCTGGTATTGTACTGCACGATCAGGTTACCGCCTTCATTCACATATTTCATCAGCTTGTCGTAATAGGTATTCATCCAATCGTTGGTATTGTAAGTGCGTACGCCGGTGATGATGGCGTCAAACTGTCCCAGGTTATTGCGCGAGAGTTCCTTATTGGTAAGCAGGGTTACATCATAACCCATCTGCTCCAGCGCTTCGGGCACTTTATCTCCCGCGCCCACGATATAACCGATCTTCTTATTAAATGTCTTTACATCGATCTTTTTCACCGTTAGCAGGGCCTCCCTGAAATAATTGATCGAGGGAATATGATCGTGGTTGATCGTTTTAAGGATAGATCCGCCCTTCCGGTAATCCGGCGCGATATTGATGCGGTACACACCGGGATCGAGATCATCGTCATGGAATTCCTGGGTGTAGTATTGCCCCTTTTGCAGCACAAATCCACCGATCAGTTTGGCCGATGTATCGGCGCCCGGGGTATTGAGCTGCGAAACAGAGGCGGGGTTGGGGATATCGATGCGCTTGTTGGCGAGCATGGAAACTTCCACGCTTTTATCCCTGATGCCTTTGAGATACACCGGGTCGAATTCGCGGAAAGAAACAGGCGGCACGACTACCAGGGGCCAGTACAATTCGCCTTTAACGGGATCGGTGAACCTGTATTTTACCGGCCGGGTGAAGTCAAGGTCCTGCCCTTCCACATTGAGGGTGATCTTTACAATATAGGAGGGGTCTGCATCAGGCTGACCGATCTTTTGCTGGTCGTCTACATTAAAATAGCCCGTCTCCATTTTTTTCAGCAGCCAGTAGGGTTGCGTAACGGGTTTATCGGGCGTTACGAACAGCGTCTTTGAAAAAAGCAGGTTTTTATTTTTTGCCAGTGACTGCGAAAGCAGGGTATCAAAAGCATCCAGTCTTACTTCTTTGAGCATCGCATTTGCGCCGAGCCGGTTATTAAAGACGAAATTGATCCGCACGGAATCCGTCTGTACGGCGAACTGCGCGCCCGTCGTGGCATCGAGAAACAGACCGCTGCACTGTTCGATCAATAAAAGTGTTTCATTCAGTTTCTGTGTTTTCCAGTAACTGTCGGGCAGGTTGTTCATCGCCTGGTACAGCCGCACCAGTCCCTTTACCGATTTTTCGGGGTGCAGGAGGTCGAATGAGGCGGACAGACTGTCAATGATGGCCGCGACCAATTCTCCGCCCCCTACTCTTTTCCAGGTCTGTTCCACCCCGTTCATGATATCATCGGACGGGGGTTGTCCGCCGGTGGTTTTAAAATATTCCAGCGCCTCGCCCCGGGTGGCTGCGGAACCGAAACCCTGGCTTTTGTGATTGCTGCGGCTGATCGCGGCGATCTCGCCGTAACTTTTACCGAGCAGCGGGTTGTAACCGCCCACATCGAATTTAAACTGGTCGGGGCTTTGTGTATTGTTGCCCCCGAAATTGAAAGTATTCCACAGAATCCGTTTGGCCTGCCAGGGCTGCACATATTTCAATTGTTCGGGAAACCGGTTCGGATCGGCCGCGGCGGTAAAGGCTTCGTTGGCGAGTATGGCTGAAGCCGTATGGTGGCCGTGCCCGCCTTCCCCGGTAGTGGGGAAACGGGTGATGATCACATCGGGGCGGAACCGGCGGATCACCCAGACCACATCGCCAAGGATCTTTTCGCGGTCCCATTTGGTAAAAGTTTCCTCCGGGTTTTTGGAAAAACCAAAATCGAAGGCCCTCGTGAAAAACTGTTCACCGCCGTCTGTCCTGCGCGCGGCCAGCAGTTCCTGCGTTCGGATCAAACCGAGGTCGATCCCCTGTTCATCACCGATCAGGTTCTGGCCTCCATCGCCCCGCGTAAGCGATAAATACCCGGTGCGGTACATCCTGTCTTTGGAGAAATAAGCGATGAGCCTGGTGTTTTCATCATCGGGGTGGGCCGCCACATACAAGACCGTTCCCAGCACATTCAGTTTTCGCAGGGCCAGGTACATATCGGCCGAAGTCCAGCTCTGGGGATTTTGGGAATAAACGGAACCTGCCAGCGCCAGGCCGGATGCCAGGAAAAAAATCAGCTTTCGCATTACATACATTTATTCAACGAATATAAGAGTTGTTTGGGAGGCGGTTGAGCCGTCCGTCATACAGTCTACAGTACACAGTCGACAGTACACAGTTGACAGTACACAGTCGACAGTACA
>CAYNSL010000159.1:3634-6126 GCA_964399755.1 uncultured Chitinophaga sp. | reverse complement strand
TGCTGGATATTCGTTGCCCTATAGCCGATAGCTTATTGTTGATTGTTTATTGTTTATTGTCTATTGTCTATTGTCTATTGTTTATTGCCAATTGCCTATTCCCCTCCATTGTGGACGCTGCACCCCTGAAACCGGCAAATTCATTCAACACCCGGGTTTCCCTCTTCCAGCCTGCGGGTGATCTCGCTGTCGATCTTTTTGAATAAATGATAGGGCTTGTACGTGCGCCAGTTGTCCAGTTCGATCAGTTCCACGAACTGGTCGAGCCGGGCATGACGAAAATCATATTGCGTTTGTTCGGGCATGTTCAGGCAGACCACCCAGCCCCGCTCTTCCGCGACATCCTCGTGAAGCTCCTCGTAATAATCTTTGCCGTCGCTGTGGTAATTCAGTACGTTTTCGCCCACGAGGATGAATTTATGAATGCCTTCCTTCATGAAAATATCCAGCACTTCCCGCTTCAGTTCCATGATATCGTTTTCGATGGCATCGTTCCATTCCCCGATCAGTTCGATCACGGCGTATTGTTCCTCGTAATCGGCCAGTAATACTTTCAGGTAAAGGGTCCTGCTGCCAAAATCATCCCACTGGGGATGGATATAATAGTTGTAAACGGTCAGGGAGAATTCAAATTCGGAATAAGTCCGCCCGAAAAAAGGCGAGCGCGGATCTTCTTCACTGATATAAATATGACGCCAGTTGTAAAAGGGTTCTATATCCTGCATGGCAAACGCTTCGCTGCAAATATAAAGAGAGAGGCCTGATCCTTATTTAGAAAATGAATCGGCGGCTTTTTTTACGCTGCCATACTGCAGCAGCAGGGCTTTGGCTTTTTCATAATCGGCCAGCTTTACCCGTTCCATCAGCATTTTAGTGCCGCGGTCAACCAGTTTATCGTTGGTGAGCTGCATATTGACCATCTTATTATCCTCCACCCGGCCCAGTTGAATCATCAGCGTAGTGGAGATCATGTTCAAAACCAGTTTCTGCGCCGTCCCGCTTTTCATCCGCGTACTCCCCGTTACAAATTCGGGGCCTACCACTACTTCGATGGGAAAATCGGCGGCGGCGCTCACCGGCGAACCCGGGTTGCAGGAAATGCTCCCGGTAATGATGCCTCTTTTGCGGCATTCTTCAAGGGCGCCGATCACATAGGGCGTGGTGCCGCTGGCCGCGATACCGATCACGACATCTTTATCGGATACTTTGTGCTCCTGCAGGTCCTTCCAGCCCTGGTCACGGTCATCTTCCGCAAATTCCACCGCGGTGGTGATCGCTTTTTCACCCCCGGCGATTATCCCGATCACCAGTCCGTACGGTACGCCATAGGTGGGCGGGCATTCGCTGGCGTCAACGATACCCAGCCGGCCGCTGGTGCCCGCGCCGATGTAAAAAAGCCGCCCTCCCATCAGCATTTTGTCGGCGGCGGCTTCCACTAATTTTTCTATTTGGGGAATGGCTTCCTGAACGGCCCGGGGCACGGTTTGGTCTTCTTTGTTGATATTGGCCAGGAGTTCACCGATGCTCATATTTTCGAGGTGCCGGTAGCGACTGGGTTGTTCGGTAATTTTTTCAAATGCCATGCGGCTTGCTTTTAGCGGTGATATTCGATCAGTCCTTCCATCGGCGCCTTCATCACTTTGCCCAGTTCAAATTCATAACTACTGCAAAGTTGCTGTAACACATCCTTAAAACCAAATGCCACCCCGCCGGTGAAATGCACGGGCAGGGTCCAGGTTTCCTTGTATTTGCAAAGGTGGTTAAAGAAAAAATCATTCAGGCCGTCTTCGATGATGTTCTCGATCATATAATGCCCGCGGTTCTCGGCCAGGAATTTCGTAAACCCCGCGAGGTAACGGTTGGGCAGGGGCTTTTTATAAACGTTTTCGAGGATCTCCGCGGCATTGGTGGTATAGGTCAGGTCGAACCGGCCCCGCAGTTCTTCATCAAAAGTGCCGTAGAGGTAATACTGGATCACTTTCTTACCCAGGTAGGCCCCGCTCCCTTCATCGCCCAGCACATAGCCCAGCCCGGGACTGTTCCTCACTATTTTTTTCCCGTCGTAATAACAGGAATTGGATCCCGTACCCAGGATACAGGCCACGCCTTTTTGCCTTCCGCAAAGGGCGCGGGCGGCGGCCATGAGGTCGTGCGTTACTTCCACGCGGGCTTCCCCGAATACACGCTGAATGGCTTTTTTTACCGAACGGGCATTGACGGGATTGGCGCAACCGGTGCCGTAATAATAAACTTCATCCACCCCGGCTTCCTTCAGTTTGGGCAGTAGTTCTTTATTTAATATCTCCGTAATCTGATCCGTACTCAGAAAATAGGGACTGATGCCCTGCGTGATGACGGTTTTTTTTCCCGTCTTTCCCATCAGGCACCATTCCGCCTTGGTGGCGCCGCTGTCGGCTATGAGTTTGTTGGAGGGCATGGCTGTTGCTGGTTGCTGGTCGCTGGTTGCTGGTCACTGGTTGCTGGTCACTGGT
>CAYNSL010000159.1:0-3534 GCA_964399755.1 uncultured Chitinophaga sp. | reverse complement strand
GCTGGTCACTGGTCGCTGGTCACTGGTCGCTGGTCGCTGAAAACAGCAACTTTTCTCTAATTTGCAACAAATTAAGCAATAAAGGTCTATGATGGGGAATAAAAAATTACAGGTTTGGCTGCCGCTGATTTTTTCGGTAGTGCTGATCATCGGGATGTTCCTCGGATACCGTTTGAATGCGGGCGGTGGCGGGAAAAGCGGTTTTTTTTCCTCCAATCGTCATAGCTCCCTGCAGGAAGCGCTTGACCTGATCCGATTAAAATACGTGGACTCCGTACATCTCGATTCCCTTGAAGGAAAGGCCATCGAGGAAATGATGACGGAACTGGATCCCCATTCGGTGTACCTGCCGCCGGTCGACCTGAAAGCGGCCAATGAAGACCTCGCCGGCAATTTCGAAGGGATCGGCGTGGAGTTTAATATTTTCAGCGATACCGTGAATGTGGTCTATGTGATTCCCGGCGGACCCAGCGAAAGGGCCGGGCTGCAGATCGGCGATAAACTCATCTCCGTAAATGATTCTTCGCTTACCCGCAGGGGACTGAGCGTGGAGGCTATCAAGAAATTCATCCGGGGGCCCGGCGGCTCCAAAGCCGGGCTGAAACTGCTGCGCGGTGATAAGCAACTATCCATTACCGTTACCCGCGGCACGATCCCTGTTCCCGCGGTGGATGCGAGCTATATGATCGACAGGACGACGGGCTATATCCGGCTGAATAAATTCTCTGAAACCAGTTATGAAGAATTCATGCAGGCCATGGAAACCCTGAAAAAACAGGGAATGCAAAGCCTGGTCTTCGACCTGCGCGGTAACGGGGGCGGTTTTATGAACGAAGCGGTGGATATGGCGGATGAATTCCTGGACGGCGATAAGCTGGTGGTGTATACCGAAGGCGTGAACAATAAAAAAAGGGAATACCGCTGTAAAAGACCCGGGCTTTTTGAAACCGGGAAGCTGGTGGTCCTTGTCGACGAACTCTCCGCCAGCGCCAGCGAAGTGCTGGCCGGGGCCCTGCAGGACTGGTGCCGCGCCACCGTGATCGGGCGGCGCACTTTCGGGAAAGGACTGGTGCAGGAACAATATGCGCTGAGCGGCGGAGCGGCCCTCCGCCTGACCGTAGCGCGTTATTACACCCCGCTCGGCCGGAGCATCCAGCGCTCCTATGAAAAAGGGAAAAAAGTTTATATGGATGAGCTCTGGCAGCGATTCAGCAGCGGTGAAATGTTCTCGGCCGACTCGCTGCGCAATCATCAAAACGGTAAAAAATATATCAGCAACTGCAACGACACCCTCTACGGCGGCGACGGCATCACCCCCGATATCTTTGTGCCGGCCGATACCACGCTCTACGCGCGTAAATTTAACGGGTTATTTGATGGCAACGGGATGAGCAGCTATGTATATTATTATTACCTGCAACACCGCAACGAGATCAATGCCTATCCTTCCGCATCGGCCTATATCAATCAATTCCGGGATGCCGGATTCTGGGATGGTTTCGCGCTGAACGGCCCGGTGGATTCGGTTAACCTGCAGGCGATCAGCCCCGCCGAAAAAACGCTCCTGCAGTTAAGGCTCAGGGCCCTGCTGGCGCGGTACAAATGGAGAAACAGCGGTTATTACCAGGTGCTGAATACCGAAGATCCTGTGATCAAAAAAGCGATGGCGGCCGCGGCCAAATAAAAAAGCAACCCCGCCAAAACGGGATTGCTTCCGGATAAGGTGTGTAATAGGAATTAAGATTGAACGCCTTTGTTTTCGTCCCACCATTTCTTCTCCATCCGGTAGGAACCAAAGAGACCGATACCCGCGCCGATGGCGATCAGCGAGAAATAAATGGCTTCGTTGCCATCATGTTCGATCATACTGTTACCGGGATTCAGTGCATAATGATCCAGTACATAGGCAAGGAAGAGACCGATACCCGCACCGATCAGTAACAGGGCCCATTTCAGGTTTTTGTAGGGGGCCGGCCGGTTGGCCACATCCCGGGGGTTAATGCCTTTTTCGATCATGGCCATATTCTCCTTGTTCGCCATATAGCGCAACCCGAAAATCATTGCAAAAAGTGCGAGGGTGCTCAGCAGCAGCCACATGATCGCTAATTGTCCTTCTCCCATTGTAATAAGATTTAATTGTTTGTTTTAAATATACCGCCGCGGGGCGGGGTGGTTTCCTTCTTTGACTACCGGTTCTTTGCCCGGGTTACAGCCTGAAATTCCATCACCGTACAGCATCTATGACAACAGGCCCATCGCCCGGGTTACAGCCGGCCCGGATTTGTCGTAACTTGTACTGTAACCTCGGCAGCCCCCTGATTGTCTTATAAGTAGAATGTCGACCGGACTGAATGATAATGAGATCATTAGCTTAGTGCTGAATGGTGACCACCAGGCTTATGCCGGGCTGGTGACCCGTTACCAGGATTATGTGTTCACCCTGGCGCTCCGGATGGTGAAGAACCGGGAAGATGCCGAAGAACTGGCCCAGGACGTATTTATCAAGGCCTATAAATACCTGGCCGATTTCAGGGGGGCATCCAAGTTCAGCACCTGGCTCTATACGATCGTGAACAATACCTGTATCACCTTCCTGCGGAAAAAGAAGGTGGAGATTCATTCGCTTGACGATGATAAAGTGTTCGAACTGGCCGACAGCCGCGATTCGGGTATGCGGGCGGATAAAGTGGAACAGAAATCAAGACAGGCGATGGTGAACGAAGCGATCGCCCTGCTGGGACCCGACGATGCGGAGATCATCACCCTGTTCTACAAAGCGGAACAGTCGCTGGAAGAAACCGCGCAGGTGCTGGGCATCGAAGTGAATGCCGCCAAAGTGCGCCTGCACCGGGCAAGGACAAGACTGAAAGAAAAAATGGAACGGCATTTTGCCGAAGAAATAAAAAATTTAAACTGATCCTGTATGCAAAAGGAACATGGCATGGAAGAACGCCTCTGGGATTATATCGACGGGGCCGCTTCCGCGGAAGAAAGAACGCTGGTGGAGCAATTGCTCCAAACGAACCAGGAATGGAAACAGAAATACCGGGAATTGCTCGAAGTGAGCGACCTGCTCCGTGCTTCGGAAACGGAAATGCCCTCCCTGCGTTTTACGAAAAACGTGATGGAGGAGATCGCCAAACTGCATATCGCCCCCGCCACGAAATCCTATATCAACAAGAAGATCATTTTCGGTATCGGTTTCTTTTTTATCGTAATGATCCTCGGTTTCCTGGTATACGGATTTTCGCAGATGTCGTTTAGCGCCGGCAGCGACACCACGCTTGTCAGGAATGTCAACAAGATCGACTTCAGCAAGTTCTTCAGCAATACTTATGTGAATGTGCTGATGATGATCAACGTGATCATCGGCCTCTTCCTCCTCGATAATTATCTCGGCCGGAAAAGAAAGGCCTACCGCGAGGCGAACCGCTGATCAATTACAACTGCTTTATATCGCTTGATGATCATGCATCATTGAGTCCGGTAGCCCCTTCCTGCCGTTAGGTTGCGAGGGGGCTTTTTTAGGCAATA
>CAYNSL010000158.1:0-6128 GCA_964399755.1 uncultured Chitinophaga sp. | reverse complement strand
TCCTTATTCTCTTCTTTTTTCTTAATTCCGAAATTGTAACGGAGGTTGATCCCGAAACGCCGCGTATCGGCCTGGCGGGAACCGCTGGCATGTACCGAACCCTGGTTGATCGTAAAATCGTTGCGGTTGGTGGCAAACATATCGCTGAGACTAAGCGTAACGATGAGTTTGTCTTTCATGAATTTCCGGTTTACGCTGGTATTCAGCTGACCGAAGGAACTGAGCTCATAAAACTGCTGTTGGCCTTTGAGACGGAGAAAACCGTTCAGCGTGATCACCGAACGTTTATCGAGCTTCAGGGTATGATAGGTAAAGAAGGTCCAGGTTCCCTTCTTAAAGGCGAGGGGTTTGTTTTCATAAAGTCCCTCGTAAAAATTATGGTTGTACTGGGCGCCGATCACAAAAAAATAACGGCCGCCAGGCGGAATGGCGCCGAGACCGCGCAGGTACCATTCTTTGTTACTCCCCAGGTTGTCGTAAGTGCGGTAGGCCTGGCGCAGGCTGGTATCCGACTGATAGACCACATTGGTAAAAATATCTTTGGTATCGTTAAGTCCGACGGCCAGTATCGGGCGCTCATCAACACTCACATTGGCCTCGTAGTTTTGGGTAAACTGCGGCCGCAGCGCGGGATTACCCGTCTCCGTGAGGTATTCGTCCACATAGCGCCGGAAAGGATTTAACTGTTCATAGGAGGGGCGCCGGATGCTGCGGCGGTACACCAGGTAGGCGCGTAATTCATAGCCGGCGATCTTCATCAGTTTTTTGCTGAGGTATACATAGGGAAACAGATCGGTGCGGTGAACGGAGAAGGAAGTGTCGCCCGGTACGAATTGACGTCCTACCATATTTGTATTTTCCAGCCTCGTGCCGAATTTGACGACAAAATCCCTGCCCAGGGTTTTGGCGCCCTGCAGGTAAAATGAATTAATGTTCTGTTTGTACCTGAACGTATTGGTCCGGCCTTTATCTGGTGAGCGTACGCCACCCGATTCGCGGTAATATTCTGTGTAATTATGAAATCCCATGTAGGTCGACTGGATACCGGTCTCAAAAGTGAACTTAGCTTTCATTTTCAATTTCAGGTCGGACCTGCCTGTAAAATAATCGCGACGGCTCCTGGCCTTGCCATCACCGCCGCTACCGGGAAAGACCGGTAACAGGTATTCCGTTGAAAAAGCCTGGTCATTATGATTGACCGAATGGGTATAATAGGTGTCGTTGCTCCATTCCGATCCCAGCGTATCGATTTTCAGCTTGGATTCGAATCCATTCCCCACCGAAAGCGAATAACCGTCATTGTTCACATTGTTCCGGCTATTACTCAATAGCTGCGCCGTACTTTGTTTCAGGATCTGGTTTTTATTCCCGGTACTATTGCTGAAATTGTTATAGTTCAGGTCAGCGTCATAGGTCAGCTCCCATTTTTTGCCCAGGTCCCAGGTAGCCCCGGTAGCGGTGTAAATGGAATGGGCGGGATAAACCGTCAGCGCGTCCTGGCTGAGCAGGGAATCGGGCGCGAAGCGACGGTTGGTGATGATCTGTTCATAATTATTACGCTTGCCAATATTGAAATTCAGGTAGGCTGATTTTTTACCGGTATTGTTATTCAGGCTGAACCCGGTGAATTCATTCCCGTATTTACCCTGCTGCCAACCCGTATTGACGCTGCCGGTGAGCCCGATCTTCACGCCTCTTTTGAGCACGACGTTTACGACGCCGCCGCTTCCGGATGCTTCATAGCGGGCGGAGGGCGTTCTGACGATTTCAATTTTGGCGATCGCGTTCGGGGGCAGGTTCTTCAGCATGGTCGCCACATCCGAAGCGCTCATTTTCATATCACGCCCGTTGATCTGAACCGTAGCGGGCGTGAGGCTGCTGATATAAATATTGCCATCCTGGTCAACAAAGAGCCCCGGTGTTTTCTCAATCACTTCATAACCGCTGGTAGAAGCCGCCGCCAGGCTCTCGGGGTCAACAATGGTCTTGTCGTCTTCCTGGCGCAGCAGCGGTTTCTGCGCGGTGACGACCACGTTTTCCATCGTTTTTCCCGCGGTCTCCAGGGTAAAATTGAAATTTTTTTGCTGGCCGTTTATCAATATCCCTTTTTCGAGTGTTTGGTAATTGACCGCACTGATGATGACAAGATATTGTTGTCCCCGGGTAAGATTGAACCGGGCCGAGCCCGAACTGTCGGCCACTTTTTTCATCACCGCATTACTGTCGGTCCTGTTTTGCACCGTAAAAGTGGCATAGGCTACCGGCTCTTTCCGGTTATTGATAACTTTTATTGAAACGGGGATCGTCTGGGCAAAAGAAGTAAGGGCCATGATAACAGCGAGGGAAAGTAAAATGCAGCGCTTGAAATTATTTTGTGCGGCAGTTTGGTTCATGGCTATGGCAGGTTCGGCGAATTGACAAAAATAGCCATCAATCCGGTAAAGAAAAGAAATGGCGCAGAAGGACACCCAATTTCAGATTCTTTTAACCTTTTTGGATTTTCCCGTGAAGCCGGCTTTTGTTCATATCAGCCTGAATACCGAAATTTATTTACCCGGAACATGTTATGATTACGTTTACCGCTACGATACGGCAATTCGGCAGCCAGGGGGAGAAAACGGGCTGGACCTATATCGAAGTACCCGCAAACATCGCGCAACGGCTATTGCCGGGCAATAAGAAATCATTCCGGGTAAAGGGCAAACTGGATCAATATAAGATAAAGGGTATCGCGCTCCTGCCCATGGGTAACGGCACCTTTATTATGGCGCTCAACAAGGATATGCGGAGGGGCATCGGCAAAAGAAAGGGGGCGATGCTGCAGGTGCAGCTGGCTTTTGACAAAGATGAATTCGTTTTTAATAAGGATTTTTTAGAATGCCTCGACGACGATCCTGCCGCCCGTACATTTTTCCGGTCGCTTACAGGTTCTCACCAGCGTTATTTCAGTAAATGGATCGACAGCGCGAAAACGGAGCCTACCCGTGTCAAGCGCATCACGATGGCTGTTAACGCGCTGGCCAGGAAATGGGGTTATCCGCAGATGTTGCGGGCTGCGCAGGGAGGGGTTTAAGTAAATAAGTAAATAAGTATATAAGTAAATAAGTATATAGAGTATATAAAGTAAATAGGGATTGGGGAACTACTGCGTCAATTTAGAATCTGTTTGCCGGCAGGATTGATTTCTAAATTGGAATTGCTGCTGCACAGAGAATGAGATATGAATATTATCTCCGCGGGCTTCGCGTTCTCTGCGTACAATAAATTTTAAGAGTGCTTTTTTATTTGAATGGATTTGAATACTTCACATCCGCGATCAGATTCACATCGGTCAGCGTTTTCAGGAAAGCCACCAGGTCGGCCTTCTCCTGTGCCGTGAAATTGCCCAGCCTGGGTTGCCCGTTGGGCAAACGTAGTTGCGGGGAGAGGTTGGGATGATTTTTTACCCCGCTGCTGTAATGTTCCACTACCTGTTCAAGGGTGGCAAATCGTCCGTCATGCATATAGGGAGCCGTGAGTTCGATATTACGGAGCGAGCCTACTTTAAAAGTGGCGTCGAGGGCAACATTGTTGACGACCAAACCGAAACCGCGGTCGGTGGTGGTCAGGTCCAGCCCGTTGTTTTTTTCCTGCGGGGCGGTAAATGTTTCCGTACCATGGCAGGGCACGCATCCGCCCGCGCCGGTCATAAAGATTTGCATTCCCCGGTTTTCCGATGCGGTGAAATTGGGAAAGCTGGCATTGGGCGGCTGGGGTCCCGGGGGCAGGGTGCTTCTTCCCGCGTCATACTTCGACTGGTAGGATACGATCGAACGAACAAACTGCGACAGGGCGGCCGAGATACGGGCGCTGGTGATACTGCCGTCGCCAAAAGCTTTTGTAAATAACGGCGGGTAGTAAGCGATATTTTTCAATTTCGTTTCCAGGGCCGTCAGCGTCATACCCATTTCCACCGGGTCCTGGATGGGCGTGAGCACCTGGTCTTCCAGCGTGGCCGCGCGCTGGTCCCAGAAGAACCTTCCGTTGGGATAATATTTTGCATTGGTCAGTCCCATGGAATGCCGGTTGGTTAAACCGCCGTTGAATCCCTGGCTTTTAACCAGGGGATCGGAAAAGGCGCTGGCCTGTTTATGACAGGAAGCGCAGGAAACCGTATTATTGGCCGAAAGATTTTTATCGTAAAACAAAACCCTTCCCAGCGTGGCGCCATTATCGGTAACCGGATTGCCGGGGGGCGTATTGATCTGTCCCACGATATTGGGCGCATTCATATACCCGGGCAAGGCCGGGTTCGCATAATTAAAAGGTGTTGCCGGTAAATTCAGGGCGGCAGCCACCGGGTCAACCGGTGTGGGCGCGGGGTTGTTCGTCCCCGAACTTTTATTACAGGCGATAAATGCTACAAGGCCCGAAAAGGCCAGGGTTACGGTGAGGAGGGGCTTGATGGCAGGCATGGCAGGGTTTTAGACCGGTCTGTGACCGAAAGATAAAAAAAAGGTTTAAGTGGCTACGAATTTTTTCATAGATCGCCGTTCATGATGAATTCGATACCGATGATTGACGCAGATCGCTTTAAAAATCCTTCTCCCCGATATTTCTTTTATTTGTACCATGATTCAATCCCTGGATGATTTCCGCCAGCCATTCTTTATCGGTATCGCAGGCAGCGGGATGAGCGCACTCGCCCAGTACCTCAAAGGGGCGGGCAAAAACGTATCGGGCAGCGACCGTTTTTTTGCCGCGGGCGAGTACAACGAAACGAAGGAGAAACTGGAAGCGGAAGGGATCGCCTGTTTTGTACAGAACGGCGAAGGCATTACCGAAGCCACCGATCTTGTGGTGGTCTCCACGGCCATCGAAGACACCGTTGCGGAAGTGCAGAAAGCAAAACAGCTGAACATCCCCATTCTCAAAAGATCGGAGCTGCTGGCATTGATCGCCGCGAGCCGGAAAACTATCGCGGTGGCGGGCACCAGCGGCAAGAGCACCACCGCGGCCATGTTGTTCGATATACTTGAACACGCGGGTATGGAACCCAGTATTATCAGCGGGGCGGGACTGGTCAGTCTCATTAAAAAAGGAAAGATCGGGAATGCCAAAGTGGGAAAGGGGGAATGGCTGGTGATCGAGGCCGATGAAAGCGACGGTTCCATCGTACAATACAAACCCGAGATCGGGCTCTTGCTCAATATAGACAAGGATCACCAGGAGATCAGCGAACTGATGAACCTTTTCGGCATATTCAAAAACAACAGCCGGTATTTTTCCGTGAACCGCGGGAATCCCCTCGCGCTGCAATTCTCGCAGGATATCCAGCAGGATTTTTCGGCCGATCCTTCGGTCAGTGCCGGATATGAAGCAGCTGCTTTCAGCCAGGAAGGAATGCAGATCCGTTTCACGATACAGGGTACGGATTTCCGGCTGAACCTGCCGGGCAAACATAATATGGAGAACGCGCTGGCGGCTGTAACCATCGCTAACGGGGTGGGGGTAAGCCTTGCTGTTTGCGCGGATGCTTTAAAAAATTACGAAGGGATCTACCGGCGTCACCAGGTATATGGTAAAAAGCAGGGCGTTTGGCTGATCGACGATTTCGCGCATAACCCCGTGAAATGCGCCGCGGCGATCGCGGCCTGCCAGCCCGTGGCCCCCAAAGTGATCGCCTGGTTCCAGCCGCACGGTTACAAGCCTACGAAATTTTTAAGGGATGAATTTGCCAGGGAGATCGCCGGGATCCTGAGACCCGAAGATGAGATCTGGATGAGCGAGATCTTTTATGCGGGGGGCACAGCGGTAAAAGACATATCGGCCAATGATCTTATCAATGACATCAGATCAATCGGCAAATCCGCTTTTTTCGTGGAGAACAGGAATGATTTTCTGGGGGCGGTCCGTCCGCACCTCACGGATGACTGCGTGCTGTTACTGATGGGCGCGCGGGATCCTTCGCTGGAAGCATTCGCGAAAAAAATTTGGGAGGAGCTGTAGCTGCCCCTCCCGTTTTGTTTCCCTGTGCATGAAAAACATATCCGTGCCGCTTGGCACTTACACCGTTTAATATTTGATGAACTTGCTTACCGCTTTTTCGCATCCCTCCATGCCGGCGCCGCTGCAAACCAGTTTCACCA
>CAYNSL010000157.1:0-6208 GCA_964399755.1 uncultured Chitinophaga sp. | reverse complement strand
AGCACTACAGATTTTGGTTCTGTCTGTTAAGGTTCGAATCCTTATGGGTCAACAAAGTCCCGGCTTTTCGCCGGGATTTTTTATTTGCGGAGATGGTCCAGGCAGGTATTAAGGCTTTCTTTCCAGTCCTTTGCGGGGATCCCGAAAATTTCCCTGATTTTATGGTTATCCAGCGCGGAATAAGCCGGCCGGCGGGCCGGGGTCGGGTACTGGGAAGCCGGGATGGGGTTAATCAAACAATCATATCCTTTGATTTCTTTTATGGCAAGGGCAAAATCATACCAGCTGATGATCCCCCGGTTGCTGAAATGGTAAATCCCGGGATGCCATTGCTGGCCGGCGATGATCGTCCCGATCGCTTCGGCCAGGTCGCCCGCGTAGGTAGGCGATCCCTGCTGGTCATTCACCACACTGATCTCCTTTTTTTCCCGCATCATCTTCAGCATCGTGCGCACAAAATTTTTCCCGAATTCCGAATAGAGCCAGGAGGTGCGGATGATAATGGTATCCGGATTGAAATGCAGGGCCTGGATCTCCCCTTCCCTTTTGGAAGCTCCGTATACGTTTCCGGGATGGGTGACATCATCTTCGCGGTAAGGTTGCGTAGCCATGCCGTCAAAAACATAATCGGTCGATACGTGTAAAAACCGGGTATTGTTTTCCCGGCAAATAGCCGCCAGCACCCCCACCGCTTCACCGTTTACCTGGAAGGCAAGGTCTTTTTCCGATTCGGCCCGGTCAACCGCGGTATACCCCGCGCAATTGACAAGGTATTGCGGATGATAGGTATTGAAATAATGACGCGCCATCTCAAAATGATGGATGGGCAGGTCTTCCCGCGATAAAAAGATGAATTCAAACTGCGGGAATGACGGCGCGGCCCGCTGCATAGATTTACCCAGTTGCCCGTTGGCGCCTGTGACTAATATTTTTTGCCGGACGATCATCAGGTTTCAAAAACAAAACTGTTTTGGCAATCCGCCAGCAGGGGAAGCCCGCTGTCTTTTTCAGATACGATCGCCTCTTCCGCCGGTACCCGCCAGTCGATACCCAGCGCGGGATCGTTGTAAAGGATACCCGCTTCGCTTTCCCTATTGTAAAATCCGTCGCATTTATAAAAGACCTCCGCCCTTTTACTCAGCACCGAAAACCCGTGGGCAAATCCTTTCGGAATATATAACTGACGCTTGTTTTTTGCCGACAGTACTTTGCAGTACGCACGACCGAATGCAGGCGATCCTTTGCGGATATCGACAACCACATCGAGGATCTTGCCCCGTAGAACCCTTACCAGTTTGGCCTGCGCGTACGGGGGCAACTGGTAATGCAATCCCCTGACAACGCCGTAAGTTGAAGACGATTGGTTGTCCTGCACCCAGCGGGCATCGATCCCCTGCTCCTTAAATACTTTTTCATTATAGGACTCGAAAAAATAACCGCGGCTGTCTTCAAATACAGCGGGTTCAAACAGCAACAGTCCCGGCAGTTCAGTAGCGGTAAAGGGCATATCAGAGACTCCAGTATTGACGGTTAGTAATTTTATTCCGGTAAATTCCTTTCAAATCGGCCACCAGCCCGTGCGGGCGGGTGATCGATGCGAAATAAGCATCGTCCAGTTCTTTGTAATGCTGGTGCGGCACCGTGATGATCACGGCGTCATAGTCGTTGCCGGTGCCGGCACAGAGACCAAATCCGTATTCATGCAATAATTCTTCCGAATCGGCGTGCGGGTCTTCCACGTCTACATTCACGTAATAGGATTTTAGCGCTTTAACAACATCGGCCACTTTGGAATTCCGGATATCGCTGACGTTTTCCTTGAAGGTGGCGCCTTTCACCAGTACTTTGGCTTTTTTAACGTCGTCCGTATTCCTGATGATATGCTGGATCACGGTTTTGGCTACGTATTTGGCCATATTATCGTTGATATTCCGGCCCGCGAGAATTACTTCCGCATCATAGCCAAGTTCATTGGCCTTATAGGTAAGATAATAAGGATCCACGCCGATGCAGTGTCCGCCCACCAGCCCGGGCTGGAATTTTAAAAAATTCCACTTGGTGCCCGCGGCCTCCAGCACTTCATAGGTGTTTATGTTCATCATGTTGAAGATGATGGATAACTCGTTCATCAGCGCGATATTCAGGTCGCGCTGGGTATTTTCGATGATCTTGGCCGCCTCGGCCACTTTGATCGACGACGCCCGGTGTACGCCCGCTTTCACCACCAGTTCATATGTTTTGGCGATCTCTTCGAGCGATTCCGCATCGCAGCCCGACACCACTTTGACGATCGAAGACAGGGTATGATTTTTGTCGCCGGGGTTGATGCGCTCCGGCGAATAACCCAGTTTGAAACCAGTGACGTTTTTCAGCCCGGATATCTTTTCAATGATGGGCAAACAATCTTCTTCGGTACAGCCGGGGTACACGGTTGATTCAAACACTACATAGTCTCCTTTCCTGATCACTTTGCCGACCGTCTCCGACGCTTTTTTCACCGGCGTCAGATCGGGCACATTGTGTTCATCCACGGGTGTGGGCACCGCCACGATAAAAAACCGGGCCTCGCGCAGCACGTCCAGTGAATCGGTAAACGTGATATCGCATCCTTCGAACGCGGATTGATCCAGTTCATTGCTGGGGTCGATGCCCTGCCGCATCATTTCGATACGTTTCGCGCTGATGTCAAACCCGATCACGGAAATTTTTCGGGCGAATTCCAGCGCGATGGGCAATCCCACATAGCCCAGTCCGATGACGGCGAGTTTTGATTTCTTGTCGACTAAATCCTGGTATATCATACTTATTTTACTTCTGGCTTATGAATTCCTTGGGCTGCCGGTGCCATTCCTCCGGCGAGAGGGCCCTGAAATAATCGTAGGTTTTTTTCAATCCTTCTTTCCGGTCCACTTTGGGCTCCCACCCCAGCAGTTTTTTTGCCTTGCCGATATCCGGCTGGCGTTGTTTGGGGTCATCCACCGGCAGGGGTTTATAAACGATCTTCGCCTGGTGCCCGGTAATGGCCAGCACTTCTTCGGCGAATTCCTTCAGCGAGATCTCGTTGGGGTTCCCGATATTCACCGGACCGTGATAATCGCTTAACAGTAACCGGTAGATACCTTCGATCAGGTCGTCCACGTAACAGAAACTGCGGGTCTGCGAGCCGTCGCCGAACACCGTCAGGTCCTCCCCGCGCAGGGCCTGGCCGATAAAGGCGGGCAGGGCCCTCCCGTCGTTCAGGCGCATACGCGGGCCATAGGTGTTGAAGATCCTGACGATCCTCGTATCCACACCGTGAAAATTATGATAGGCCATGGTGATGGATTCCATGTACCGCTTCGCTTCATCATAAACGCCGCGGGGTCCTACGGGATTTACATTACCCCAGTATTCTTCCGGTTGCGGGTGCACCAGCGGATCACCGTATACTTCGCTGGTGGAAGCCACCAGTATCCTCGCGCCCTTGGCCTTGGCCAAGCCAAGACAATTATGGGTTCCCATCGCTCCCACTTTCAGCGTCTGTATCGGGATCTTGAGGTAATCGATCGGGCTCGCGGGCGAGGCGAAGTGCAGGATATAATCCAGCCGGCCGGGAACATGGATAAACTTGGTAACATCGCAATGATAAAATTCGAAGGCCTCCAGTTTGAAAAGGTGCTGGATATTTTTCAGGTCGCCGGTGATCAGGTTATCCATACCGATCACCTGGTAACCCTCCCTGATAAAACGGTCGCAGAGGTGCGACCCGAGGAACCCGGCGGCACCGGTGATCAATACCTTTTTGTTTTGCATATGCATTAATTGACGGTTTCCCGGCCTACGCTTTCATAATGAAAACCGAGGTCGCGCACCGTATTCAGGTCAAACAAATTGCGCCCATCGAAGATAGCTTTGTTTTTCAGGCTGCCGGTAATTTTTGAAAAATCAGGGGTCCTGAACTCGTTCCATTCGGTGGCGATGATCAGGGCATCCGCATTTTCAAGGGCCTCGTATTGTCCTTCGGCGTACTGAATGATATCCCCGATTTCGGCACGCACATTTTTCATCGCTTCGGGATCGAAGGCGCAAACCGAAGCGCCTTCCTGCAGGAGGGCTTTGATGATATAGAGCGCCGGCGCCTCCCGGATATCATCCGTATTGGGTTTGAAAGCCAGTCCCCAGAGCGCGAAACGTTTTCCGTTCAGGTTATTGCCAAAATATTTTTTGATACCCGGCAGCAGGTGCAGTTTCTGCGTTTCATTCACGTTCATCACGGCATCCAGTATCCGGAACTGATAATCCGCTTCGTGTGCCGACTTCACCAGGGCGCGAACGTCTTTGGGAAAACAACTTCCGCCATAACCGATCCCCGGGAACAGGAAACGTTTCCCGATCCGCTCATCGCTCCCGATACCGCGGCGCACCATGTCCACATCGGCTCCCAGTCGCTCGCAGAGAATGGCCACTTCATTCATAAAAGAGATCTTGGTGGCGAGGAAGGCGTTGGCGGCGTATTTCGTGAGTTCCGCGGAACGCTCGTCCATATAAATAACGGGATTCCCCTGCCGCACAAAAGGCGCGAACAGGTCGTTCATGTATTTTTTCGCTTTTTCCGATCGGGTGCCGATCACCACGCGGTCGGGTTTCATAAAATCTTCCACGGCCGCCCCTTCACGAAGGAATTCCGGATTGCTCACCACATCAAATTCACCCTTGTAATTTGCGGCGATGGCGGCCTGCACTTTTTCGGCGGTGCCCACCGGCACGGTGCTTTTGTCCACGATCACTTTATAAGCCGTCATCAGTTTCCCGAGTTCTTCCGCCACGCCCAATACATATTTCAGATCGGCCGATCCGTTCTCGCCGGGCGGTGTAGGCAGGGCCAGGAATATGATGGCGGCATCTTTGATCCCCTCGGCGAGACTGGTGGTGAAAACCAGGCGATCCTCTTTCTGGTTGCGGATAAATAATTTTTCGAGCCCCGGTTCGTAGATCGTGATCTCGCCGCTTTTCAGCTTGGCGACTTTGGCGGCGTCGATATCCACGCAGGTAACGTGGTTGCCCGTTTCGGCGAAACAGGTTCCGGTAACCAGTCCCACATATCCCGTTCCGACAACAGCAATTTTCATATCAGGTTATTATTGGTTTACATATTCCAGCACACTGGAACTGATAAAATGCAATTGTTCTTCATCCAGCTCGGTATGGATCGGCAGGGAGATCACTCTTTCCGTCAGCCAGTCGGTAACCGGCATCAACTGCGCGGAAACATTGAACTGCGCGAACATCTTCTGCTTATGGCCGGGCACGGGATAATAAATCATGGAAGGGATCCCTTTACCGGCGAGGAACTCCTTGAGACCGTCGCGGTTTACATTTTCGAGTTGCAGGGTGTACTGGTGAAACACGTGCCGGCACCAGGGCGCCCGGTAAGGCGTCCTGATCTTCGGCTGCCCTGCAAAAGCCTTATCATAGTAATCGGCGGCCGCGATCCGGGCAGCGATATAGGCATCGAGGTGACGCAGTTTGATATCAAGAATCGCCGCCTGTACGGTATCGAGCCGGCTGTTGCAGCCCACCGTGTCGTGGTAATACTGGCGGCTCTGCCCGTGGTTGGCGATCATTTTCAGTTTCACCGCCAGTTCATCATCGTCGGTGAAGATGGCGCCGCCGTCGCCGAAAGCGCCGAGGTTCTTGGAGGGATAAAAAGAAGTGGTGCCGATCTGCGCGATGGCCCCCGTTTTCTTTTTGACGCCGTTTGAAAAACTGTAATCGCAACCGATGGCCTGCGCATTGTCTTCGATCACGCAGAGATTGTGTTTACGGGCGATATCCATGATCTCTTCCATCGGGGCGGCATGCCCGTATAAATGTACCGGCACGATGGCCCTGGTACGGGGCGTAATGGCTTTTTCAATGGCCGCGGGGTCGATGCAGAAAGTCTGCGGGTCCACTTCAACAAATACCGGGGTAAGCTTCAGCAGGGCGATCACTTCGGTAGTCGCGATATAAGTAAAGGAAGGCGTGATCACTTCATCGCCCGGCTGCAGTCCCCATGCCATCATCGCGATCTGGAGGGCGTCGGTGCCGTTGGCGCAGGGGATCGTGTGTTTTACACCCTGGTACGCGGAAAGATGAGCGGCGAAATCGCGGACCGGCTGCCCGTTGATAAAGGCCGTGCTTTCGAAAACATCGATGACCGCCTTGTCCACTTCGGTTTTTATCTTAT
>CAYNSL010000156.1:0-6335 GCA_964399755.1 uncultured Chitinophaga sp. | reverse complement strand
AGAAGGAGATGGCCAGAAATACGGCCAGCAGAGAAAGAGTAATGTGTCTTCTCATTAAGCAAGTTTTAATTGGTTATCAATAATAAAAGTTACCAGGGACCGGGGCTGACTTTACCAGGATAATGGCAGTTTACGAGGGGGGAAATCAGATTCAGAGGAATGGAGACCCAATTTAAACAGAAGTTCCGTTTCTGCAAATTATATTTTCGGTTGTATCTCACCGTGGGTATCAGCGATGCTGATAGCGGCAGTGTAATGAAAGACAGCGCGGTATAAAAAAACTCAGGGGAAAACCATTAATGACATAGGGGTCTGTAAAAAAAGGGATTGTCCGGGATTGGCCTACCCTGGAAAAAGCATTTTATAATCCACTGCTACTTTGCCTTTTGAAATATCATTCAGTTTACCCTTCATCAGTTTTCGCTTCAGGGCCGATACATGGTCGATAAAAAGCCTCCCCTCTATATGGTCGAATTCATGTAAAATGACCCGTGCCGAGAGCCCGGTAAATGTATCGACCCGGGGATTGAACTCCTCATCCCTATATTCAAGGGTAACCGTTTCCTGGCGGAAAATATCTTCCCGTATTTTGGGTATGCTGAGACATCCTTCATTATAGGACCAGTCCTCACCGTCCAGTTCCCGGATACGGGCATTGATAAAAACGGCTTTCACGCCGGGGTCCCCCGGATACTCCGCCTTGTCCTCTTCATCCATATTGTTGAACATTTGCACCGTATCCACGATAAAAAGACGGATTTCCCTGTTCACCTGCGGGGCGGCAAGGCCAACCCCGCTGCTGGCATACATGGTTTCCCACATATCCGCTATCAACTCGGCAAGACGGGGATAATCGGGCGTAATATCGGCCGCCACTTTACGAAGTACGGGATGGCCATATGCAACGATCGGGAGTATCAAGCTGTTCAGTTTAAAAATGAAGGGTTTCCGGGTTGCAAAGTTACTGCGATTCGGTTTATTTACCTATACAGCGGACCAGCGTTCATTGGATCCCGCGCAGGTATTCCTGGAGCAGGATGGTGGCCGCGATCTCATCTACCAGGGCCTTGTTCCGCCGTTCTTTTTTCTTTAATCCCATTTCCAGCATGGCGTCTTTGGCCATTTTTGACGTAAACCTTTCATCCACTTTTTTAACGGGTATGCCGGGGAATTGTTTGGCCAGCTCGCGGATGCATTTTTCCACCAGCGGGGTGGCATGGGTATCTGAATCATCCCAGTTCTTCGGCTCCCCGATAATGATCAGCTCCACTGTTTCCCTTGTAAAATAATCCTTCAGGAACGGGATCAGTTGCCGGGATGCGACCGTGGCCAGTCCCGTGGCAATGATCTGCAGGGGATCGGTTACCGCAATACCGGTTCTTTTTATGCCGTAGTCTATGGATAAAATACGTGACACTTTTTTATGATAATGATAAATGTTGAATTTTAAATGTTAAATAGGGGGAATTGTTATTTGCCATCATGATTAAATAAAAATATCAGCGATGACAAAGATGGCAAAAACAACCGAGGCCACTCCATTGGCGGTCATAAAGGCAAGGTTCACTCTCCGCAGATCATCAGGCTTTACAACGGAATGCTGGTACACGAGCATACCCGTAAACACAAGCACGCCCGTCCAATAGAGCCACCCGAATTTCCCGAGCAGCCCCGCATATACGACGGCAGCCGCACTGAACAGGTGCAGTAATTCTGAAATGCGTAAAGCTTTCGCTTTTCCCAGCCAGGCCGGTATGGAATAAAGTCGTTGCGAACGGTCGAACTCTTCGTCCTGCAAAGCGTAAATGATATCAAACCCGCTCACCCAGCAAATAACGGCAATGGAAAAAAAGACCGGCAGCAAGTCGAAACGCCCCGTAACGGCCAGGTAGGCTCCGATCGGGGCCAGGGATAAACCGAGCCCCAGCACAAGATGACAAAGCGGTGTAAACCGTTTGGTATAACTGTAACCCAGCACGACAAACAGGGCCACCGGGGAAAGATAAAAACAAATCCGGTTGATAAAAAAGCAGGCCGCGAGGAACAGTACGCAGGAAAGGATCGTAAACAGCAGGGCATTTCCCGCCGTGATGATCCCGGATGGGATTTCCCGGATCGCCGTTCTCGGGTTCCTGGCATCGATATGCCGGTCGAGGTAGCGGTTAAAAGCCATGGCGGCGCTGCGGGCCGTGATCATGCAGGCAATCACCAGCAGGAATTTTATGCCCAACCCCTCCCAATCAAACTGTGGCGGAAAGATGACCCGGTGCCAGCCGGGGATCACGGTAGTCGTTGCACCGAGACCCAGCGAAAACCCGATCAGCGCAAAGGGCATCGCGAAGATGGTATGCGAAAATTTGATGAGACTTAGATAACTGCGAACCCGGCCCATTAAAACTAATAATGTTAAATGCTAAATTTTAAATGCTAAATCTTTGATGCTAAATAGTACCACCGTCTTCCAGTCAATACCATTTTCCCTACGGAAGAACCATGAACTATGAACCATGAACTATGAACCTACTTCTCACCATCTCCCACAACACCACCCCCGCCGCGGTTGCGATATTCAGGGAATGTTTCATCCCCAGTTGCGGGATCTCCACACAGCCCTCGCATAAACGGATGGTGGATTCTTCAACTCCCGTTACTTCATTGCCGAACACGACGGCGAGTTTTCCCGCTCCCTTTTCCTGTAACTGGTGCAACGGGAAGCTGTTTACCGCCTGCTCCACAGCCCAGACCGTATATCCCAGTTCCCTCAGCTCCGCGATCGCTTCGGCGGTTGTTTTAAAATATTTCCAGTTTACCGTCTCTTCGGCGCCAAGGGCCGTCTTCTTTATTTCTTTATGGGGAGGCTTCGCCGAATACCCGATAATATAAATCGACTCCACCAGGAAGGCATCTGCCGTCCGGAACACGCTGCCCACGTTATAGGCGCTGCGGATATTCTCGAGCACGACAATCACCGGCATTTTTTCGGCCTGTCTGAACTCTTCCACTGTTTTGCGGCCCAGTTCCGTCCTGCTTCTTTTTCGCATGGCGCAAAAGTAATTCACACCGGCCAGTAATTCTCCCGCGTCGCGGGCAAAGCAATTATATTTGCCCTTCATGGCCAAGGCAACCACATCCGATACACCCCTGATGCAGCAACACCGGGCGATCAAGCAGAAATACCCGGATGCCATCCTCCTGTTCCGCGTGGGGGATTTTTATGAAACATTCGGGCCCGATGCCGTGCTGGCTTCAAAAATACTCGGGATCACGCTTACCAAACGTAATAACGGGGCCGCGGCTTCCTCTGAGCTGGCGGGATTCCCGCATCATGCCCTCGATACCTACCTGCATAAACTGGTAAAGGCCGGGCACCGGGTAGCCATCTGCGACCAGTTGGAAGATCCGAAACTGGCCAAAGGGATCGTGAAAAGAGGCGTTACTGATATGGTGACCCCGGGCACGACGGTCAATGATAAATTGCTCGAACACCACAGCAATAATTTCCTCGCGGCCATCCATTTCGCGGAGCATGAACAATTTGGTCTCGCATTTCTCGATATCTCCACCGGCGAATTCCTGGTGGCCGAAGGCGACCGGGAATACGCCGAAAAACTGCTGCAGGGTTTTCAGCCCGCCGAGATCGTATTCCAGCGGCACCAGCAAAAAAAGTTCAGGGAATATTTTCCTGCCAAGATCTATACCTATACCCTTGACGAATGGATATTCGATCCCGTGTATGCGCAAGACCTGCTGCTGAAACATTTTCAAACGCATTCATTCAAGGGCTTTGGCGTTGACGACCTGAAGAACGGGCTGGTGGCGGCCGGCGCCATCCTGCACTACCTGAAGGAAACCGAGCACCCGAACCTGCAGCATATTCTCTCGCTGCATCGTATCGACCGGGACGAATTCCTGTGGATGGACCGCTTTACGATCCGTAACCTGGAACTGGTACATGGCAATTCGGAGGGGAACCACACATTACTGTCGGTACTCGACAATACCGTTTCGCCCATGGGGGCGCGGCTGCTGAAACGATGGATCGTTTTCCCGCTGGTGGATATCCGGAAAATAAACGAAAGACTGGATACGGTGGAATACCTGATCCGCGAAACCGAACTGCGCAACAAAATTTCCCCGCCGATCAGGCAATGCGGGGATATCGAAAGACTGGTGTCGAAGATCCCGGTAAAAAAGATCAACCCGCGCGAAGTGCTGCACCTGGCCCGCGGACTGAAACAGGTAGAGATCATCAAACAGCTTTGCGGTGCGTCGAACAGCGAATACCTGAAAAGACTGGGCGACGCGCTGAACCCCTGTCCTTATATCGCCGACCGCATTTTCCGGGAGATCGTCGATAACCCACCCGCGCTGGTCGCCAGGGGCGGGATGATGAACAGTGGCGTAAGTCCCGAACTGGACGAACTCCGCCGCATCGCGCACAGCGGGAAAGAGTACCTGGCGCAGTTGCAGACGAAGGAAGCGGAAAGAACAGGCATCTCCTCGCTCCGGATCGGCTTCAATAACGTGTTCGGTTATTATCTCGAGGTTACCAATGCACATAAAAATAAAGTGCCGCCCGACTGGACGCGCAAACAAACACTCGCGAACGCCGAACGCTATATCACCCCCGAATTAAAGGATTACGAGGAAAAAATTACCGGCGCGGAAGAAAAGATACTCACGATCGAACTGCAGTTGTTCGACGCCCTGCTTAACGAACTCTCCGATTACCTGGCCCCGGTACAGACCAACGGGAATATACTGGCCATCCTTGACTGTCTCTGTTGTTTCGCGCAGAACGCGATCCAGTACCAGTACAAAAAACCGCAGCTCCATACCGGCGACGAACTCATCATCCATGAAGGCAGGCATCCCGTGATCGAACGTCACCTGCCCATCGGGGAAACCTATATTCACAACGACCTCGAACTGAACAAAACGGACCAGCAACTGATCATCCTCACCGGTCCGAACATGAGCGGTAAATCGGCCCTGCTCCGGCAAACCGCGCTGATCACCCTAATGGCGCATTCCGGGAGTTTTGTTCCGGCCGCATCGCCGAAGATCGCCCTTACGGATAAAATTTTTACGAGAGTAGGCGCTTCCGATAACCTCAGCGGCGGAGAATCCACATTCATGGTAGAAATGAACGAAACCGCTTCCATCATCAATAACCTCACGCCCCGCAGCCTGATCCTGCTCGACGAGATCGGGCGCGGCACATCCACTTACGACGGTATTTCCATCGCCTGGAGCATTGCCGAACACCTGCATAATTCACCCCAGCAGCCCCGCACCCTGTTCGCCACGCATTACCATGAGCTGAACGAACTGGAAGAAAAACTGCCGCGGGTAAAAAACTACCATATCACCAATAAGGAAGCGGGCAATAAGATCATATTCCTGCGCAAACTCGCGCGGGGCGGCAGTACCCACAGCTTCGGCATTCACGTAGCTAAAATGGCGGGCATGCCCCCTTCCCTGATCGACCGGGCCAATGAAGTACTGAAACACCTGGAAAGCATTCACGGAAGCAGCAGCGATGAAAAAAACGCGGGAGTCAAAAGCCTGGGCGCCGCCAAACTGCAGTTATCCATCTTCGACGCGCACAGCGAAACTTTCGACGAGATACGCAAACTGCTGGAAGGGATCGATATCAACCGGCTTACTCCGGTGGAAGCCCTGCTGAAATTGCAGGAGATTAAGAGCAAGCTGAAATAGAAGAATGTTAAATTTTAAATGCTAAATTTTAAATGAAAGAAGGCGGGTGACGTAATTTTTTTCACCGCGGAGAACAGGAGGGCGCGGAGGTGGCGCGGAGTTTTTTACCGCTGTTGCTCAGATTTCCTGAAGTTTTTATGCTTTCCTAATCCCAGAGAACAGAGGCCAAAGAGTGTTCGATGCTTCGCATCTCACAGAATACCCGAAACCAATAAACGACCTCCGGATATCACGCCACCCACTCGCCACTAGCCACTAGCAACTCGCAAAAAGTTTTAACACAGAGAAAAATGCAAAGAGAATGCTGATATACCTTTATGGCTTATTATCTCATCTCTATTAGGTTTCGCCAATGGATACGGCGTAAAGAGGTCACAGAGAGTTCGATGCTCCGCATCTCACGAGTTCCGTTCCAAGTATACCTCAAGGCGCAATAAACGAACGCCGCATAACACGCCCAACCATAAACCAAAAACTGAAAACCATAAACCGCTAAACGAACGTCGCATTACAAGCCCAACCAGCAACAAGGATCCAGCAACCAGCAACCAACAATCAGCAATATGCAATGGGCAATGGGCAATGGGCAATAGGCAATAGGCAATGGGCAATGG
>CAYNSL010000155.1:0-6380 GCA_964399755.1 uncultured Chitinophaga sp. | reverse complement strand
ATATAGGCAAATATTAACAAATCAAGGCTGAAAAATAAGGCTTTATAATGACATTGCCCCCGCGTTTTTTGCTGCGTGAATAAGTCGGGAATAAAGGGGTCGGCGCAGGGCCTCCCGCCCGATTGGAATTTGCCAACTAAAAGGCCGGATTAACCCGCAGGAATCCGGTTTTTTTGCCACTAACAACATTTACAGGTCCGGCTTTTTATTCCCCCTTTTTACTTCATTTTTACCGGTATCCTGCCCGGAAAGCAACCATCCTTCCGGGCGGCCCCGATTATGTATTTTTGCATAAAATATACCCGATGTTTGATTCGATTGAGCGCGCGATAAAAGATATTAAGCAGGGAAAACTCGTTGTAGTGGTGGATGATGAAGACCGTGAAAATGAGGGCGATTTTATCTGTGCCGCCAGGCATGTAACGCCGGAAGTCGTCAATTTTATGACCAAACACGGGCGCGGCCTGATCTGCGCTGCCCTCCCCGAAGAACGTTGCGACGAACTGGGACTCGAACTGATGGTGAATAATAATACGGCCCTTCACGAGACGGCATTCACCGTATCGGTCGATTTACTGGGGCATGGCTGCACGACAGGCATTTCGGCCCATGACCGTTCCCGCACGATACAGGCCCTGATCGACCCCGGCACCCAGGCAGGCGACCTTGGCCGACCCGGGCATATCTTTCCCCTCCGCGCCAAAAAAGGAGGCGTGCTTCGCCGAGCAGGCCATACCGAAGCCTCGGTTGACCTGGCCCGGCTGGCGGGACTGGAACCCGCCGGGGTACTGGTAGAGATCATGAACGAAGATGGTACAATGGCCCGGTTGCCGCAACTGATCGAAGTGGCCGCGCGTTTTGATTTCCGGATCATTTCGATCAAAGACCTGATCGAATACCGGATCCGTACCGATTCGCTTATTGAAGAAGTGGTGCGGGTGGAGATGCCAACACGCTACGGGAATTTCACACTGGTGGCTTTCCGCGAAAAAAATTCCACCAACGAACACCTGGCCCTGCTCAAGGGAAGCTGGGAAAAAGACGAACCCCTGCTGGTACGCGTACACTCCTCCTGCTTTACGGGTGATATCCTGGGATCGCTACGCTGCGATTGCGGGGAACAGTTGCACAAAGCCATGCGGATGGTGGAAGCCGAAGGCAGGGGCGCCATCATTTATATGAACCAGGAAGGCAGGGGCATCGGCCTGCTGAACAAACTGAAAGCATACCGGCTGCAGGAACAGGGACTCGATACCGTGGAAGCCAACCTGCACCTTGGATTTAAAATGGATGAACGCGATTACGGACTGGGCGCACAGATACTGCGGCAGCTTGGCATCACCAAATTAAGGCTGATGACCAACAACCCTAAAAAAAGGGTCGGGCTGATCGGTTACGGGCTCGAGATCGTGGAGAATATCCCGATCGAAGTGGATGCCAACCCCTTTAATGAAAGATACCTGCAGGTAAAAAAAGATAAGATGGGTCATGAGATCAATCCCGGTACAAATACCAATTCCTAATCCCTAATTACTGATTACTGATTCACCTCCGGAGCCGGGATTTGTTTCTTCTTTTTCTTTTTTAAAAAGTCGAAAGGACTGTCGAAATCCCTCCGGTAAGACAGGCCCGCCCCGGAACGGTTTTGCCGTCCCGCGCCTGTTGTGTTGGAAGTAAGATAATCCACGTCTTCCCGGTAAAACAGGTTGGCCCGGAAAGTGCCGCTGGCATTAATGAGGATCTCAATGGTAAAGTCTTTCAGGAAACCCACCTGTTGCTGTATCGTTCCCGTTTGCAGCAGGCCCTCCACGCTTCCGCCCAGGGTAATGATAACCCTGTTTTTGAACAGTGAACTTCCCAGCGAAGCGTTGACATTGCTGCCAAGGCTGAATTTACTGTTGGGATCGATGATATTGCGGTTGTACACCGAACTGTTGAAATTGAAATTCAGTTTATCCGTCTTGAAAATATTTGACACGATCTTCTTCACCTGTTCGTTGATCACGTTGAAGAAGATACCTGAGAGACTGTTGGTGGCCACTTCACCCAGTGAAAAATTACCGCCGCTCTCCACGGGCGCGAAGACGCCCAGCACCACGAGGTAGGTGGCCTGCTTGTTCATCTCGTTTACGTTTTTCTGCAGTTGCTGCAGGCTGAAAGCGAGCGCGGGGTCGCTGTTGACCACGCTCGATGCGGGGAATTCCAGGCTGAAATCGAATTGCGGCTGGAAGAGCTTGTCGGTCAGCTTGGCCACCACGTACACGTCGCCCCGCGCGCGGGAAATACCCTGGTCGATATTTTTCCAGGCATTGGCGAGGGGCGCGTAGCTCACGTTGTTGGCGGTATACACGGCGGTTACATTGATCTTCGCGTTATAGGGATCGTCGATCCATTCGATATAATTATCGGCTCCCTTCTTGAGCACGAAGGGCTTTTTGAAAAAGGACTGGAAGGTGAAAAGGTAATTCCCATCTTCAATATCAAAACGGCCGCGGAACGCGAGGGGCTCGGAGGTGCCGGAACGGATATTAAGGGTGCCCGCTCCCCTGCCCTTGATCTCATCTCCCGTCAGTTCATCGAGCTGCACTTTTACATTCACGAGATTATTGGCCGTAACGTCCACATCGTAGATGATGCTGGTGGAACCCCGCTTGTAGTCGCTGTCGCTCATCTCGCGTCCGTATTTTCTTTCCACTAAAAAATCGGCGATACCCGATTCCCGGCTCGAGGTGGGCGGGATGGTGATATAACTGCTGTCCTTCGTGGAAGCGATGGCGTCGATCTTCATGTACATGTCAGACTGGGGCCCGCGCAGCTGGAGGCGCCCTGTGCCCTTCACGTTACCGTAAAACTGTTTATTGTCGCGGTAAGCGGTATTGAGCAACTGCACCGGCCGGTTATCTTCTTCCCCGGTCGTGCGGGGTTTCCGGGTGGAAATATCGAGATCGTAGAACATGTTCCGGAAGGATTCATGCTCGATACCGCCGGTGATATATACCGGGTTTCGGGTAATCGTGTCCGTTAGTAAAATGCCATCGAGGTTGATGCGGGTCGGCGTCAGTTCCACGTCCGTATCCGCGATCCGGTAAAAACACTGGGTGAAATTTACCTTGAGCCCCGCGTCTTTCAGCCGGCCCTTCCCGGTAACGCTGAGGTTGTCGAAAGCGCCCGCGATATTTATATCGCCCGTCAGATAGCCCTGCATGTCCGAAAAAAGATTGCCCAGGAAACGTTCCAGCACTTTGATCTCAAAATTCCGCGCTTTCAGGGCGATCAGGTTCTCCTTCGCCCTTGTTTTATCCCCGATCAGGATGCGCGCATTGAACCCGAGATAATGTTCCTGGTTGATGGTATTGCCGTTTACCGTCAGTTCCCGGGATTTATTATCGTAGGCCAGGCTGGCTTTTACTTCCCCGAGCGAATCATTGTCAAGCCGCAGGAAGCGGGTCCGGATATCATCCGAGTGAATTTTCATGTTGCCGGTCGGGTCTTCCACCAGTATTTGGCCCGACAATAAACCTTCCAGCCTGTTCTTCGGCATAAAATAGGGAGCGAAGTCGCCCAGGTTCAGGTTGGTCAGTTCCACCCTGATATTATTCCAGTTTCCGCTGTCGGACGGCTGCGTTTTTAACTGGATCCGCTGGTCGCCTTCGCTCAGCACCAGCAGCCCGCTGGCGGGGGTATTGGTGCGTAATACCACTTCGCCGTTCTCGTCGATGGTCCAGGTTTTTCCGTTTATGGTAAAAGTGGAAGGATTGAATTCAATTTTCACGCCGTCGTTATAGGTCAGCAGCAAGGCGCTCAGGTCGGCCTTGCCCACCGTCTGGCTGCTGCCGGTAACAATCGAAACCCTTGAAGAATCATTGCGGGAATTGATATTGAAAACGGAGCGTGGGATCGTCAGGCTGTCGTTGATCCGGATCAGTCCCGTTTGTCCGCTTAGTCCCAGGCTGTCGGCGTTTCCTTCGGCGATAAGCTTCACATCGTCAAAACTGTATTGCCGGTACCTGAACTGCGGCAGTTCGGCTTCGATCCCCATTTTATTTTCCGCGAGGTTCAGTTGCCCTTTCAGGTTCAGGTTATTCAGTCCCATCAGTCCGGAATCGATCAGTTGCATGTAATCATCAAGGTAAAACGTGTGGAGTTCGAAACGGATATCCTGGTTTGCCGGTGTTTTCTTAGGGGCTTTTATATAAGCGGGATAATATTTATTCAGGAAATAGGTAAAGGACGCGGGCAGGTCCTGCAGGCTGAAATCACCCGACACTTTCGCGGTAAATTCATTGGAGACCACGGACAGCTGCTTTTCGTGATCCGTATAATAGGAATCCACGATCAGCGAATCAAAAGGTATCCGGTTCCCGTTTTTCCTGATCTCGGCGTCTGTAATCCGGGCGGTGCCGAGGAAATTATCAATATTGTCGCTGGTAAAATCGAGGTTGGCCAGCCCTTTAAAGCTGATGCTGTCGCGCGTGAAACCCAGGTTTTTAAGATCGGCGTGCCGGATATCGGCCAGCAGCTTGAAGCGGGGGGTGCGGTTGTTAAAATCCACCGTGCCGTTCATGGTCAAATTCGCATATTCGTCACTGATAGATGCAACCCCTTCGAAAAGGCGTTTGTCGAGCCGGCCGTTCACCGTGATGTTATCATAGCGGTACCCGTTGTATTCCACGAAGGGGATCGTGCCCTCGATAAGCGTATTGCGGGAACGGTCACTGAACCCCCGGCCCTTTACGGTGATATGCGCGGCCAGGGCGCCGATCTTTTTGTCGCCGAAAAGTATACCCGGCTCGAAATGTTCGGTGGAGATCTTACCGGAATAAACCGGGTCCTGCCCCGCGGGAAGCTTCATGTTGATATCGGTGGTCAGCGTGCCGAGGTTGGTCTGCAGGGTGCCAAACGTCACGAAATCGCGGATAAACCCCGTGAAATTACCCCGGAACCTGACATACTGTATCCGGCGCAGGTCGGGTTGCGTTACGCGGCGCAGCGCCGGTATGATCGCCAGCGCGTCGGAATAATTGGTGCGGAAGTCATTTGATTTGAAATCGATAAATGTCTTGTTGATATCGGGCAATCCCACCAGCGAAATGTCGCCGTCCACCAGGGTGCCGCTACCGGTCCTGATCAGCATGGCCTGCCCGCGGATATCATCAACCGTGCCCCTCACCCTCCCGTTGATATAGAATTTCTTTTTCCATTTTTTCAGGGAAGGGGCGAAAAAAGCGATATCGTCGCTGTCCACTTCCGAGTCTGTGAAGTGGGCGGTCATTCTTACTTTATGTATGTAATTGCCGAGATCGCCCATGTCGTTGTACGACATCGAAAAGGAATTCCGCAGCGTGCTGCGGTTGGTCACCAGTTCCATCTTGTCGAAGAACATGCCCTGCGGTGTCATGGTCAGGTCGGCCGAAAGGTTTTTCAATTCCAGCCCGCTTCTTTCAAAAGCCGAGAGCTTCATCACCGAATGCACCGTGTCTCCGCCGAAACGGGTATCGGTCCATTCCCCGTTAATGCCCGTGATCAGGATATGCTGTCCGTCGAACCAGGGCAGGGTGGCGCGGTCAGTAGGTTTATCGGTACTGAAAGTGCCATTGATGATTTTCATATTGCGCAGCATCACCAGCAGGTCGCCGGTATGCCAGGATGCCGGCTTATCCTCACCATCTTCCGCTGGCGCGACCCCGGTCTTTTTTGGTTTCAACCGGGCATAATGATTGATGGAGACGACGGGATCCTGCAATACCAGCGCGTTGATCCCGTAGCGGCTCCCGGAAAAGCGGAGCTGGTCGGCATCCAGCTGCATCCTGCCCAGGTGAATGCGGAGGTCTTCACCCATCCATGCGTCCCGTTTCAGGAAGGTCACATTCTTACATTCAACTTTTTTCAGGTTGAATACGATGCCCCCTTTCTTTTTGGAAGGAGTGGCGCCGGCGGGCGAAGAAAAATAATCAAAGAGGAATTGCTGGCTCCAGACCGAATCGGTGCGCTGGAATTTCACCAGCGCGTTTTCCAGTCCCACGTATTTCAGTTCGGCTTCTTTCTTAAAAAAGAACCAGTCGGTGATCCTGACCTTCATATCACCTGCATATAATAAGGTATCCCCTTTCCGGTCTTCGATCAGCAGGCCCTGGAGGTGCATCCGGTTAAAGAGGGAAAAATCAACATGCCGGATACTGATCTTCGTGTTCAGGCTGCGTGAAAATCTTTTGGTTACCTGGCGGCCGATCCAGTTCTGGCCAAAAGGGGTCTGAATAAAAATGTATACCGCTGCCACCAGGAAAAGCAGCAACAGGAAGAACCATTTGAGTATTTTTTTGAAACGCCTCAGGACCCGATCTTTCATGTAAAAGTATTGCAATCGAAGCCTTTAGGCAAAT
>CAYNSL010000154.1:5010-6490 GCA_964399755.1 uncultured Chitinophaga sp. | reverse complement strand
ACTGTTTACTGAAGACTGTTTACTGAAGACTGTTTACTGAAGACTGTCTACTGTAATTATCTTTCAACCAAAAAACAAGCACGCCTGCCAGTGCCACCAGGCTGCCCCAGAGGGCGAACCAGCCGGTGGAGACAAAAAGGAAGATCCAGATCGCGGTTGAAAGGATAACGGGAACCGGGAATAACCACATTTTAAAGGGCAGGTCCTTTGTGCCGTTTCGCATACGCAGCAACGTTACCCCCACCGCCTGCCCGATGAACTGCACCACGATCCGCATCGCCAGGATCGCTGTGATGACCTGTGATAATTTAAAGAGCAGGCTGAATACAAATCCCAGCCCGCAAAGCATGATGAGGGATATATGCGGGAAATTTTTGACGGGATGCAGTTTGCCGAAAATCCTGAAAAAATTGCCGTCCAGCGCCGCGGCATAGGGCACGCGTGAATAACCCAGTACCACCGCGAACAGGGATGACATCGCGATGCAAAGGATCAGTACAGTGACCAGCACGGCGGCCCGGTGGCCATACAACTGCTCCATAAAACTGCTGACCAGGTATTTGTCCATTTTCCCCGCCTCCTGCCAGGGTATCACGCTCATAACACTGATATTCATGAGCAGGTACAGCACCGCGATCCCGAAAATGGAAATGAAAATGCTTTTTGGAATATTTTTTTCCGGCCGGATGATCTCGCCGCCGAGGTGACAGACATTATAATATCCCAGGTAACTGTATACGGTTTTCAGGGAACCATGGGCAACCGCCGCCCAGAAGGCGAAGGAAAAAAATGAATCGGTTCCTTTCGGGACCAGCGGGATGCTGTGCTGCCCCTGCGTGAAGCCGCTGACAATGATCCAGGCGATCGTCAGGATCACGATCACGCCCATGACCACCGAAATTTTCCCGATCGTTTCGATCTTCCTGTACAGGAGGATAAATACAAAAATCACCAGTCCGCCTGAAACCATTTTTTGCTCCCAGGCAGAAAGCGGGACGAGGTAGGTAAGGTATTGCGCGAACCCGATCGAAGCCGATGCCACGACCAGCGGGGCCTGGATGGAGGTTTGCCAGACGAATAAAAAGCTCATCAGTTTTCCACCCTTTTGCCCGAACGCGATCCGGTGAAAATTATACGTGCCTCCTGCCAGCGGGTACCTGGCGCCCAGCTCGCTCCAGATCATGCCATCCGCCAGGGCCGTGATGGCGCCGAAGATCCAGGCCCAGATAAATAAACCGCTGCCGAAATAACCCACCACCAGCGGCATTACCACAAAGGGGCCGATGCCCACCATGTCGATCATGTTGATGGCCGTGGCCTCGAGTAAATTGATTTTTCGTGCAAGCTGGGAAGACAATGATGTTGGCGGTTTATATTTATACAGACAGGTTACAATATACCGGAATTGATGGATCAATGAACTTTACACTCTTCCCTGACATATTTGACTAATATGACTTCTATGACTGATATGACTGAT
>CAYNSL010000154.1:0-4910 GCA_964399755.1 uncultured Chitinophaga sp. | reverse complement strand
ACACTCTTCCCTGACATATTTGACTAATATGACTTCTATGACTGATATGACTGATATGACTGATATGACTGATTTGACTTTCGCTTTTCTATGATTTCGCAAAAGCCGTAATACCGTCTACCAGCAAATCAAGATTTTTCGTGGTTGTGTACACATTGGGCGTTACCCGCACGCCTTTGATATTCTCCCATTCGATGGCCACCGTATGTATCTTGTATTTGTCAAGCAGGAAAGTATCCAGTTCACCGGGTTTCCTTCCCTCGATACCGACATTACCGATGGCGCAGCCCCATTTGGGGTGCATCGACGTGTTCAGTTTCACCTTGGGAATGTTTTTAACTTTTTCCATCCAGTAATTCTTGAGGTAGTGCAGCCGTTTTTCTTTCCGTTCGCTGCCGATCATTTCGTGAAATTCCAGCGATTTTCCAATGGCCTGTTCGATAAAGAAGGGCCTGGTGCCCAGGGATTCGAATTTCCGGATATCGTCTTTCAAAGGGTTATCGCCGGTGGCGAACAGGGGGTAGAGATTTTTTATTTTTTCTTTCCGCACATAGAACATCCCGCTGCCGATCGGGGCGTAGAGCCATTTGTGCAGGCTGGCCGCGAAATAATCAGCGTCGAGGTCGGGCACTTTAAAATCAAAATGCGCAAAACTGTGGGCGCCGTCCACCACCACCTCGATCCCCCGCTTGTGCGCTTCCTGCGCGATTTTTTTCACGGGCAGTATCTGCCCGTTCCAGTTGATGATATGGGTAAGATGGACCACTTTTGTTTTTGGCGTAAAGGCATTTACATACTGGCTCACCAGGTAATTTTCATCCTCGCTGGGTAATTCGAGGTTGATCCAGATCATTTTGATGCCGTCGCGCAGTTCACGCTGCTTGTACGCATTCACCATATTGGGATAATCCTGTTTGGCAGCCACCACTTCATCCCCCGGTTTTAATTGCAGTCCGAAGATGGCGGTTTCCAGTCCTTCGGATGAATTCCGGTTAATGGCGATCTCTTCGGGACTGCAGCCGGCCAGCGAAGCCAGGTTGCGGCGAAGCGGCTCGCGGCCCTGGTCAAGGATACGCCACATATAATAACTGGGCGCCTCGTTGCAATAATCATAGTACCGTTTCATGGCATCCTGAACGGTTTTGGGAGCGGGCGATACCCCGCCATTATTCAAATTGATCAGCGAAGGCGAAACGGTAAATGATTGCTGGATATAATACCAGAAATCCTCCTCGGTGGCCAGGTCTTCCGGCGAAATACCTTCGGCGTTCCGCAGGGCCGATTCAAGATTTCTTGACCAGGCGGGTTTTGAAAGGGTAGAAAAAAAAGCGGTCGCGGAGAAAATCCCCGCGCGCTTCAGAAACCGGCGGCGGTCGGTAGTTGACATAACATTGTTTTGATAAATATAACAAAATAAAAGCTGCGGCCTGTGAGTTACGGGCTATGAGCTATGAGCCATGAGCTGCGAGCATTGAGCCGGGGTCACCGGCTCCTGACTCCGAACTCCGAACTCCCGACTCCGAACTCCCGACTCCTATTGGCCGGCTTCCCAAAAAAAACTAACTTCCCTCTTCAACCGGTTAACATATGAAGATCCTCGATATAAAAGTGCTGAAAGGTCCCAATTACTGGAGCGTAAGGCGTACCAAACTGATCCAGATGAAACTGGACCTGGAAGAGATGGAGCAACGGCCTACCGACAAGATTCCGGGTTTCCGGGAGCGCCTGGAAAAACTGTTTCCCACCATGATCGAACACCGCTGCAGCGAAGCCATACGCGGCGGATTTTTCAAACGGGTGGAAGAAGGCACCTGGATGGGGCATGTGATCGAACATATCGCATTGGAACTGCAAACCCTGGCTGGGATGGATGTGGGCTTTGGCCGGACCCGAACACCCGAAGGCGAAAAAGAAGGCGTGTATTATGTAGTGTTCAGTTATATGGAAGAAGACGCGGGTATTTACACGGCCCGGGCTTCGGTTGATATTGCCCAGGCCCTGGTCGACGGAAAAGATTACGATTTATCAACAGATATCCAGCGGTTGCGTGAAATCCGGGAAGACACGAGGCTGGGGCCTTCCACCGGCTGTATCGTTGACGAAGCCGCGAAAAGAGGCATTCCTTATATCCGCCTGAATAAACAAAGCCTGGTACAACTGGGATATGGCGTCAACCAGAAAAGGATCCGGGCCACGATCGCATCCACCACTTCCAATATCGCTGTCGATATCGCCTGCGACAAGGAAGAAACAAAAATGCTGCTCGAAGCGGCAGAGATCCCCGTACCGCGCGGCACGGTGGTCCGTACCGAAGAAGGACTGAAAGATGCCGTAGAGAAATTTGGTTACCCGCTTGTGATCAAACCCATCGACGGCAACCACGGTAAGGGAAATACCACCAACATCAACACCTGGGAACAGGCGCTGAAGGCTTTTGCCGCCGCGAAGGAATACAGCCGCAGCGTCATCGTGGAGAAATTCATCACCGGTTATGATTTCCGCTGCCTCGTGATCAATTACAAATTCATCTGCGCCGCGCTGCGCACCCCCGCTTCTGTAGTGGGCGACGGTAAACATAATATTCAATGGCTGATCGAAGAAACAAACAAGGATCCCCGGCGCGGCTATGGTCATGAAAAAGTGCTGACGCAGATCACCATCGACCCCTTCACCCAGAAAATGCTGGACGATGCAGGTTATACGCTGGAAACAATTCCCGCAAAAAATGAACGGGTCCTGCTGAAACCAACCGCTAATCTTTCTACCGGCGGCACTTCCTCCGATGTAACCGATGAAGTGCATCCCGCCAATATTTTCATGTTCGAAAGGATCGCCCGGATCATCGGGCTCGATATCTGCGGGATCGATATCATGGCCACCGACCTGCGTACACCCGTTGCCGAAAACGGGGGCGCGATACTGGAAGTAAATGCCGCACCCGGGTTCCGGATGCATATTGAACCTGCGGAAGGACTGCCGAGGAATGTGGCGGAGCCGGTGGTGGATATGCTTTTCCCCCGAGGCAGCGCGGGCCGTATTCCGATTATCGCCATTACGGGCACTAATGGAAAGACAACTACCACACGTTTGACGGCCCATATTGCCAAAAGCGCCGGCAAAAAAGTGGGATACACCACCAGCGACGGTGTCTATATCCAGAACCAGCTGATGATGAAGGGTGACTGCACCGGGCCGGTGAGTTCCGCCTTTGTATTAAAAGATCCAACGGTCGATTTCGCCGTGCTGGAATGCGCCCGCGGCGGGATTTTGAAATCGGGACTTGCCTTTCAGAATTGTGAAGTGGCGGTGGTGACCAACGTAGCGGCGGATCATATCGGGCTGGGCGGTATTCACAGCGTGGAAGCGATGGCCAAAGTGAAGGCCGTGGTACCCGAAACCGTTTTCCCGCACGGCTACGCCGTATTGAACGCCGATGACGACCTGGTCTATAAAATGAAGAATGACCTGAAATGCAATATCGCCCTGTTCAGTATGGATGAACATAACCCGCGTATCCGGGAACACTCGGCCGGGAACGGGTTATCATGCGTGTATGAAAACGGGTATGTAACGCTGATGAAGGGCAACTGGAAGATCCGCGTGCTGCGGGCGCGCGATATACCGCTGACCTATGAGGCAAGGGCCGTGCACAATATCAATAATTGTTTACCGGCGGTATTATCGGCCTACCTGTTCCGCGATATTACTATCGACGATATCCGGACCGGGCTGCAAACCTTTATTCCGTCGGAAAGCCTGACGCCCGGTCGACTGAACTTTTTCTATTTCAAAAACTTTACCATCCTGGCCGATTTCGCGCATAACCCGCATGGGCTGAAACTGCTTTGCGATTTCGTGAGTAAACTGGATTACCCTTACCGCGTGGGCGTGATCAGCGGCACCGGCGACCGCCGCGATGAGGATATCCGTGAACTGGGTGAAATTTCCGCCGGTTATTTTGACGAGATCATCATCCGCTGCGACAAAAACCTGCGTGGCCGCACCGCCGACGAGATCATCGACCTGCTTAAACAGGGAATTTATAAAGTAAACCCGGATTTACCGGTCATGACCATCCCCAACGAAGACCAGGCCCTCGATTATATTTACGAAAATCCCAAACCCGGCGCGCTGTACACCATCATGTGCGATGTAGTGGCAAGGGCCCTGGACAAGATCCGGGAACTGAAGGAAAAAGAGGGGAAGGAATTAAAGGCGATGAGTTTCTAGCCAGGGTTAAGAGCTTCAAGCTATGAGCTTTGAGCTGCGAGCTTTGAGCTGCGAGCATCACCGGCTTTTTTGTAGCAGGGTCTTACTAAAAGCAGTCAGCATTTTTTCCTCTTCATCCAGCAGGTCGAGCGTGGCGTCGATCAGGTACAGGTCGCCCAGCTGCATTTTCCGGGCGATCAGGAACTGGGTTTCCAGTTCAAAGGATGAACCGAGCGATATCTCTATAAACCGGCTGTAATCTTTCGCGTTGCTCCTGCTGCTGCCTTCCGCAATATTGGCCGGTACCGAAACACCCGCCTGCCTGATCTGCGTGGCCAGTCCCAGGCGTTCTTCCAGCGGAAATGATTTCGTGATCCGGAAACTGTTGATCGCTATCTCAAAGCCTTTTTGCCAGATTTTTAATTCTTTAAAATTTCTCATGATTATTATTTATGATAAAAATATTATCCGGGAAAGGGTCAGCAAGGGGAAAAACAACGGAAATATTGTTTTTTTTCGGCTGCGTAAACAGGAAACCGGCAGGCAACCTGCGTTTAAAACAGCGCCATGCTGATGCCCCGCTTTCTTATCCCCCTATTTGGCACTAAACGCTGTAACCCTTATTTTTGCAATCCCATTGAAAAATGGATACGGATTGACCCATGGTGTAACGGTAGCACTACAGATTTTGGTTCTGTCTG
>CAYNSL010000153.1:4912-6519 GCA_964399755.1 uncultured Chitinophaga sp. | reverse complement strand
AAACCGGTAAACGACCTTTTAATATCACGCCCAACCAGCAACCAGCAACCAGCAACCAGTAACCAGCAACCAGCATTCCACGCCCCATTTAAAATTCAACATTCAGCATTTAACATTCTCAATTCAACATCCTGCAAGGCATTCAATTCCTACCTTTGCCCCGTTTATGGATATCCAGCTTTCCGGGAGAGAATCGATGATCGTTAAAAAAGTGGCCAGGGCCGCCGAAGCCATGGGTGCGGAAACCTACCTGGTCGGGGGATTTGTGCGTGACAAACTGATGGGCCGCGAGACCCGCGACGCGGATTTCGTCTGCGCGGGCGACGCCCTGGCGCTGGCGCATGCGGTGGCTAAACAATTCCATCCCCTTCCCCATGTGGAGTTTTTCAAAAACTTCGGGACGGCCCATATCCGGATCGACGGTGATTTTGATATCGAGTTCGTGGGCGCCCGCCGCGAAAGCTATCGCTCCGATTCACGCAAACCGGCGGTGGAGCCCGGGAGTATCAGCGACGACCAGGAACGGCGCGATTTCACGATCAACGCCCTTGCCATCAGCCTGAATAAAAGCGACTACGGGAAACTGATCGACCCTTTCGGGGGCGTTTCGGATATCGGCAAAAAGATCATCCGCACCCCGATGGAACCCGCGCTGACCTTCAGCGACGACCCGCTCCGCATGCTGCGGGCCATCCGCTTCGCCGCGCAACTGGGTTTTACTATCGACAAAAAAACCTGGGAGGGCATCCTCGCTTCAGCCGGCAGGATCCGGATCGTATCACAGGAACGCATAACCGATGAACTGAACAAAATGATCCTCGCGCCCCGGCCTTCGGCGGGTTTCGACCTCTTATACAAAAGCGGGTTGCTGAAAATCATCCTGCCCCCGATGGTAGACCTGGCCGGCGCCGAATACAAGGACGGGGTGGGGCATAAGGATAATTTCTACCATACCCTGCAGGTGCTGGACAACCTCTCGGCGAAAACGGATGACCTCTGGCTCCGCTGGGCGGCCATCCTGCACGATATCGCCAAACCCGCGACCAAAAAATTTGAAGAGGGACATGGCTGGACCTTCCACGGGCACGAAGTGCTGGGGGGACGCATGGTGCCCAAACTTTTCGCGAAACTGAAGCTCCCGCTGCACGAGGAGATGCGCCGGGTTAAAAAACTGGTGGAACTGCACCTGCGGCCGATCAGCCTGACCAGGGAGAATATAACGGACTCGGCTATACGAAGATTATTATTCGACGCCGGCGACGATTTCGACGCGCTGATGCTGCTCTGCGAGGCCGATATCACCTCGAAGAACAAAGTGAAAGTGAAAAAGTACCTGGAGAATTTCCAGCTGGTGCGGCAGCGCTGTAAAGAAGTGGAGGAAAAAGACCATATCCGCAACTGGCAGCCGCCGGTAAACGGGGAAATGATCATGGCGCTCTTCGGGCTCCCCCCCTCCAAACCCGTGGGCATCCTCAAAGACGCACTCAAAGACGCCATCCTCGACGGGGTGATCCCCAATGAAAAAGAAGCGGCCCTGGTTTTTATTACGGAAAAGGCGAAGGAACTGGGACTGAACAGGAGAGAGTCGTGAGTCGGGAGTCGTGAGT
>CAYNSL010000153.1:0-4812 GCA_964399755.1 uncultured Chitinophaga sp. | reverse complement strand
GAGTTCGGAGTTAGGAGTTAGGAGTCTGCGGCTCATGGCTCAAAGCTCACAGCCCGAAACTTCTCTAATACCTTTTCCTTAATTTTGTGAAATGGCAATCCTCAAATTCAGGGTATATTTCGAAGAAGATGAAAGCGTGTACCGCGACGTAGTGATACGGCACACGCAGACTTTTTTTGAACTCCACGAAACCATTCTGAAGGCCTACGAGTTCGACAATAAACACAAGGCCACTTTTTTCCGCAGCAACGATCACTGGCAGCGGGGAAGGGAGATTTCACTTGAACATTACGAGAAGGAATATAAGGCGCCGCCGCTGCTGATGACCGAAACCAGCATCGGATCCGAGATCCGCGACCCCAACCAGCGCTTTATCTATCTCTACGACTTCAACAAGAACTGGACCTTCCTGGTAGAGCTGATCAATGTGTCGAAAGAGGAAAATCCCAAGATCAACTATCCCTCATCGGTACGCGCCGAAGGCATCGCCCCCAGCCAGTACGGCACCAAGGGCCTGCTGGGTGAAAAATTCGCCGACGTGGAAGAGAAATACGATCTTACCCAGGTAGGAGAAGGCTTTGCCGAAAAAAATGAGGAAGGTGAGGACGTGGGTTTGGGAGAAGCGGGCGCGGTGGAGGGGGAAGATGAGGAGGTGTAGAATTCTAAATGTTGAATGTTAAATTTTAAATGCGGCGTGTTGGTTTTAAGTTTTAGGTGTTAGGTTTTAAGTCTACCTCATTATATAGATACCGCTTTTATCTAAATAGTCATTCGGGTTGAGGGTTGAAGTATAATCAGATTCTTGGCAGCATCCACTGAAAAAAAAGTCATTATCGTTACCGGGCCGACAGCTTCGGGCAAAACGGCGCTGGCTATCGCGCTGGCGAAACATTTTCATACTGAAATCATATCGGCCGACAGCCGCCAGTGTTACCGCGAACTGGAGATCGGGGTGGCGCGTCCCTCCGAAGAGGAGCTCGCGGCCGTCCAACATCATTTCATCGCTTCGCACAGTATCCGTGACGAAATAAACGCCGCCGGTTTCGAACAATACGCGCTGGAAAAAGTATCGGATTTGTTTCGCAGGCATGATACGGTGATCATGGTGGGCGGCACGGGACTTTATATCAAAGCTTTTTGCGAAGGGCTTGATGAAATACCCGCTATCGATCCGGCCATCCGGCAAAGTATCACCGACCGCTACAACCGGGATGGACTTGCCTGGCTGCAGGAACAGGTGCGGGAAAAAGATCCCCTGTTTTATGAAAAGGGCGAGAACCAAAACCCGCAGCGGCTGATGCGGGCCCTCGAAGTAAGGGAAGCCACGGGACGCTCCATTCTCGGTTTTCGTAAGGGGAAAAAGGCGGAACGGCCCTTCCGCATCCTGAAGATCGGGCTGGAGCTGCCGAAAGATGCCCTCCGCCATCATATCGACGCCCGGGTGGACGCCATGCTGGAAAAAGGATTGGTGTCGGAAGCAAAATCGCTTATCCCTTACCGTGAGTTACCGGCCCTTCAGACGGTGGGGTATGCAGAACTGTTTGACTATTTCGACGGGAAAACGTCCCTTGACGAAGCCATCTCCCTCATCAAAACCCATACGCGGCAATACGCCAAACGGCAGCTCACCTGGTTCCGGAAAGACCAGGAGATAAAATGGTTCGCGCCGGGGCAGGTCAGTGAAATCATTCAATGGCTCGGGTAAGGTCAGCCTGGGTAATATACGGGTTGCCGATGAATGCTTTCAGTTCCCGGCTGCCCAATTCTCCAGTTCGCTATTGCCGCCCCCGTCTTCGGCGTAGCGCGTAACCTTATCGTCTTCCCGTATCCCAGCATACAAAACGTCTTTCGACAGATCCACCACGATGATAAAATTCGTGCTGCCGCAATTATGGGCCATGCAGGCGGAAGCCACGAATAAATTGTTCCGGACTTCCATCGGCGTTTCGACTGCCCATGTATTGACAAAGAAATCAAAACGCCTGCCCAGTAATTTTTGGAGCCGTGGCCGCAAAATGGAATCTTCCAGCAGTTTCACTTCGGAAGGGTATTTCCCGGCATAGCTGCGCAGGTAGACGAAGCTGTTCGAAAGAGTGTCGGCGGGCGGGATCATGACGGGATCGACCCTGACCGTGGTATCGGTGTTTCCGGTTGTGTCCTTGCCGGTTTCTGTTTGTTTCCCGGAATTGTTACAGGAGATGAACAGGCTCAACAGGATAACCGGCGTGATGGATCGGGTGATGCGCATAATAGACGGGTAATGGTTATTTTAAAGGTAATTAATCCTTTGCCAACCCCGTAGTTCGTTTCACCTGCAGGAATTTTATCAACTCTAAAATAAGCAGGAGCAGCGCAGCGCCAATAAAAGATGGAATAAAATGCCCGTACCCGGGAAAATCAAACCTGAATATCTTCTGCATCTGCGGGACCGCGATCACGAGCAATAATAAAAGAAAGGCTCCGCAGAGGATCCCGATCGCCGCCCAGTTGCGTTCGGTAAATACGGATAAAAAACTGCGGGTGAGGGAAAGGTTGGTCAGTACGAGGAAAATATTTCCCACGATCAGCGCGGAAAACGTGATGGCCCTGACTTCACCCTCGCTGTGCCCTTCCCGGATGGAAAGGAAATACACGGCGATCACCATCCCCAGCAGCAGCAGGCCCTGGAAAATACTGTAGGAAATATACCGGGTGCCGAAAAATTTTTCGGCGGGATCACGCGGCGGCCGCTGCATGATATTTTTTTCCTCCTGCTCAGATTCAAACGCGATGGAAGACACGGGGTCGATGATCAGTTCCATAAAAACGATATGCAGGGGCATCATCAGCAGGGGAAGGGCGGGGAAAAATGCGGGGAGCAGGGCCAGTCCGATAATCGGTATGTGGATAGCCATGATATAGGACATGGCTTTTTGCATATTGTCGAAGATCTTCCGCCCCAGCCGCACCGCGGATACGATGGACGCGAAATTGTCATCGAGCAATACCAGCGAGGAGGCTTCCCGGGCCACATCCGTTCCCTTGTTGCCCATCGCGACGCCGATATGCGCGGCCTTCAGGGCGGGGGCGTCATTCACCCCGTCGCCGGTCATGGCCACGATCTCGCCGTTCGCCTTCAGCGCGCGGATGATCTGCAGTTTCTGTTCAGGGACGATCCGCGCGAAGATCGTGGTGGTCTTTATTTTTTCCTGCAGGGCGGCTTCATCCATCGACTGCAGATCTGTGCCGGTGATGATCGTCCCGCCGGGCGGCAATCCAACCTGGCCCGCGATATTTTTAGCGGTTTCGGGAAAATCGCCCGTGATCATGATCACTTTTACGCCGGCTTCAAAACATTCGCGGATGGCCTGCGGCACTTCGGGCCGGATGGGATCTTCCAGCCCGATCAGCCCGGCAAACTGAAAGGAAAATTCATGCTGCCCTGCCGGTAAAGTTTCATGATTACCGGTGGCATTCGCCACGCCGAGCACGCGGCAGCCGTTACCGGCCATCTGGTTCACGACCCGCATATGCCGCGCCGTTTCGGTTCCGGAAAGATTACAGAGTTTAAAGATAGCTTCCGGCGCGCCCTTCGCCGATACGGAAACCGATTTGGTGGAAACATCTTCCAGCACCCTTGTCATGGCCAGCAGGTTTTCACTCAGCGGGTATTCTTTGAGCAGGTTGGTTTCTGATAGCGCAGCAGGCGAAATCTCCAGGTGGGCCTGCAGGATGGCTTTCTCCATGGGGTCCACCCGGTCGCTCGATGAAGCATTCAGCGATGTCCGGATCACGGCTGCTACCTGGTCAGCGTTGCCCCCGAAATATTTTTTTTCCACCAGTTCATTTCCGTTGTAGACCGCCACCAGTTCCATTTTGTTCTGGGTAAGCGTGCCTGTTTTATCCGTGCACAATACCGTGGCCGAACCCAATGATTCGATGGCGGCGGGTTTCCGGGTGAGCACGTTTTTACGCGAGAGCCGCCAGGCGCCCATGGCGAGAAAGATGGTGAAGACGACAGGAAACTCTTCGGGCAGGATGGCCATGGCGGAGGCGAGGCCGTTGAGCAGTGACTGCAGGAAATTTCCCCGCGTGGCGTAAAAGATCAGGATGACGCCGATGCTGATGACGATCCCGATCAGGAATAAGCGGGTGATCAGGAGCTTCATCTCTTTTTGCAGGCGGGTGGACTCTTCCTTCAGCGACTTGATAGAACCCGCAATTTTTCCCAGCTGGGCTGATCCGCCCGTGGCGGTGACCAGCGCGGTACCGGCGCCGCGCACCACGAGGGTGCCTGCCAGCAGAAGCTTGTCCTTTTCCCTGTTTTTTGATACGGCAAAAGATTCGCCCGTGAGCAACGATTCGTCAACGCTGAGGTTCACACTTTCCGAAAGGCTGGCATCGGCGGGCACCCGGTCGCCTTCGCGGAGCAGGATGATATCGCCGGGCACCAGTTCCCGCCCCGGTATCCTTTTTTCGACGCCATCGCGGATCACCAGCGCGCGGGGCGAAGAAAGTTTTTTCAGCGCTTCCAGCGCCCGTTCGGTCTTGCGGTGCTGGTAAAACGAGATGCCGATGACGACAAATACCCAGCAAACCATGATGATACCCTCGCGGTAATCCCCCAGCAGCATGTAGAGTCCGCCGCAGCCGATCAGCAGCAGGAACATGGGTTCCCGGATCACTTCCAGCGCGATGCGGCCTACATTTTTCGGGCCGGAAGAAGGCAGTTCGTTATAGCCATGCTCACGGAGAAGGATATGCGCTTTATCAGTAGTAAGACCCGCGGGCATGAGGTAAAATTGTATGTTAAAGGTAGGTTTTCGGGTGACA
>CAYNSL010000152.1:0-6673 GCA_964399755.1 uncultured Chitinophaga sp. | reverse complement strand
CCAGCATCCAGTATCCAGCATCCAGTATCCAGCATCCAGTATCCAGCATCCAGCACCTACAGTAACCCCTCATCCGCAAAACTATAATACCCCGTATCGCTCACGATAATGTGATCAATAACGGTAATATCCATCAGCCTTGCGGCCTCTTTGATCTTGGCCGTCAGCAGCTCGTCCACCCGGCTGGGCTGCAGGCTGCCCGAGGGGTGATTATGGCAGAGTATGATATTGACGGCATCCGACTCCAGCGCCTTGCGCAGGATGATCCGGGGGTCGGCAATCGTGCCCGTAATGCCGCCTTCACTGATGATTTCAAAATGGTTGACCTTATTGGCCCGGTTCAGGAATAATACGGCAAATACCTCGTGCCGGTAATCCCTGAGCCTTGTCAGCAGGTAGCGGGCGATATCACCGCTGGAACGGATCACTTCCTTTTCAAGGGGGCTGGCAGCTTCCCTTCGGCGGCCGAGTTCGAGGGCGGCTGCGATCGTAACGGCCTTAGCCTCGCCGATACCCTTGATTTTCATGAGTTCCTTTACAGAAAGTTTACCCAGTTCAGCCAGGTTGTCTTTTCCCAGTTTTAGTATCTCTCGGGCCAGGTCGATGGCCGAACAATGCCGGGTACCGTTATGTATCAGGATAGCCAGCAATTCGGAATTGCTCAGTCCCGATGCGCCGTTTACGAGTAATTTTTCCCGGGGTCTTTCGTCTTTTGACCAATGTTTAATTGAGTACATATTCGCTTGACTGAACCTAATCTAGATGATAATTTTATTCCCGGCAATACCACTTAACGGTATGGGCCAGGCCACCAGAAATCCTTTTGAAAAACACAAACCCGGTAACTATGAAATCAAGGAATTTTACCCCCATGGGCTCACTGCACCCCATTCTTTTCTTTGCAGGCGTGTATCTGGTGGCGCTGCTTTTCTCCATTTTTATTTTTTCCAGCCTTTTTTACAGCTGTAATTCCAATGCAGCGGATATTTCCGCGCAGGATGGAAAAAAGATGGAAAAGACGGAAAAACCAGCGGTTTCATCAATGGCGATGCGGTAATCTCAATACCCCGATCCCGTCCCGATTTTTTTGCAGGGGAGGGACGTGAATCAGTATCTTCGCGGCTCCCGGGTGCCCTTCCGGCCCCGGACATACACTGAGCCATGCAATCTGCAAAAATTTTTTCCGGTACCGGCTCCCAGGAACTGGCCGAAGCAATCTGTAAAAGGTACGGCACCCGCTTGGGTAAAGTAAATATCCAGCGTTTCAGCGACGGCGAAATCTGCCCCGTTTTACTGGAAAGTGTAAGGGGCGCAGGCGTCTTCCTGATCCAAAGTACTTTTGCCCCCGCCGAAAACCTGATGGAGCTGCTGCTGATGATCGACGCGGCCCGCAGGGCTTCCGCTGATAAAGTGATCGCTGTTATTCCTTACTACGGGTACGCCCGTCAGGACCGCAAGGACCGCCCCAGGGTGGCAATAGGCAGTAAATTGGTTGCCAATATGTTAGTAGCTGCCGGGGCCGACAGGATCATTACAATGGACCTCCATGCTCCCCAGATCCAGGGCTATTTTGACATACCGGTCGACCACCTTGACAGCCACGCCGTATTTATCCCTTATATCGAGAATCTGCGGCTGGAAAACCTTACCTTTGCGGCCCCCGATGTAGGGGCTACCAACCGGATCCGGGAAATAGCCAATTATTTCGGTGTGGAAATGGTGATCTGCGACAAGCACCGTAAAAGGGCTAACGAGATCGCCAGCATGGTGGTGATAGGAGATGTGGCAGACAGGGACGTGGTGATCATTGATGATATCTGTGATACCGGTGGCACCCTGGCAAAAGCGGCAGGTCTTTTAAAGGATAAAGGAGCCCGCAGCGTAAGGGCGCTGATCACTCACCCGGTACTGAGCGGGAAGGCTTACGAAAATATTGAGAACAGCGTACTCGAGGAACTGGTGGTTTGCGATACCATACCCCTGCGGAAAGAAAGCCCGAAGATCAGGGTTGTGAGCGTGGCTGAACTTTTTGCCGTAGCGATCCGCAATGCGTACGAGAATAAGAGTATCACGAGTCTCTTTATTCATTCGCAGCGGAAGGATAAGTAAGTGTAGTAGTAAATAAGTATATAAGTAGATAAGTAAATAAGTATATAAAGTTCTAAGCGTAATTATTAAATCAACATAAAATGAAATCGATTACAATCGAAGGACAACTGAGGACCGGATTCGGCAAATCTGCCACCCGACAACTCCGCTCTCAGGAACTGGTGCCCGGTGTAATTTATGGCGGCGCGCAGGAGGTCAATTTCCAGGCTCCTGCTGCGGCTTTCAAAAATTTAGTGTACACACCCAGTTTCCAGATAGCAGAAGTGGTATTGGACGGAAAAACCTACCGGACTATTCTCAAAGACCTCCAGTTTGACAAGGTGGACGATAAACTGATCCATATCGACCTGCTGGAACTGGTGGAAGGCAAAAAAGTGATCGCCAATATCCCCCTGAAATTTGTAGGGGTATCTCCTGGCGTAAAAGACGGCGGCAAACTGAATATCAAAATGAAGTCGCTTAAAGTAAAAACCTTCCCCAAATACCTGAGAGAGCAGATAGAGGTGAGCATCGACAACCTGGAACTGAACGGTAATATCCGGGTGGAAGATGTAAAGATCGAACACTATGAGATCCTGAATTCACCCCGGATCCCCATCGCTTCGGTAACCCTGACCCGTCAGCTGAAACAGGAAGAAGCCACTGCACCCGCTGCCGGTGCCGCCGCTGCCCCTGCCGCCGGCGCTGCTGCAGCCCCCGCTGCCGCCGCCGCTCCTGCCCCGGAAAAAGGAAAGAAATAAAATTCTTTTGTATAAAGCGCCAACCCGCACCATCCAGGTGCGGGTTTTTTATTTTCTTACCCGATATTTGATCATTGATAAAAACGATGAAATTCCTTGTAGTTGGTTTGGGAAATGTAGGCAACGAATACGCGCATACCCGTCATAATATCGGGTTCGACGTAGTAAACGCCTTTGTTCATAAACACGGTGGCAGTTTCCGTAATGACCGGCTGGCCTATGTGGCCGATATCAACTGGAAGGGCAAACAGATCACCTGCATTTGCCCGACCACCTATATGAACCTGAGCGGCAAAGCCGTGAAATACTGGATGGATAAACTGAAAATCGAACTTCCGCGGGTACTGGTGATCGTGGATGATATCGCGCTCCCTCTCAACAAACTCAGGCTTCGCCCCGGTGGCAGCGATGCCGGGCATAACGGTCTCAAAAGCCTGGAAGAAGTTCTGGGTACCCGGGAATACCCCCGGCTTCGTTTTGGAATCGGCAATAATTACCCCAAAGGATACCAGTCGGATTTCGTTTTGGGCAAATGGGATAAGCAGGAAGAACCCATGGTAAAACACAAGATCGGGAAGTCGGTTGACGTGATTGAATGCTTTGCCACACAGGGAATTACGGCTGCCATGAACCAGGTAAATAATCAGGAGTATTCACTATGATAAATCAGATTGATTACTTACTTTAGTACCCCTGACCTCAACCCCGGCGAATCGAACCCATCGGGGGAACAAATCCAATATACATGCTGATTGCCAATGAATATATGGGATAACAGCCCTATGAGTATTGTATCCGATGTATTTAATTAAAACACCACCTGTTTATGAAGATTTTCTGTGTCGGCCGTAACTATGCAGCGCATGCCGAAGAACTGGGTAACGAAGTTCCCGAAGAACCGGTCATTTTCATGAAGCCCAAGAGTGCGATGTTACAGCCCCATACCCCTTTTTATTATCCCGAATTCACCAACGAACTGCATTATGAATGCGAACTAGTGATCCGTATCAGCAAGAACGGGAAATACATCCAGGAAAAATTTGCGGGGAAATATTATGATGCCGTCACCGCCGGGATCGACTTTACCGCGCGGGATATCCAGAATGAATTAAAGGAAAAAGGACTGCCCTGGGAAAAGGCAAAAGCCTGGGACAATTCAGCCGTCATCGGCAAATGGTTGCCTTTTACCAGTATCAAGAATAAAAAAGATATCAATTTCTGCCTGTACAAGAACAAGGAACTTGTGCAGCAGGGTAATTCAGCCAACATGATCCACTCTTTCGATGCGATCGTAGCCTATATCTCCAATTATTTTTCCGTCAATATCGGCGACGTGATCTTTACCGGCACCCCGGCCGGTGTGGGCGAAGTGGTGGTGGGCGACGAACTGGAAGCTTTTATCGAGGATGACAGCATGTTTTCGCTGGAAGTGAAATAGGCGATTTCTCCCGTTTCAGCATTTTATTTTACATCCGGACTATTGCCGGCACGAGAAACCGGATGCATTGAAAAACGCGCTGAAATTTCCCCGTTCCACTTTCACAGATATTCAGGGGCCTTTGTATTATTTTTGTTGCCTCCCATGATCGACACACAGATACTCGCCCGCGCTTACCGGCTGATGAGCCAGGTAAAAGTAATGGCGGAAACCTATGAGGCCAACCGGAGCGTCTGCAAATATGTTCATTCCACTTCCCGTGGACATGAAGCCATTCAGCTGGCTACCGCCTTTCAATTACTGCCCTGCGATTTTATCAGCCCCTATTACCGCGATGAAAGCATTATCCTCGGTCTCGGGTTCACCCCTTACGAACAAATGCTGCAATTACTGGCCAGGGGCCCGGATATCTTCACCGGCGGCCGTGAATATTATTCTCATCCCAATTACCGGGGCGCTGACAGGCCAACCATGATCCACCAGAGCAGCGCAACGGGCATGCAGGCGATCCCGACAACCGGGCTGGCGCAGGGATTACAATACCTCGAAAATCATTACGCGGAAAAACTGAAAAAAGGACCCGGAGGAGAAATGCCGGTAGTGGTTTGTTCCCTCGGTGATGCCAGCATCACGGAAGGAGAAGTGAGCGAAGCATTCCAGTTCGCGGTGTTAAAGCAATTGCCGGTGATCTACCTGGTGCAGGATAATAACTGGGGGATCAGCGTTACCGCGGAAGAAGCCCGCGCCATGAATGCCTTCGAAATGGCGGCAGGTTTCAAGGGTATGGGAAGGGTGCAGGTGGACGGCAGCGATTTTGAAGCTTCTTATAATGTGGTAAAAGACACCCTTGACATCGTGCGGCGGGAGAGAAGACCTTATCTTATTCACGCGCAGGTGCCGTTGCTGGGCCATCATACATCAGGCGTGCGGAAAGAATTTTACAGAACGGATGAAGACTGGGCCCGGCACCTGGCACATGATCCCAACCCGAAACTGCGGAAAAAATTACTGGAAAGAGGTGTGGAAGAAAATGAATTGCGCCTGATAGAAAGGGAGGCTGCTGATTTGATCGCGGCCGAATTCGCTAAAGCCGTGGCCGCGCCCGAACCTGATCCCGCCACGGTGGAAGACCATGTGTTTGCGCCCAGCCCGGTCGTTGAAGAGAAGGGAGAACGGAATCCCGGCGCATCTGAAAAAGTGATCATGGTGGATGCGGCCCTTTTTGCGATACGGGAGATCATGGAGGATCACCCCGAAGCCGTTTTATATGGGCAGGATGTAGGTAAAAGACTGGGAGGTGTATTTCGCGAAGCCGCCACACTGGCCGACCAGTTCGGGGAACACCGGGTATTCAATACCGCGATCCAGGAGGCCTATATCGTGGGCTCCACCGTGGGGATGAGCGCTGTGGGACTTAAGCCCATCGTGGAAGTGCAGTTTGCGGACTATATCTACCCGGGATTTAATCAGCTCGTTACTGAAATATCGAAAAGCTGTTATCTCAGCTGTGGTAAATTTCCCGTTTCAATGATCCTGCGCGTACCTGTCGGCGCTTATGGCGGAGGCGGTCCATATCACAGTGGTTGCGTGGAAACAACGGTGCTTTCCGTGAAAGGAATTAAAGTGGCCTATCCTTCCAATGCGGCCGATATGAAGGGATTGATGAAGGCCGCCTACTATGATCCCAATCCCGTGGTGATGCTGGAACATAAAGGGCTTTACTGGAGTAAAGTGCCCGGGACCGAAGAAGCAAAAACGCCGGAGCCCTCCCGCGATTATATCCTGCCCTTCGGCAAGGCCAACATTGTAGCGCAGGCATCGGCAAAAGCGATCAATGATGGCGAGAGCTGTGTGGTGATTACCTATGGCATGGGGGTTTACTGGGCCAAAGCGGCGGCTAAACATTTTAATCAGCAAATCGAAGTGGTGGATCTGCGCACTTTATTTCCCCTTGATGAAAAACTGGTTTTTGAAAGGGTAAGCACGCATGGAAAATGCCTGGTGCTGACCGAAGAACAGCAAAATAATTCCTTCGCGGAAGCCCTGGCGGGCAGGATCTCCAAAAATTGTTTTCAGTCACTGGATGCCCCTGTGGAAGTGCTGGGGGCCTTAAATATTCCCGCCGTGCCGATGAACATGGGATTGGAACAGGCGATGTTACCGGATGGGGAGAAACTGGCAGCCATCCTTAAAAAACTACTCGCATCCTGATAATTTGGCTAAAGCCAATTCGGGATACTGACTATTGCCACGGGCTGAAGCCCGTGGCAATTTTTTCGGATCCTGATTAAAATTTGAATAAAATGATTCAAAATACTAAGTAATGCCAATGGCTGAAGCCCGTGGCAATTTTTTCGGATCCTGATTAAAATTTGAATAAAATGAT
>CAYNSL010000151.1:0-6764 GCA_964399755.1 uncultured Chitinophaga sp. | reverse complement strand
GGTCTGACGGGCGGTCTGACCAGGCGGATGAGTGATGATGAAAGGTTCTGATCTGATGGAATAATGTTGATTTCGCGTTCACGCAGGGTTCATCCGGATCTTACGGCCCCGGTAATTCTTACCATCGATGGCCTTGATCATCTTTTTGGCAGCCCCGGGCTCGATTTCTACCCAACTGTTCATCTCTTTCATATCAATCTTGCCCAGTACATCTTTCCTGAGATCACTCATATCGAGCATGAATTGCAGGAAACTGGCTTTGTAAAAACCATCCTTGGTACCAAGGTTTACAAAAAGCCGTTGGTAGCTGCCGCCCTGCACAAAACTGCGGGTGCGTTCTTCCCGTCCTGCTGGTCTTTCCGCCCGTTCGCCCCTTCTTTCGCCTTTCTTATCCTCCCGCATGTTCAGATCGGCGGCATTTTCATAATATTTCAGGAAGCGGTCAAATTCGAGCGCCGCGACACGCTGAAGAATCTCTTCTTTTTCCATTCCCGCGAATTTTTCCTTTAACGCAGGCAGGTAGGTTTCATATTCGCCATGGCTGATATCCGCCTTCAGCATCTTGTCGATAAAATGAAAAAATTGCTTACGGCAAACATCCTTGCCGCTGGGAATATCCATTTTATGAAAGCGGGTCTTTACCAGCCGTTCCACCTGGCGAAGCCGGTAGATTTCACGGGGGGTGACAATAGAAATAGAAATCCCGCTCCGTCCCGCACGGCCCGTACGCCCGCTGCGATGCGTATACACTTCAGTCTCATCCGGCAGTTCATAATTGATCACATGGGTGATACCGGTCACATCGATTCCCCTCGCCGCTACATCGGTGGCGATCAGGAGCTGAATGCTTTTATCCCGGAAAAGACCCATTACTTTATCACGCTGCTGCTGGGTCAGGTCGCCATGTATCGCATCGATATCATAACCCTCGCGGGTCAGCCTTTCGGCGATATCCTGGGTATCGGCCTTGGTCCGGGCAAATACGATCCCGTAAATACCCGGATTGAAATCGATGATCCTTTTCAGTACTTCATAGCGGTTATGATGCTGCGTGGCGTAATACTGGTGATCGATATTTGCAGCGCCTTCATTGGTTTTCCCAATGGTGATTTCAAAGGGTTTTTCCATGTAACGCTTGCTCACCTGCCTGATCTCGGCCGGCATGGTGGCGCTGAACAGCCAGGTGCTCTGCCGGTTCGGCGTATTCTTCAGGATGAATTCGATATCGTCTTTGAAACCCATGTTCAGCATTTCATCCGCCTCATCCAGTACTACGTATAAGATTTGTTCGAGGTTGATGGCCTTGCGTTCGATCAGGTCGATCAGCCTCCCGGGGGTAGCCACAACAATCTGCGAACCCTTCTTGAGGTCGCGGATCTGCATTGAAATGGAGGTACCTCCATACACGGCAGTCACCGATACGGGTTCTTTTTTGCTGCGGAATGAATGCAGGTCATTGGTGATCTGCAGGCAAAGTTCACGGGTGGGGCAAATGATCAGGGCCTGGGGGAATCGTTCGGCCTTATTTATCAGTTGCAGCAGGGGAAGGCCAAAAGCGGCTGTTTTCCCGGTACCTGTCTGGGCCAGCCCGATAAAATCCTTTGTTCCCTGTAATAAAACCGGTATGGCCTTTTCCTGGATGGGAGTGGGTTCGGTAAATCCCAGTGCGGTAACTGACTGGACCAGTCCGGGCGCGATGCCCAATGCTTCGAATTTGTTCACGATTTGAATGATTTATTGAATAGATGACACGGATATGCTCCCGCGGCAGTTGGAGGCTGTCCCTTGGGCAAAGGTACCATTGATTTTACGGATTCCGGGGTTTATCAGTCCATATAATATGGATTACCCGGTTTCCTGTAACTGCGCTTTCACGGGCGGGCATAAAAAAGCCATCCTGTGATCAGGACGGCCTCTAACGATTGCTTGCCATGTGAAATTCTTACTTCGCAGTGCTGTCAGGAGCAGGCATTGCAGTTGTATCAGCAGCAGGAGGAGGAGTCGTAGTATCAGCCGGAGGCGTAACTACGGTTGTGTCCTTTGTTTCTGCTTTTTTGTCACCACTGTTGTTGCAGGCTACCATGGCGCCGGCGATCAATGCAATTGCAAGTACTTTTTTCATTTGTTGAGATTTTTTAAATAATGAAATATTTCAGTGTTAATACCCGAATCCCCGAAAGGTAACCCTGACTTTAATATTTTTTTTCAGTTGGCATAGGGTTACTATTTTTAAAAAATCGTATTAAATAACGGAATAGTGAACCCATCGAATAATGAGAAGGAACTTTTGAAGGGACTGGCCGCCAGCGACAGGAAGGCAGCTGAAACGATTTACCGGGACAATTATAACATGGTTCAGGCCCTGGTAATCAATAACAACGGCTCGGCGGATGATGCCAAGGACATATTCCAGGAGACGATGATCGTTCTTTTTGAGAAAGTAAGGTCAGGAAGCTTTGAGTTGAACTGCCAGGTCAAAACCTTCGTGTATTCAGTTGCGAGAAGGCTATGGCTCAAGCGGTTGCAGCAGCAAAACCGGTATTCATCCCCGGGCGACAGCATGGAACCCGTGGTTCCTGTTGAGGATGACCTGGAAGCCCACGAACAGCGTAACGCCGAGTTTGAGATGATGGAAAAAGCCATCCATAACCTGGGCGAACCCTGTAAAAGCCTGCTGGAGGCCTATTATCTTCAGCAACAAAGCATGCAGGTTATTGCAGCTAATTTCGGCTACACCAATGCCGACAACGCAAAGAACCAGAAGTACAAGTGCCTGATGAGGCTTAAAAAAATATTTTTTACACATTATAAAAACGGGGAAGCGTGATGGATGAGATAAAAATACTGGACGCGGTTGAGCGCTATATCCGGGGCGAAATGAAGCCCGATGAACGGCTGCAATTCGAAACCATGCGCAAGTCGAGCCCCGAAATCGACCAGCTTGTGGTGGAACACACCCTTTTCCTCCAGCAACTGAATCATTTTGGCGAAAGAAAGCAGTTTCGCTCGGCCCTGAATGATATCCATACCGATCTCACCGAACAGGGAAAGATCGAGTCCATGAAACTGAAGGGAAAGGCCAGGATCGTTTACCTCTGGAAACGCTATAAACGCGTTACCGCTATCGCCGCCTCAATCGCGGGTATCACCACCCTGACTATCACTGCCCTGGTCTGGGTATTGTCACCCAAAGCCGATAACAAGCTGCAGGACCTGAACCGCCAGCTGGAAGTGATGAAAAAAGAGCAAAGCGATCAGAAAGTCGTGGTGAACAACCTGAAAAACCAGATTAATACTTCTGCAAAACCCGTTATACAGTACAAATCGGGCGGCACCGGTTTCCTGATCGACAGTAAAGGTTACCTGGTTACCAATGCACATATCATACGAAATTCCAAAAACATTATCGTCATCAACAGCAAGGGCGAAGAATTCAGAACGGTGGTGGTAAAGATGATCCCGCAGAAGGATATTGCAGTATTGAAGATCGAAGACGAAAGCTTTAAAACACCGGGCAGCCTGCCCTACGGGATACGACGCTCCTCGACCGATGTAGCAGAACCGATCTATACGCTGGGCTATCCCCGCAATGATATTGTATACAGTGAAGGTTACCTGAGTGCCAAGACCGGTTTCAACGGCGATACGATGACCTGCCAGCTGGGCATTGCGGCAAACCGGGGCAACAGCGGCGGACCGGTATTCAACCAGGATGGCGAGATCATCGGCGTAATCAGCAGCAAGGAAGCCGAAGCCGAAGGCGTGGCATTTGCCATCCAGTCGAAATATATTTTTGATGTCGTCGAGGAATTGAAAAAAGACACCAGCTTCCAGTCGCTCAAACTGCCGTCAAAATCAAGCCTGAAAGGCATTGACAAAAAACAACAGGTGAAGAAGATCCAGGATTATGTGTTCATGGTAAAGGCTGACTGAAAAAATAAACCCTGTAAAAACGGGCTGTACCTGCGAAAGGGACAGCCTTTTTTATTTGCTTATCGCGCCCAGAGATCGGCAGGATACTCCCCCGCCCCGATCAGCCCGTCCAGGCTTTGTTTTACATTGGGCGCATCCTCTTTATAGGTAACCCCGAACCAGGGCGCAGTAGTGGGTATGATTTCAATGCTCCCGCCTGCTTTGATAAAGCGGTCGGCTACCAGCGGGATGAAAAATTCTGATTTCAGTTCCCCACCGTGTTCCAGGAGGAATGATGTAAATAACGTTTCCGTATAAGCGAAAAATGAAGGGTCAAAACACCAGAAATTCATCGATACCGGCGTATCCGCCGGGAGTTCACGGGGTTCCAGTCCGTCATCGCAAAAGATAACGCCGTTTGATTGCGCAATATTGATCCGCTCGGTGATCGTGGCCAGGTTTCCGTTTGCATCCAGTCCGCAAACCCCGCGGTTCACCGTGCCGTATGCAGAAAGCGTGGACAGCAGATCATATCCTACAATCGCATAGTGTTCGGCCCGGCAACGGGACATTAAAAACTGTTCTGACCTTTTAAAGGCGTCGTAACCGTAAAAATCATCAGCATTGATCACAGCGAAAGGACCGGGCACCGCATACCGCGCGCATAATACCGCATGGGCCGTGCCCCAGGGCTTTGTCCTTTGCTTTGGCACCGGGAACCCATCCGTATAAGAAGAAAGTTCCTGGAAAACATATGCAGTGTCAATCCTGCCCTCCAGTTTGGGCTCAAATATGGATTTGAAATTATCCGCGAATTCCCGGCGTATGATAAATACCACTTTGCCAAACCCGGCGCGGATCGCATCGTAAATGGAATAATCCATGATGGTTTCACCGGAAGGACCGAAGCCCTCCACTTGTTTCATACTGCCGTAACGCGAGGCCATTCCCGCCGCCAGGATCACCAGGGTTGGTTTATACATAACCGCTTCAATTTGCCGCACGAAATTAATCTAAATTCGCCTTGCACCCGCAGCGGCTTATGTACGAACTGCACCCCGAACATATAACGGTCGACCCGGTATCCATACCGGAATCCCGCGCGGCGGAAGTGGCATTATTTGTTTTACGACTCGACAAAATACATCCGCTGGTATCAGGAAATAAATGGTTCAAACTCCGGTATTACCTGGAAGAAGCGGGGATGCTGGGAAAAAAACGAATCGTCACATTCGGGGGCGCCTGGTCAAACCATATCCTGGCCACAGCGTCAGCCTGCCGTCTGTACGGTTTTCAAAGCACCGGGATCATTCGCGGTGAAAAGCCACCCCGGCTCTCCGCCAACCTGCAACAGGCTGCAGAAACGGGAATGGATATGGTTTTCATAAGCCGGGAAGACTTCGCGAAAGAAAAAATACCGGGTGAACTAATCGCTACCGAGAATTATTTCATCAAACCCGGCGGTTACGGGATTCACGGCGCACTGGGTGCAGCGGGGATACTGGATTACTGCGATAAAAAAATGTTTACGCATATCGCCTGCGCCACAGGTACGGGTACCATGATGGCGGGGCTGGCCATGGCAGCCTTACCCCGGCAGGTACTGGTCGGCATCAGTGCATTGAAAAATAACCTGCGCCTGGAAGAGGATGTGAAAAGGCTGGCCGGCAATGAAATACCGGCACTGCATTTTATGCACGATTATCATTTCGGGGGATTTGCCCGGCACCGCCCCGGATTAATCGCATTCATGAATGACTGGCACCGGCAAACCGGCATACCCACGGACTTTGTTTACACGGCCAAACTTTGTTATGCCGTCGCCGATCTCTGTACAAAGAATTTTTTTCAGCCGGGAAGCAAGGTGCTCCTCATTCACAGCGGCGGGCTTACCGGCAATGCGTCGCTGAAGAAAGGAACGTTAATATTCTGAAGTTTTTTGGCCCCTGCCCTATCTTTGCCGGAACCAACAACAGAATCCAATTCTTTTTTCGTTTTAGCGGTATGAAAAAACTGGCCCCCGTCCTTTTATTGCTTCTGTCGGCAGCCTGTCATCAAGGGCGGGCCCAGGATACACTGCCGCGTTTCTCTCTGATCAACGCGGGCAATAACCGGATCATCATCGGCTGGGTGAATAAACTGGAAAACGTAAAACAGATCAGCATCCAGCGTTCCTTCGACAGCCTCAGCGGTTATAAGAGCATCCTCACGGTTCCGGACCCCAGTACCCTGCAAAACGGGTACCTCGATGCTAAAGCCACCAATGACCACATGTTTTACAGGCTTTATATCATGCTGGATAAGGGACAGTACCTTTTCACGGAGGCCAAAAAACCTTCCCGGGATACGTCCGCTAAAAACAACGCTGTTTCCACCGTAGATAAAATGCCGGTTGACAAATTCAAAATGCCGGATTCCATTGCCAGGGTCAGTCCCGTGGTGATCCGGCTTGACGGATTTCCCGGCAATGATTCGGTTGCCGTACCCAACCCTGTTACACTGAAAAAAAGAACCGAAACCTTTGTACCCTCGCTGTACGTGTATACCTGCCGCGACGGCTATGTCTGCATCAAATTGCCCGACAGCGAGAAACCGAAAAAATATTCCATCCGGTTCTTCGACGCCGATGAAACACCGCTGTTTGAATTAAAAGAGATCAAGGAGAAGGAATTCAAGATCGATAAAAGCAATTTCTACCATGCCGGCTGGTTCCGGTTTGAACTTTACGAAGACGGGAAACTATATGAGAAGCACAAATTCTACCTAGAGAAGGACTTCTGATACAAGGGTAGCTCCGAATATCTTTTCAAAATTCATTTTCACCTTTTCCTTCACTTCAACCATTTCCACCG
>CAYNSL010000150.1:0-6773 GCA_964399755.1 uncultured Chitinophaga sp. | reverse complement strand
CATTGAACTACGGGACCGGAAATGATGCTGATTCATGAACCTGCCTGACGGCTTCAACGGCGCGAAAGTAAAGAAATTCTTTTGCCTGGCGGCCATCCGGCTGCGCTTTCATACCCTGGTTTAGAATTCTTCAGCGGCCGGATTTAAGGGGTCGGGAAAATTTTACAAATAAAACACAACGGGAAATACAAAAGTTTAACTTTAACGGAACCGGTAACCGGTAAACAAAAACCAACCAACTGCCATGTCTTCATCCCACATGTCCAAATCCGCATTATTAATGCTGGTATTGGTCCTCGCCGCTGTTTCCGCCTGGGAAATTCACTTACGGAAAATAGGCGTTACCCGCACCTTCGACGATGGCGGCCCCCTGTGGGCCGATAAAAGAGACCAGGTGTACCAGCCGGCTGATAAAGCCACTGTTTTTATCGGTTCTTCCCGGATCAAGTTCGACCTGGATATCCCGACCTGGGAGCAAAACACCGGCATGAAGGCCGTGCAACTGGCCTGCGTGGGAAGCAACCCCATCCCCCTGCTGAAAGACCTGGCCGATGATAAGAAATTCAGGGGACGCCTGGTAGTGGATGTCACGGAAATACTATTCTTTTCCACGGAACCCGGAAACCTGTCATTACCGGAACAGTGCATTAAATATTACAAAGACCGTACCCCGGCCCAGCGGGCCAGTTTTGCGCTGAACCACCTGCTGGAATCAAATCTCAGCTTCCTCGATAAGGATAATTTTTCATTAACCGCCTACTTAAATAAAATCAAAATAAAGAACCGGCCCGGCGTCATCGTGGAACCCCAGTTTCCCTGGCAGTTCGGCCGGGTGAATTTCAACCGCCAGGAAACAATGACCCCCGAATTTGTGGCGGACACCAACCTGCACCGCCGTGTCACCAATATCTGGGAATTTTTCCGCTCCCTTTCCAAAGAACCGCCTGCCAGCGGGCACAAACTGGATTCCCTGCTCAACGAAGTTAAAATGGCGGTGAACAAGATAAAGTCCCGCGGCGGTGACGTATTTTTTATCCGCACCCCCTCCAGCGGCCCCTTCTGGATGGGCGAACAAATGGGTTATCCCCGCGAAAAATATTTCGACCGGATAGCCGCTGAAACCGGTTGTCCCTCGCTGCACTTCAAAGATTATCCCGCGCTGAGCAATTTGGAATGCCCCGAATGGTCGCACCTGAAACCGGCCGACGCCATCGTCTTCACCAACGAATTCATCCGGATCCTGCGGGATGAAAAAGGATGGAAATTCCCGAAAGATAAAAGTGTTGTTCAATAATCTTTTCACCCACCACAACGAACCAACATGTTATTCAACTCCTATACTTTTATTGCCTTCTTTATCGTCATCCTGGTCCTGCACAACCTGCCCTTTACCTGGAAAGTGAAAAAGATAAACCTGCTGCTGGCCAGTTATATTTTCTACGCGGCCTGGAACCCTCCGTTTATCCTGCTGCTCTGGCTGTCCACCGTGGTTGATTTTTTCGTGGGTCGCGCATTGTATAAACAGGATAATGTCGCCAAAAAAAGACTGCTCCTCGTGATCAGCCTGATCGGCAATCTCGGCATGCTCTGCTTTTTTAAATATGGCGGTTTCCTGCTGGAAAATTTCGTAAACCTGATGAACGCCGTGGGCGTCGATTTCCACCCGGCTAAACCGAATATCATTTTACCGGCCGGCATCTCGTTCTATACGTTTACGACGCTTTGTTATACGATCGATATGTATAAGCGGAAAAGCAAACCGGTCAAGTCCATGCTGGATTTTTCCCTCTTCGTCACATTTTTCCCGCATCTCGTGGCGGGTCCCATCGTCCGTCCCCCGCAACTGGTACCGCAGTTTGAAACGCCGCGCAAAGCCAGCCAGAAGCAACTGATGGATGGCCTCTTCCTGTTATCACTCGGCCTGTTTATGAAAGTCGTGATGGCCGACAGCCTCCTCGCAGGAACGGCCAACCAGGTATTCAATGCCCATGGCACCTTACCCGCGCTGGATGCATGGGCCGGCGTACTGGCTTTTTCGGGACAGATCTTTTTTGATTTCGCCGGATATTCTACCTGTGCGATCGGCGTGGCATCCTGCCTGGGTTTTGTACTGCCCCAAAATTTCTTATACCCCTATGCCGCGATCGGTTTTTCCGATTTCTGGAGACGATGGCATATCACTTTATCGGCCTGGCTGCGGGACTATTTATATATCCCATTAGGAGGAAACCGTAAAGGAAAGATCCGTACCTACGCCAACCTGATGATCACGATGTTGCTGGGCGGGTTGTGGCACGGCGCCAACTGGACCTTTGTCGTTTGGGGCGGCCTGCACGGTTTTTATTTATGGGTCGAGAAATCCATAGCCGATTTCCGGAAAGACCCCGTCAAACCCATCGCAGTCACCCCGCCGGGAGAAGTGGGCGTCCTGGGTCCCGTACCCGAAACCTTTAAACCCCGGACGCTTCGCAATTTCAGCATCGCTTTATTTACTTTCTTCCTGATCAATGTGACCTGGGTGTTTTTCCGCGCCTCAAATTTTTCCAGAGCTTCGGAACTGCTGGAATCCATGTTTGGATTTTCGGGACAAAGCGGGGCGATGCTTCCGACTTTAGTCCTCTTAAAAATTTTCATCATCACCGGCGTGATGGTCATCGTTCACTGGCTGATGCGAAACACCAAGGTGCTGGATGTGGTGCCGAAAATTCCCTGGTGGTTATTTGGCATGATCTGGGCCGTATTGGTACTCCTGCTGATCTGGAGCCAGGAAAGCAGCAGTTCCTTTATTTATTTCCAGTTCTAAATTTTTCGCGGCTACATCAGAATTTTCCCGCCGAACGGCAGCCATTGGCCCGGGCCATCCACTATGGGCCCGAAGGCCTATCTTTGCCATCCCCCGGCCGTTTCGGGCGGGGAATCCGGACCCGGCTATCTTAATTTGAACCGATGAAGTTTTATAACCTGCTGATCAAATACCGCCTCTGGATCGGCCTCGCGCTGATCGGGCTGGGCGTTTATGTAAACTATTCCGCCAGTTTCTGGCCGGCCTTTCCCCTTTACCTGGTAGGCGTGATCCTCGTGCTGGGTCATTTCTTTTTCGGTCCCCTGCGGCTGATCCAGGAATATATGGAAAGCGGGGATATGGACGGCGCCGAAAAAGTGCTGAACTCGATCAAATTCCCCAACCTGCTGTACAAACCCATCCGTTCGGTGTACTATACCCTGAAAGGCAATATCGCCATGATGAAACAGGATTTCGACGGCGCCGAAAAAATGATGAAAAAGGGGCTCGACCTGGGCATGCCAATGAAGGAAGCCGAAGGCGCGAGCATGCTGCAGATGGGAATGTTGTCCATGCAGAAAAACGACCTGAAACAGGCCGAAAGCTATATCCGCGCCGCCATCCGCAAAGGCCTCCCCGATAAGGAAAACGAAGCCGCCGCCTACCTGCAGATGTGCAGCATCATGATGAACAAACGCGAGTTCCGCGCCGCCAAGGATTTTTTCCGCAAGGCAAAGGCGCTACGGCCCAGCACCCCGCAGATCGTTGACCAGATCAAACAGATCGAGAAGTATATTACGAGAATGCCGGGGTAGGTTGGTAAGTGAATAAGTATATAAGTATATAAGTAAATAAGTATATAAGTATATAAAGTTTATAAAGTAGGAGGGCGTTGGTGTTTTAATCGATGATACTATCCGCCATTTCTCCGACACCATCAATAACCGGAAATGATGCCAGAGCCGCCGGAACATCATTGAAAATTCATACTTCGCACAGTAATCATTCCTGATTTTCAGAATCTTCATTGCACCTACCGGCCTGCGGGCGATGCATTTGCTTGTTTTTTGAATTACCCGATTTCATGCTTATTGCCGAAATTTAGTGTGGCGATATGAAAAACACACCTGTGTATATGAGGCTCCCGGTGGCATATTTTCTTGCAACCCTGTTCACAATTCGTGTTTACGGCCAGGCCGGTAACGACAGTCTCCCTTCGTATATACCACCTTCCTGTGCCGGGCAAGCGCTTACTAAAATGAGCCGGGAAGAAATGCTGGCGATGACAGAGCCGGCCATAAAATTCAATCCGACCCTTTCAAAGACCGATCAGGTAAAACTATTTGACAGTCTCGCAAAGATCATCAGCAACGTATATCTCTATCCCGATTTCAGGGGACTGGCATGGAAAGACACGGTAACCCGTTACCGTGCCAACGTGTTAAAAGCCCCGGATACCGAAAAATTCTATGCGCTGATGGAACAGTTTGTCAGCAGCCTGGGCGATAAACATTCCAACTTTGAATCACCGGTAAAAACCGCAGAAGCAAACGCACAACTGGCCGGCAACAATAAATTTGTGGGCGTAGGGGCGCTTTTCCAGGCGCTGACGGAAACAAAACAGGTTACGGTCCTGGCGGTCATACCGGGATCGCCGGCCGAATACGGCGGCCTGCAGCAGCATGATGTGCTTCTTGATGTGGACGGTCTTCCGCTGGTGCGAAATGACAAGGTATATCCCTACACAAGAGGAACAGAATGTTCGGTAGCCACACTCCGGGTTCAGTCACCGGGTCAGGAACCGAGAAAAATTTCTCTTGTTCGGACGCGAATATCGGGTTCCTTCCCTGTTTATGCCAGGCTGGTACCCACCGGCGACGGCCGCAGGATTGGCTATATTTTCCTCCCCACCTTCTTTGATCTTACCATCCCTGCGCAGGTTCAGAAAGCTTTGGAGAATTTTGGCACCCTGGATGGATTAGTACTCGACAACAGGATGAATGGAGGCGGCTCCAGCAAAGTACTGTTCCCGATACTGAGCTATTTTACGTCCGGCACAGTCGGCCAATTCATCAGCCGGTCGTCCCGGCGGGCGCTTGATATCAGCGCGACACCTGTGGGCAATTCACAAGAAGTGCCGCTGGTGATCCTGGTTGGAAAAAACACCGTGAGTTATGCCGAAGTGTTCTCCGGGATCCTGCAGGATAATGGACGCGCCACGATCGTGGGCCAACCCACAGCCGGGAAAGTGGAAACCCTGCACGGTTATAGTCTGCCGGGCGGCTCGATGATATGGATAGCGGAAGAACGATTTGACCCGGCCCGGTCACATACCGACTGGCAGGGCCGTGGTGTTCAACCCGATAAAATGGTCGTTTCGCAATGGGACCAGTTCACGTTTGAAAACGACCCGGCCCTGGCCGCCGCCCTCCGGCTTTTCCGGGCCAAAAAATAAGAGTCGTGGATGGAATCTGCTGGAGTCTTGTAAATAGGTGGATTGGTATAAAAGTATATAAAGTAAATAGGGTATATAAAGTTTATAAAAGAGGCGGTGGTGTTCTAACCAATAATAATATCCGGGGATTGGCCGGGCCAGGCGCCGAATAATTCTTCCACTTTCCGAAACCGGAACTCGAAGATCTGCCGCAGTTTTCTTTTTACAAGTATGGCGTTGGCGATCCTTCCCATAAAACCCAGCGGGTTGGTATAATGAATGATATCGGTCATCTCCACACCGCCATCAATGGCCCTGAAATGATGCTGGTGCTGCCAGAACCGGTAGGGACCTTTGCGCTGTTCATCCACGAAATAATGCGGCGCCTCCGCATGCGTGATCTCCGTCATCCAGTAAAGCGGGATGCCCAGCAGGGGGCTCACTTTATATTCGAAAATCTGCCCGGCATAAAGTCCTTCCCCGTGGTGACGGGAAATGATCCTGAAATCCATCCCCTCGGGTGTAATCGCCTGCAGGTTGGCCGGGTTGGCATAAAATGCCCAGGCTTTTTCGAGGCTGACCGGTATCTTTTGTACGCTTTTGATATGATGCGCCGCCATGCGGATTATTGGTTTAATTTCGTTTGAATAACCCTTCCCGCTTTAAAAAGTTCACCCATTCCATGTCATTTAACAAAGAAAGACTCGAACGCAGGTTTTACGAGGAATACGAAAAGCTGAACGAAAAACAACGCGTGGCCGTCGACCATATCGATGGGCCCGTGATGGTGATCGCCGGGCCGGGTACGGGCAAGACGCAGATCCTCGCCAGCCGCATCGGAAAGATCCTGCTCGAAGGCGTGGCCGACGCAGAAAACATCCTTTGCCTCACCTATACCGACGCCGGCGTGGTGGCCATGCGCAAACGCCTGCTCCAGTTCATCGGGCCCGATGCCTATAAAGTGAATATTTACACTTTCCACGCTTTCTGCAACGATATCATCCAGGAAAACCTTTCGCTGTTTGAAAAAACGGCGCTGGATCCCGTATCCGACCTGGAAAAGATCCGGTTCTTCAAGGAACTGATCGACACCCTTCCCAAAAACCACCCGCTGAAACGTTACCGGGGCGATGTGTATTTCGAGATCAACAACCTGCAGGCCCTGTTCAGTACGATGAAACGGGAAGGCTGGACACCGGGATTTATCAATGAAAAGATTGACGAATATATCGCCGACCTGCCCAACCGGGATGAATTTATCTATAAAAGAAAATACAAAGAATTCAACCCGGGCGATCTGAAAAAAGACAAGCTGGAGGATGAAAAAGAAAAAATGGAACGCCTCCGCGCGGCCGTGGGGGAATTCGACCGGTTCCAGCAACTGATGCGCCGGAACAACCGCTACGATTTCGACGACATGATCAATTGGGTGATCAGGGCCTTTGCCGAAAATAAAAACCTGCTGGCCCGCTACCAGGAAAAATTTCAATACATACTGGTCGACGAATACCAGGATACCAGCGGCACGCAGAACCGGCTGGTGGAACTGCTGATCAG
>CAYNSL010000149.1:0-6837 GCA_964399755.1 uncultured Chitinophaga sp. | reverse complement strand
ATACGATCGATTTCGGGAGTTTTGTTTCGCACAAGGCCATTCCCCAGATGGCCGATACGAAAGAAGTGCTGGCGCTGCTGGATAAAAGCGGAACAAATACAAAACTGCTCGCGATCATCGCCAATACCCGCGGCGCGGACGAAGCCGTGGTTTATGATGCTATCGACTATCTCGGATTTCCTTTTTCCGTTTCCGAAACTTTTCAGCAGCGAAATACCAACGCGGGTATCGCGCAGTCGCTCGAGAGGGTGGAAGAGATTCAGAACCTTTGCATCAAGACCGGTAAAAAACTGGTGATCTATATTTCGATGGGATTCGGCAATCCCTATGGCGATCCCTACGACGAAGAGATCGTTTTCGAATGGGTGAACAAACTCGTGGCCATGGATATCGGCATTATTTCACTGGCCGATACCGTGGGGCTGGCCACGGCCGACCAGGTATACGGGATGACAAGCTATCTCGTGGAATCCCTGCCTGGCACCGAAATTGGAGTACACCTGCATTCCACGCCGGAGAACTGGAAAGACAAGCTGGAGGCGGCGGTAAAAGCAGGTTGCCTTCGCTTTGACGGGGCCCTGAAAGGCATCGGCGGTTGTCCCCTGGCGGGGGATGACCTGGTGGGGAACATGAACAGCGAATGGATGATCCGGTTTTTTGAAGAAAGGGGAATGATCAGCAGTATTGATCCGGCTGCACTCGGCGAATGCCTGCGCCAGGCCACGGAAATTTTTGTTTAACCCCGTACAACAGTAATGGAACTTTTACTGGATATCGATCTGAAAAAACTGCCGGAGCCCATCGGGTACCGCGACAGGATCCTGCTGACCGGCTCCTGCTTTACGGAACATATCGGGAATGATCTCGCGGAATTGAAATTTTCCGTATTGCAAAACCCCAATGGCATTCTCTTCGGGCCCGACAGCGTGTGTCGCAGCCTGATTTCGTATATACGTCCACGTGAGTATACGCCGCCCGATCTTTTCCGGCTCAACGAGGTCTGGCACAGCTGGCAGCACCATTCCCGTTTTTCACGCGTAGACGCGGGCGAGGCCTTACGCGTCATCAACCAGTCGCAGCAGCAGGCGCACCGGTTCCTGGAAGAAGCCGACTGGCTGGTCATTACCCTCGGATCGGCATTCAGTTACCGCCTGACCAGGGAAGCCGATACAGCTTCTTCGCGGGAAGGTGAAGGCGTGGCGAATTGTCACCGGGCTCCCGCCGCCTGGTTCAGCAAGGAACTGCTCGGATCAAACGATATTATTGCACTACTGGAAGACTGCCTGCGGCAACTGCAGGCATTCAACCCGAAGCTGAAATTTATTTTTACGGTCAGCCCTGTCCGGCATATCCGCGACGGCGTGGTGGAAAACAACCGCAGCAAGGCGCGGCTGATCGAAGCCGTACATGATATCGTGAACCGCTTTACCACGGCGTATTATTTCCCGGCTTATGAACTGGTGATCGATGTGTTGCGGGATTACCGTTTTTACGATATCGATCTCGTACATCCCAATTACGCGGCTACCGCATTCGTGATGGAACAATTCACCGAGACCTGTATCGATGAAGCGGCACGTCCCCTGATGCAGGAACTGCGGAAGATCGTGACCGCGCGTAAACACCGTGCCTTTCAGCCCGACAGCAGCGCTCACCGCCTGTTTTTACAATCCCATTTCGAAAAAGCAAAATCCCTGCAGCAGCAGTACCCCTTTCTTGACCTGAAAGAGGAGCTGGATTATTTTTCCCGAACCTGATGCACCCGGTAGATGGTTTTTTGCGAATAGGTTTCGCCCGGCCGAAGGATCGTGCCGGGGAAATGCGGAATATTCACGGCGTTGGGATGCCGGTGCGTTTCGAGGCAAAATCCCGAAAAGGGACCATAGGGCTCTCCGTGCTTACCTGTAACCCGCGGTATCCATTTACCCGAATAAAAATGAACGACGGGTTCTGTGGAATAAACCTGCAATAAAAGTCCGGCCTGCCGGCTCCTGGCTTCCGCCACCAGGACGGGTTCATTAATCGCGGGATGGTCCAGTATAAAACTCTTATCGTATTCCGGGATCCTTTTCAATCCATCACCGATCATGGTAAATTCCCTCAGGTCATAAGCCGTTCCTTCCACTTTTTCCGTTTTACCCGTGGCAACAAGGTTTTCATCCTGCTCCAGCGTAACAGATGCGGGGATCCGCAGTTCATGATCGTCGATCCTTCCCCTTCCGTTATGCAGGTTGAAATAACCGTGATGCGTGAGGTTTACCGGGGTTGGCCGGTCGGTGGCGGCGGTAAACCGGTAAGAGAAATCATTATCCTCATACAATTCATAGCGGATACAGGTATCCAGGTTTCCCGGGTAACCTTCTTCGCCGTCGGGGCTCTTGTACCGCAATTCGAGGAAGGGAAGGGGAGAATCGCCAAAAGCGGCCAGTTCCCAGCATTTACGGTCGAATCCCTCCATACCGCCGTGCAGGTGTTCCCCGTTTTTATTCAGGGGCAACTGGTAAAGCCTGCCATCCAGTTCAAACCTTCCTTTTTTGATGCGGTTGGCATAACGACCAACCGCGCAGCCGAACCAGGGATGCTCCGCGAGATAACCGGGCTTCCGGTAATCTTCAATATGATCAAAGCCCAGTACAATATCATTGGTGGTTCCGTCATCTTTTTTTACTTTGAAGGCAGTAAGGATGGCGCCGTAATTGGAAATGACCAATTCCGTTCCGCGGGTATTGCGCAGCGTGAAGAAGTATAACTTTTCCCCGTTTGTAAACATGCCGGCTTCGCGGCGCGCGACTGAATTCATATTTAAAAATACCGCAAATCCGATGCATACCGACAGGCTGAATTCCGAATTCCGCAGGCGTTTTCAAAAAGACCCCGAACAGCTTTTCTTCTGCCCGGGTCGTGTGAACCTGATCGGCGAGCATATCGATTATAACGGTGGCCGGGTAATGCCCTGCGCCATCGACAAGGGAACCTGGCTGGCCGTGGCGAAAAACGTTGACCGCGTCTTTCGCTTTCATTGCCTGAATTTCCAGGAAACGGCCGAACTGCACCTGCAATCATCCTATTCAAAAAGCGGAGGCGCCTGGTATAATTATCCTCTGGGCGTTATTCATGAATTACTGCAAAACGGTTTGCCTTTATCCGGACTTGACCTCCTGTATGAAGGTGACCTTCCCATCGGCGCGGGTCTTTCTTCTTCCGCGTCGATAGAGGTGCTGACTGGTTTCGCTCTCTCCGCGCTTTTTGCCGGAGAATTTTCGGGCACCGAGATCGCCCTGATGGCTAAAGAAGCGGAAAACAGGTTTGTCGGCGTCAATTGCGGGATCATGGACCAGTTTGCCGTAGCCATGGGGAAAAAAGATATGGCTATCCTGTTGAATTGTGATACGCTGGAATATGAATACCTCCCTTTCCGGACCGGTAATCATTCGCTGGTGATCATCAATACCAACAAACAGCGAAAGCTTGCGGACTCAAAATACAATGAGCGCTTCACCGAATGCGGGGCCGCGCTCAAACTGATCAGGCGGGAAATGGATATCCGGCATTTATGCGAACTGGGAATGGCGGACTGGGAGCGCTGCCGGTATCTGATCAATAACCCCGTGCTGGAAAGAAGGGCCCTGCATGTGATCAGCGAAAACGCGCGGGTCAATGATGCGGTGATCGCGCTGCAGACCGGCGACTTTACGGTTTTCGGGAAGCTGATGTTTGCATCGCATCAGTCGCTCAGGGATAATTACGAAGTATCAGGACCCGAGCTGGACTGTATCGTTGATTTCTGCAAGACCTACCCGGGCTGCGCCGGCGCCAGGATGACCGGCGCGGGATTCGGCGGCTGCGCGATCGCCCTGGTTAAAAAAATAAGCTTTGACGATTTCGCGTCAAAGCTTACAAAATATTATTCGGAACAGATCGGGTACGCGCCCGGTATTTTCGAAACCTGCGCGGGCGCGGGCGTACAAGCCCTTTAATTGGCGAGCTTGGTGCTCAGCTCATCGATAAACCCGTCGTATTTCTTCAGGATCCTGCCGAAAGGCGCGTATTGTTCATCAGAACTGAAGGGGGTGCCGGCCCTGCGAGATTCTTCCGAAATGAATTTGATCTTGTAGGCCAGCGGGTCTTCAGAAGACAATTTAATGATCACCCGGGTGCGGATGGTATTATTGCCTTTCAGGAAAGTAACGCCCACCCATGCCGTGCGGAGATATCCGGATTTTTCATCATTGTTTTCAAGCACATCGAATTTGCTCAGCACGGTTTGCACGATGGTCTTCCAGGCTTCTTCCCGGCTTTTTCCTTTTTTAACGCTCAGCAAAATTTCATTATTGGCCACGTCCGACTGGATCGAGGAGGAATAGGATTCGTCTACCTGCAATTGGATATAATCGGAGTTTGGGGGAGAGGACATGCCTTTCCGGTCGCAGTAAGTACGGGTTTCCTGCACATAACCCTCCATTTTTACTTCAACTTTCACGCAGTCGTTCTTCGGAACCGTTACAACGACTTTACCGGTACCCGTGAGCACCCCGTTGATATAGATCCGGGCTGTCTGGGGATCGGTGGTAACGGTTACCTTTTCCGGTCCGAAACTGACCGCGGCCACGGGGGCCTTTGTAAAGGAAGTGCCGGCCAGCATCACAACCAGGGAAGAAAGGGCGGTTAAAAACATTTTTTTCATAATGTGGTGGTTTTTTATTCTATGAATGTAAGTTAATGGCTTTATATATGCAAAAGTTTAAATGAAAATCTCGAACCGCTGCATTATATAAAATATTTTCAATCAGATATGGAAAGCGTACGACGCGCGCAGGTACTGCTCGAGTTGCATCAGCAGGGAAAATTGGTTGCGGGCGCGGTCAAGGTTCTGTTCCGGGTACGCGATCCTGTAATAGGTATCACCTGAAAGATAATCGGTCAGGAAGCGCAGGGCCTGCATGTAAATGATGAGGAGCCCGGCGCTGTGGAAATATTTTTTTTCGGCATCGGTCAGTTGTGGCCCCAGCACCTCCAGGTAGCCTTCCATGATGGCTTTATAAAAATCAGGCCGGATGCGGATCGCGTCGGGATCCCTGCTGTTTTCACCGGCGCTCCCGGCCATCGAACGGATCATGTCGCCCGGGTCAGAAAAAAAATAACCCGGCATCACGGTGTCATAATCCACGGGACAGATGACCCTGCCGGTTTTTTTATGGAAAAGTATATTACCGATCTTGGCATCATGGTGCACCACGCGCAGCGGGAAGGCATCCGACCCGGTGATGACTTCATAAAAATGCACATACCGTTCCCGTTGCTGCAGTTCCCTGATCAGGGGCAGGGCCTGCGCCATCCGTTCATAGGCTTCCCCCTGCAGGGATGTTTCAAACTGGCGGAAGCGTAAACCGAGGTCGTGAAAACCGGGAATGGTTTCGCGCAGCAGGCCCACATTAAAATGCCCGAAGGCCGCGGTGAATTTCGCGAAGGTTCTGGCAACTGATTTCGCCTGCGCGGGACGAAGGGCCCTGTCAACGGTTTTACTGTCGCCAATAAATTCAAAAGCCCGCCAGTAACCGCCTTCCCGGTCACGAAAGAGACTTGTGTGATTGTCAATATAAATGGGAGCGGGTAAGCGAAGCCCGGTAAATTCGAATTCGGCGTATTGCCAGATCCGGATATAATTTGCCTGCACCGCGCGCGGATCGGTGAATACTTCGGTGTTGATGCGCTGGAGAAAATAGTCGGGTTCGGGTCCGCGGTTTACCTGGTAGGATTCGTTAATCAGTCCGCCTCCCAGCGCTTGCACCGTGATAGCCCCGGTAGCACCAGGGGGTAGTCCCGGCATATCGTCCGAAAACGCTTCCAGTACTTCCGGTGGCACAAGAGCTGACATGATTTGTTGTTTAGTTTGTATAAAAGCGGTTATATATTAACGTTAGTTCCTGAACCCTTTAATGGATCCGGTCGCCCCGGATCTCCAGTTCCTGCATCACCCCGGCTTCGAATGCAAGCCATTCTTTCCAGCGCCGCCGCAGTTTTTCTTTGTCCACATAAGCCGCTGCGAGTTCGATAAAGAGGGTATAATGCCCCGCTTCACTTTCCATGAAGCGGCGGTAAAAATTTCTGAGGTATTCGTCATCCAGCCCTTCGCTCAGCCGCTTGAAACGTTCGCAGCTCCGGGCTTCGATCAGGGCCATGGTAAGCAGCTGGTCGAGCAGCCGGTCTTCCGCCTGCCCGCCCTTTCGCTGGAAACCCAGCAGGGCGTTTACATAGCTGTCTTTACGCTGGCGGCCCAGTTTCAGGTTTCTTTTCTGCAGTTCGGCCAGCACCAGCCGGAAATGGCCCCATTCCTCGGTAACAATGGGGGAGAGTTCCCTGACCAGCATTTCCTTTTCGCTGTAGCGCTGGATCAGGGAAATGCAGGAGGTGGCCGCTTTTTGTTCGCAATAAGCGTGGTCTGTCAGGATTTCGGCCAGGGATAAACCGGCCAGGTTCACCCAGCGCGGATCGGTGGGCAGGCCGAGCCCGAGAATATTGCGGGTATCTTGTGATATCTCCATCGGGCAAAATTAGGGTTAGGCCCTGATAACCAGTCCGCCCCGGGCCCGGTATCCCATAAAAATAGCCCGGGAAAGCTTTTGCCATTCGCTTTTCCTGCCTTACCTTTGCCGCCGAAATAATCGGATGATCAATCGGATGAAATTCTAAAAAATTAAAAAAGATGCCTTTAACTAAAGAAAAAAAAGAAACTGTATTAAAAACCTACGCCGGCACTGAAAAAAACACCGGCTCCATCGAAGGCCAGATCGCCCTGCTGACCGAAAGGATCAGCCAGATCAGCGGCCATCTCCAGGA
>CAYNSL010000148.1:0-6850 GCA_964399755.1 uncultured Chitinophaga sp. | reverse complement strand
AACCTATCATGGCTTTTAAAAAATTAGCTATTATTGAACCTATCCTGAAGGCCGTTGCGCAGGAAGGCTACACGATTCCCACACCCATCCAGCAACAGGCCATCCCGCTTGTACTCCAAAGAAAAGACCTGTTGGGTTGTGCGCAGACCGGCACCGGCAAGACCGCTGCATTCGCCATTCCTATCCTGCAGATACTGCATGAACAAAAACCGATGGCCCCCGGCATCAAAGTATTAATATTAACCCCGACCCGGGAACTCGCGATCCAGATCGATGAAAGCTTTGCAGCTTACGGAAGACACACGGGCATCCGGCATACCGTTATTTTCGGAGGCGTTTCCCAGCTCAACCAGACCAATGCCCTGAAAAGGGGAGTGGATGTACTGGTGGCCACGCCGGGCCGTTTACTCGACCTGATGAGCCAGGGGTATATCCGCCTGGACAAACTGCAAATATTTGTGCTTGATGAAGCGGATCGTATGCTCGACATGGGGTTTATCCATGATGTGAAAAAAATCATCGCTAAACTTCCGGAAAAAAGGCAAACACTTTTCTTTTCGGCCACCATGCCCCCCGAGATCCAGAAACTGGCGCATATATTATTAAAGCACCCCGCCAAAGTGGAAGTAACACCGCCGGCGTCGACGGTTGATAAGATCGATCAAAGCCTGTATTTCGCAGGCAAACAGGAAAAACCGCAATTACTGTTACACCTGCTGCAGGACCCGGCCATTGTAACGGCGCTGGTATTTACCCGCACCAAACACGGCGCCGACAAAGTGGTGAAATTCCTGCTGCGCAACCATATCAGGGCTGCGGCGATCCACGGCAACAAATCCCAGAATGCAAGACAGCACGCGCTGACCGAATTCAAGAACGGCCGGTTAAGGGTGCTGGTCGCCACCGATATCGCCGCCCGCGGCATTGATATCGACGAACTGACACACGTGATCAATTTTGAATTACCGAATGTTCCCGAAACCTATGTACACCGGATCGGGCGTACAGGCCGCGCGGGGAATACGGGTATCGCCATTTCCTTCTGCAGCCCGGAAGAGAAGGAAGAACTGAGAGATATACAGAAACTGATACGGAAAAATATACCGGTCACGCCGCTGCCCGATCTGCCCCAGCAGGAAGCTGTAACAGCCCAGGCGCATGTAGCAAGGCCGGTACAAAATGGGCATCAGGCCACGCGGGGTAATTTTCATCCGCGGAACAATGCGGGAGGCCGCCCGGTAAAAAGAAGTTTTGGCGCGCAGCGTTCGCGTTAAAACATCAGTGCGGTTTATTTCAAATCCCTTTTCTTGTTGATGGCATAGCAAAACATCCAGATCACGACGGTGAGGATTACGGTCAGCAGGACATGCTGGTTGATGGCCGCTATTGATTTGTCATAAGCTTCTTTGTTGATCTTTCCCAGGAAACCCGGAACGGGGATCATGCGGTCGGATATCTCCAAAGGCATGAATCGTCCTTCGTCGTGACCGTATACCTTCAGCAGGCCGACGATGATGGGTTCAAAAATGATGTAATAAAATACAAAGATGCCGAGGGCCAGAAAAGCTTTTCTTACCAGGAACCCCACCAGGAAGGCGATAGATAACTGGGAAAAGGTCTGCAAGGCAAACAAACCGATATATCGTGATTGTTCCCAGGTATGCCAGATCAGGCGGTCCTGGTTGGTGATCCCTGTTACCAGGCAGACCGCCAGGTAAAGAATAGTGATCATGACGCAGGTGATCAGAACATCCACCAGTTTACTGCTGATGAACTGGTTGCGGCTCCAGCCGTCGATGATATTTTGCCGGTGTGTCTTGAAACTATATTCATTCGTGATGAACATGATCACAACAACGGCGGGGATAAATACAAACCAGGAAGAAAAATAGGCCACCGTATGCCAGACTTCGGGGAAGGTAAAGGGGTTGCCGATCGCCATTTTGGCGAGCTGGCTTGCGCGGGAGGGTTGGTTGGTGATATTGTCATACACCATATAAAAAATATAATTGATCCCGGGGTAGGAGAGTGCCGTCAGCCCCATGATCCACCAGAAGGCGTTATATTTTTTCATCTTCAGCCACTCGGTACGTACCAGCGTAGTCATGATCAGTTCCCGTTATTGGTGAGTTCAAAGAATCTTGTTTCAAGCCTTTTCTTTTTCAGCAGCAGCCGGGTGAGTACGATGCCGTTGTTAAAGCAAAAGCGGTTGATCTCCCCCAGATCGGCTGTTCCCTTGGGGAACAATACATGGACCGTTCCGCCTTTTTGATCTACGGTGACCGGTTTACCCAGTTGTTGCAGCAATACGTTCAGTGCCTCCAGGTCCGGCGCACTGAGTTCCACCACATCTTCATCCATCATGATCTCATCCACTTCGCCGGTGGTGATCAGCTGTCCGTTCTTTAGAATTGCGGCATGGGTGCATACTTTTTCCACTTCATCCAGCAGATGACTGGCCATGATAATGGTATGTCCCTGTTCCCTCAATTCTGTGATCAGCGACCTTATTTCGGCGATACCCACGGGGTCGAGCCCATTGGTTGGTTCGTCGAGCACCATCACTTTCGGGTCGCCGAGCAGGGCGGCCGCGATGGCGAGTCTTTGTTTCATACCGAGGCTGTAGGATTTGAAAGAAGCCCAGCGGCGTTCATGCAGATTTACTTTTTTCAATACGGCATCGATGTCTCTCCGGTTTCCCCGGCCGCTGATCGCCTGCGTGATCTTCAAATTATCGGTGCCGGAGAGATAGCTGTAAAAATTGGGGGTTTCCAGCAGGGAGCCGATCTTTTTTCGTTGTTCCGGCGAACCGCCCGGGTATCCGAACCATTTGAATTCGCCTTTGTTGGCACGTAATACGTCCATGACGATACCAAGCAGGGTGGTCTTGCCGCTGCCGTTAGGTCCGAGTATCCCGAATACGGATCCCTGGGGAACGTCGAAAGACACGCCGTTCAGCGCGCGAACGGCACCGTAGGATTTGAAAATATTATTTACGGAAAGGACGACACTCACAGCTGTTTTATTTTGGCGTGAAGGTATATGATTATTGCAAAGCGTCCATGAACATTCGTTCCCGCGGATTGTTATTTAACGCTATCTTCAATAGGATGTCAGTAGTATTGATCACCGGCGGAACAGGTCTTATTGGCACGGCGCTCGCGAGGGCCCTTGTACAGCGGGGTTATGACGTGATCCTTTTGTCGCGGGTGGCCCGGGATAACAGGCAACCTATGCCTGGCATCCGGTATGCCCGATGGGATATCAGTGAGCGCTATATAGATAAGGAAACTTTTTCGGCCGCGGATTATATTATTCACCTGGCCGGTGCGGGTGTGGCCGAAAAGCGATGGACGAAAAAAAGAAAACTGGAAATCCGCGACAGCCGGGTGAGGAGCAGCGCGCTGCTGGTGGAAAGCCTGCGGACGGTGCCGCACCGGGTTAAGGCCGTTATCAGCGCTTCGGCGATCGGTTGGTACGGTCCTGATAAAGGAACCGGTAAGTTCGTGGAGACCGATTCGCCGGCCCCTGATTTCCTGGGCAGCACCTGTGTTGCCTGGGAGGAAAGTATTGACCCCGTAGCATCCCTGGGTGTCCGGCTGGTGAAACTCCGGACGGGGATCGTGCTGAGCCGGGAGGGCGGGGCGTTGAAGGAATTCTGCAGGCCATTACGGTTAGGGATAGCCGCTATCCTGGGCAATGGGCGGCAGGTGGTTAGCTGGATACATATCGATGACCTGGTTCAGTTGTATATCCGGGCCATAGAGCAGGAGCAATGGAAAGGTGTTTATAACGCAGTTGCACCGCACCCGGTTACCAACCGGGAGCTGGTTCTCGAATTGGCCCGTGCAAGGAACAGGCATTGTTTTATACCGGTACGCGTACCTTCATTTATTTTAAAGTTGATACTGGGAGAAATGAGCGTTGAAGTATTGAAGAGCGCCACGGTGAGCGCTGAAAAAATTGAGGCTTCCGGTTATACATTTATCTATCCGGATATCAGGACTGCTGTTACACTCTTCCGAAATCAGTAGAATTTCAGAGGATCATATCCCCCTCCCGGTGTTCCGGGTGCCAGATATTGGTGAAATTTCCAAGTAAACTTCTCCCGTTTTCAAATCTCAGGCGATGCATTTTTAAATGAGAAATATCCTCCTGCAGCACTTTGCGGTATATGGGATATAATGTACCGCCTTTGGTACCGGCTGGTTTGTCGGGTTCGTATTGATATGGAGGGTCCACCAGGGTGCCCCGGGGGTACATGATGCCCGGCACGCCTTTGCCGCGAATATCGAGGTCTGTGGGATGATCGAGTCCAAGCGTATGACCGTATTCGTGTGCTGCGGTGGTAGAGCCTTTATATAAGTTTTCCAGTTTGAAGTAACCGCTATTGCAGCCCAGCCCGTCGACAAAAGAAATATTTCCGTGAATGAATTCTTCGATCCTGAAATAATTATTGCGGGGGTTGGTATTGGGGTAGATATCAAAATCTCTCAAGCCCGGCACATGCGCACCGCTGATCCGGAAAACCACACGCAGGTCAAGATCGCGGATTCGTATGAACGCCTGTGGTTCATTCCACATGGTTTCGATTTCTTCGCATATCATTTTCGTCAGCGCGGGTGTAGCCGCATTACCGTAAGTGATAATATGTGAAAATATCAGGAGTTCTTTTCTGGATATTTCGGCAATGCCCATGGTTATTTTTCCGGAGGAACCGTTTTGACGTCGGTCTTCCTGATCCATCCATAGACGAATTTCCCGGGAGAAGGGATGTATTCGGTGTAGATTGTTCTTTCCGTTTCGGCGATACTGAGGAAGGAATCGCCTCTGGCGAAATATTTCCTGGGAGAAAAGGGTACGAGGCCGTTTTCATCCTGGAAGATTTCGGCTTTACCGGAGGTTACCTCGGCAACGGGTGATTGCGGGTATTGGGTTTTCAGCCAGTCATTGTCCAGTACCGGCTGTATTTTCAGGCGGATATAATCGCCGTCGGCATAAACGCCGTTCCCGAAGTCACAGTCGATCCCCGATGCCCCGGCGGAAATCGTGACCTTGCTTTTTGATAGCGTAAAATGAATGATGCAGGTGCGTTCCCCGCCCACGTAACTGTTATCAAAGGAGGCGGTATCGTTTACCACTGTGATCGTACCGTCGGTAGCGCCGATATTATAGGAGGGCCATCCCTTACCCACATCGAGCCAGAAACGGTATTTGTTTTTATTGTCCATTTTCAGGAGCACCAGGTTTCCGGAAGGCCCGTTGTTTTTTGCAACTTTGGGGGCGTCGGCCAGTGGTTTGAGTGTATAACCGTAGGAACCTGAATAATCGGTTTGCGATTGTGCCGTTGCGGCCAGCAGGATGCCAAGCGCCAATAATGATTTTCTCATACGTGACCTTGTTGGTTTTTTGATCAGGTTCAGTCCTGGTTAGTTGCTGAAATAGGCACGGAATGCTTCTGTCAGGCGGGCGAACTCTTTTTTCACCTGGTTCATCCCGATCAGGCCCCCGGACATGCCGGTGGAATCCTTTTGCAGGAGCAGGGAAAACAGGTCGTCCTGGTTTTTGATTGTCACGGATTGTTTATGGTATTTGGCGAAAGCGCCGAAGAGGAGTCGAAGGACGCGGTTCCCTTTTTCATAAGTTCGTACTTCCCCTTCAGCTTTTTTAAGCCGGTAGCCTTCTGCGGTAAAGAAGAGGTTGAGTTTGTTGTCCAGTTCTTCCCTTGTACAACCGGTGAAATTATAGATCACACGGTCTTTCGCGAAATCGATTAAGTTAGCTTGCATTTGTTTGTTTTTTTGTGGTGCGGCGATTGGCCGGATCCCGTACATTATTTAAGGTACTTAATTAATTCAGTTTCGGTCAAGTTATAGGATTTTTCGATAAAATCAGCAGGTTGGTACCCGCAAAATTTACGGGCCAGTTCTTTATCGCAGATACCGCCCGTTTTTTCCATGGAATATTCCGGAAAGGAGGAAAATTCCCAGTCTTCGATACGGGTTACCAGTTGGGATACAAAGGGTTTCTGGTGGATGGCATGAAAGCACTGGGAGAGGAGTTCTTTCGGGCGACTTTTTTTTTTAGTAGCCGGTACGATATCCGTCAGGCAAATGGCCTTGGTTTTTTGGCGGAAAACCGAACCGGAGCGTCCGTATTCATTATTAAAAATACGGGCATAGTGGCTTAGCAGCATGCGGAAACCGTTGGTAAGTTTATCGATGGTGATTCCTCCCTGCTGCAGTTTTTCAGAACCGGATTTGCCGGCGAGAAGCATAAAATGAAAATGGTCCGGCATCAGGCACCAGGCAATGGTTTGGGCATGGGGCGTGATCATCTGCTGGTAGTGATTCAAAAAAACCAGGAAGTCGCTGGTGGCGTGGAAAATCTTCTGGCGGTTATTTCCTTCATTATACACGTGGTAGATATGGTTGGGTCTGAAATGCATGGTATCATTTTTATCAAGTGTGTGTTGATGCTAATTGACGGCATAAAAGTATTGTTGCCTGTAGCGATAATCAGGGGTTTTTCTGCGCTGAAAATGTTTTTTTTCGGCATATAGCGGGTGGTAAATCGGCCGGGGAGGATATAAAACACCCGGTTTCGGACGTGAATCCGCGGATGAAAACGTTTTTTGAACAGGGTCGTTGATATTTTTCGGTTTGATCTCTTTAGCGTGAATGGGAATTAGTATTATTGGTCAGGCGGGCGGTCAAACTTAAATTCGTCTTCAAAGTAATTATCAAGGTGGTAATTCACAATGTTTATCCTGGTCAGACGGGCGGTCAGACCGGATATTCAGATGGAGCCAGATCTAAACATGTGCGACGAAATAGTTCTGGTCAGACGG
>CAYNSL010000147.1:0-6854 GCA_964399755.1 uncultured Chitinophaga sp. | reverse complement strand
GGAGAACGGATAATAACCGGGTTGACCGTCAGCCCACGCAGCAGCCCCGCCAGGATCAACCCCGCAGTTTTGAAAGGAGGGACAATGGAAATAATGCCGGAAACGGGGGCGGTGGTAAAGACCGAGGCCGCGGAAGATTCTAAAAGCGAATATTACTTTAGATACATGGAAGAGGCTGCCTGTTAACGGGCAGCCTCTTCTCATTTATTAGTATGAACGGACCCTGTTTTCATTCCCGGTAAATCAGGGATGCAAACTTTACATATTATGCTTCCGCTTCCATATAACTTTCTACCGGTTCGCAGGTACAGATAAGGTTGCGGTCGCCGTGGGTATTATTGACCCGCGCCACGGAAGGCCAGAATTTGTTTTGCGTGACATAATACAGCGGGAAAGCGGCCTGTTGACGGGAATAGGGATGGTTCCAGGTATCGGCCGTGACCACGAACTGCGTATGCGGCGCGTTCTTGAGGGCATTATCTTTTTTATCTGAATGGCCATCTTCAATGGCTTTTATTTCTTCGCGGATCGAGAGCAGGGCGTCGCAGAAGCGGTCGAGTTCTCCCTTGTCTTCGCTTTCGGTGGGCTCGATCATGATCGTGCCCGGCACGGGGAAACTCATGGTCGGCGCGTGAAACCCGTAATCGATCAGTCGCTTGGCGATATCTTCGGCTTCCACTTCCGCGCTTTTTTTGAAAGGGCGCAGGTCGACGATGAATTCATGGGCGCACTGCCCGGTATTGTTCGTATATAAAATATCAAATGATTTTTCCAGCCTGGCCCGCATATAATTCGCGTTCAGGATCGCGTATTCACTGGCGGCCTTCACGCCTTCGGCGCCTAACAGTCTTATATAACCGTAAGAGATCAGCAGGATGGATGCCGAACCATAGGGTGCCGCGGATACGGCTCCTGATCCGGTTTGACCGGTATGTACATGACCGGGCAGGTGCGGGGCAAGGTGTTTTTTCACGCAGATGGGTCCCATGCCCGGTCCGCCGCCCCCATGCGGGATGGCGAATGTTTTATGCAGGTTGAGGTGGCAGACATCCGCGCCGATCAGTCCCGGTGCGGTTAATCCCACCTGTGCATTCATGTTCGCGCCATCCATATACACCTGGCCGCCGTTCTGGTGTATGATATCCGTGATCTCTTTCACGGTTTCTTCATAGATACCATAGGTGCTGGGATAGGTGATCATGATACCGGCCAGGTTAGCGGCATGGGCGGCGGCTTTTGCTTTCAGGTCTTCGATATCGATATAACCGTTTTCCAGCGCTTTTACCACCACCACTTTCATCCCGGCCATTACGGCGGATGCGGGGTTGGTGCCGTGCGCGGAAACGGGGATCAGCATCACGTTGCGGTGATGATCGCCGTTTGCCCGGTGATACGAAGCGATGGTGAGTAAACCGGCGTATTCACCCTGCGCGCCGCTGTTGGGTTGCAGGCTGCAGGCATCAAAGGCCGTGATCCGGCATAAATAATTGCTGAGCTCGTCGATGATATAGGCATAACCGGCGGTCTGGCCGGCGGGCGCGAAAGGATGGATCCTGTTCCAGTGGCTCCAGCTCAGGGGGATCATTTCAGTGGCGGCATTCAGCTTCATGGTGCAGCTGCCCAGCGAGATCATGGAAGTGTTGAGTGAAAGATCCCTGTTCTCGAGCTGTTTGATATACCGCATCATCTGGCTTTCGCTGTGGTGCGTGTTGAATACGGGATGCGTCAGGAACGGACTGGTGCGGATCAGCGATTCGGGGAACCGGTACAGTTCTTCTTCCTGCGCGATGGTAAAGGCCACGGGGTCCTTGTCGTTTTCGAAACAATTGATCAGGTCGTAGAGATCGCCTACATCGGTAGTCTCGTCGATCGAGATGCCGATGAGGTTTGCACCGATATGCCGGAGGTTGATCATTTGCCTTTCGGCTTTGGCAAGGATGGCATCGGCTTCACCGGTGCGTACAACGATCGTGTCGAAGAAATGATCCGAGAGCAGTTCAAATCCTCTTTCCTCGATGGCGGCGGCTACTGTTTGGGTAAGCAGGGCCACCCGCTTCGCGATATTTTTCAGGCCATGGGGACCGTGGTAAACCGCGTACATCGCGGCCATATTGGCGAGCAGGGCCTGTGCCGTGCAGATATTTGAAGTTGCTTTTTCCCTTTTAATATGCTGTTCCCTTGTTTGCAGGGCCATCCGCAGTGCGCGGTTGCCCTGCGCGTCGATGCTGATACCGATGATCCGGCCGGGCATATTGCGTTTGAATTCGTCTTTGGCCGAGAAGAATGCGGCATGGGGACCACCATACCCGAGGGGCACGCCAAACCGCTGCGCGGAGCCAACGGCAACATCGGCGCCCAGTTCACCCGGGGGCGTGAGCAGGGTTAAAGCGAGCAGGTCGGTGGCCATCACCACGAAGCCCCCGGCGGCATGTACGCGAAGGATAAATTCACGGTAGTCTTCGATGGCGCCCTTGTCGTTGGGGTATTGCACGATGGCGCCGATATAACTGTGATCTATAACCGCAGTTTTGTAATCGCCTTCGGTGATTTCAATTCCCACCGGTTGCGCCCGGGTGGCCAGCACGGCCCTTGTCTGGGGAAAGATTTCGGTATCTACGAAGAAGCGGGGTCTTTCGATATGGTCCTGTTTGTTGAGCAGGTTAAAGAACATCGTCATTGCTTCTGCGGCGGCGGTCGCTTCATCAAGCAGGGAGGCGTTGGCGATGGGCAGGCCGGTGAGGTCGCTCACCATGGTCTGGAAGTTCAGCAGGCTTTCGAGGCGGCCCTGCGAAATTTCGGCCTGGTAGGGCGTATACTGGGTGTACCATCCGGGGTTTTCAAAAATATTCCGGAGGATCACGGAAGGTACAATGGTATCATAATAACCCTGCCCGATATAGTTCTTATAAACTTTATTAAGCAGGGAGATTTCCCTGATATGCTGCAGGTATTCAAATTCCCCCATGGCCGGGGGGATATGCAGGGCATCGTGCATGCGGATGCCGGCCGGCACTGTTTTATCAATCAGGGAATCGAGGCTGGGTTCGCCGATCGTTTTGAGCATGGCCTTGCTGTCTTTTTCACGGGGACCGATATGCCGCGGAATGAATTCGCCGGACTGCTGTTCGAAAAGGTTCATAAAGGGGTCTGATTATAATTAAGAAGATGCGCAAAGTTATGACCTGGCGGGGAGAAAAAAGGTGATGGGAACCGGGAGGTGGAAAAACCGGCAGGGCCGGCTGAAACCGTTTACAGGCCTGCGTTCGGGGGAGTCTGTTTATTTTCTTTTTCCAGCAGGCGGAGCTGGTCGCTGGTGAGCGAACTGCCGTCATGGCTCCATCCCGGCGGGCCGAAGAGGTAGTTCCAGCGCTGCCGGAGGCTCAGGTCTTTGCGGCGCAGGTCCTTCCAGATACTTCTCCATTCATGAAAGACGATATTCACCGCGTCTTCATTCTGCAGAGGTTTGGTAAGCCCGTATTTGATCGGCTGGTATTGCCCGGCCGGGAGTTCAGGCTGAAAAGTGCCGAAGAGCCGGTCCCAGATGATCAGGAACATACCCATGTTCTTGTCGAGGTACCTGGGATTGGAACCATGGTGTACGCGGTGGTGCGATGGCGTAACGAATATATATTCCAGCCAGCCCACTTTGTTTATTTTTTCAGTGTGTACCAGGATCCCCCAGGTTTGGGTGGCGGCATAGATAAAGGCGATATCAATGGGCCTGAATCCGCAGAGCGCGATAGGGATGAAATAAACAAAACGGTATAGGGGTTCCATCACGGAAGAACGGAATCCGACGGTAAGGTTGAATTGGGGGGAGGAGTGATGGGTGACATGCGTGGCCCAGAACAGGCGTACGGAATGATCGATGCGGTGCAGCCAGTAGTACATAAAGTCTTCAAAGACCAGGAGCAGGACCCAGTACAGGAAAGGATTCTCAACGGGGGCCGTGATCCGGTGGTCATAAAAAAAGGAAAGGACGACCCCGATATAAAACGCGCGCAGCAGCAGATCGAGCCCCATGTTCAGGAGCATGAGGTAAATATTCTGGACCGTGTCTTTTACAGTGTAGGAGGGTTGTTTGCGGAGGTGGCTGAATACAAGTTCAAACCCGATTACGATAAGGTAAAGCGGCGTGGTAATCAGTATCAGCAGTTGTTCCCGGGCAGTTCCCATGCGTCGCAAAAATAGAAGAAAGTCGAATAAGTCAGATAAGTCAAATAAGTCAGATAAGTCAAATAAGTCAGATAAGTCAGATAAGTCATATATGTCATACAGGTCAAATTAGTCAGGTAAGTCAGCCGACTTGGTATAACTTGCAGGGATGGCAGGGGATTTGCTCCATAACTGGGAAAAGAAATCGGCCGAACGTAAAAAGATCTACCGGCAATTCCTGCAGCGGGCTAAAAAAAACGAGGTGTTGAAACGGTTACCCGACCTGCACGAGGAGGCTTTTTCCCGGATCGATTGCCTGCAATGCGCGAATTGCTGCAAACAGTATTCCCCCCGTTTCAAAACCCCGGATATCAAACGCATCAGCCGGCACCTGGGTATGCGGGAGAGTGAATTCATCGACGCCTACCTGGTGGTGGATGAGGAAGGCGATTTCGTGGTCAAATCACTGCCCTGTCCCTTTCTGGCGGCGGATCATTCCTGCAGCATTTATGATCAGCGCCCCTCCGATTGCCGGCGTTTTCCCTACACGGATGAAGATGTTTTTTTCAAGCGGCCCGAACTGACCCTGGTCAATGCCGGTTTCTGCCCGATCACCTATTATGTGCTGGAGAAACTGATGGAAAAGGGATAGGAAAGGAATAACGACAAAATGGATTTATTTTTACCAAAATGTCGTATCTTCGGGGGATGGGTGTCAAACCGAAAAAAAATAAAAACTACCGGGTCAAAGAACCGCGGCTTCCCGTAGCAGCGGAAGCCGCCGTGCAATACGAATCCCTCCGCGGGATACTGGGCGGAAGTAAATCTACCTTCAAAACGATCGCCGGAGATTATGACCTGATCGCGCTGACCCGCGAGGGCATCAAAAAATCATCCCTGCATTCGCTGGCGGGTTACCTGGGCATTTCCATGGAAACCATGAGCCGCCTGCTGCATTCCTCTTACCGGAATATCCAGCGTAAGGCCGATTCTTCGCTGCTCGATACGCTTAAAACCGAAAAAGTGCTGGAGCTGGCCGCGCTTACACAGCGGGGCATAGCAGTAACCGGCGGAAGAAAGGCTTTTATCGAATGGCTGCACAGTCCGCTGGCCGCACTGGGTCATAAAACCCCGCTCGATTTTTTAGATACCTCTTTCGGTATCCAGCTTGTGCTGAAAATACTGGGCCGCCTCGAGCAGGGCGTTTATTCCTGAACCATGGAACTTTACCGCATCGCGCAGGAACAATATGCCACCGATCTTTCGGGTAACGGCGCCCGTATCTATGGCGGGCGCTGGAACAGCGAAGGTTTTGCGGCGCTCTATACGGCTTCTTCGCGGGCGCTGGCCCTGCTGGAAACATTGGCGCATATACCCGCCGGTTTGTTGCGGGAAAAGAACTACCTGCTGGTACATTTGCACCTGCCTGACAACGTGGGGCTGCGGCCGGTTGAAACGGATAGCCTGCCTGCAGGCTGGGACGCGCCGGATATTCCCCCGCAAACCCGGAAAATCGGGGATGATTTTTTAGCGGGTAGCAAACACCTGTTGCTGGCCGTACCCAGTGTATTGATATATGAAGAAAAAAATTTTGTGCTGAATCCCCGGCACCCTGATATGAAAAAACTACGCATCGTGCACAGCAGGCGCATCCGGTTTGATAAACGCGTGGGTGGTCATCTGTAATCTGTCATGACCGGCTTGCAGCTTTGTTTATTTTGCCGTCAGTTCTTCATAAGCGGCCTGCAGGGGTCTTTGTATACCATCCGTTTTCCAGGCTTCCCCGCCTGGAATAAGGGTGGCCTTTAAAATTTCATCCTTTGATTTGCCCGCTTTTATTTCTCCTTCAACAAACTTCAGCACGTTGCCCAGGTAATCCCGGAAAGCACGGAGATCGTCCGATTTGCCGGTGACCTCATAGCCGGTGGCGGCATGACCATACACAAAGCGGGTATCGGTATCAAATTTATTCAGGGCTTTGTCCAGCACTTCCATCCAGCTTTTCATATTGGCGCCGGCGCCGCGGTCAACGAAGGGATGACGGCGGTTAAAGACGAGGTCGCCGCAGTGCACGATATTGGCATGTTCAAAATGTATGAAGCTGTCGCCGTTGGTATGTCCTGCGCCGTAATAATACAGGCAGATCTTTTCATTCCCGATCTTCTGGCACCAGGTATCGGTATAAGTCTGGTCGGGATAAAGTTGTTTGTCCTCCGCTTTGTTCGCCTTTGCCCAGTTCTCCTGGTTCTTTTTAGAATTTTCATGGGCCAGCACATGCTCCGCGATCCCTTTGAACGAAATATTGCCTGCCGTATGATCGCCATGGTGGTGCGTATTGATCAGGAGCCTGAAGGGTTTTTCACTGCGCTTTTTCAGTTCGTCGATCAGGTGTTTGCTCTGGTCGGGAAACTGGGCATCCACCACCACGATCCCCTTTTTGGAAAGCAGGAAGGCGATGGTGCCGCCGCGTTCGGTGAAGATGCCGAGGTTGTCCGTCAGCATGGTGATCTTCCAGGGGTCTTCAAAGAAGGCGCCGGGTATTTTTTTATCGGCCAGGGAAAGGGCGGCGAAAGCGAGACTGCCGGTGCGGAGGAAGATTCGACGGTGCATGGGGAGGGGTTGATAAGTAAATAAGTATATAAGTATATAAAGTATATAAAGTATATAAAGTATATAAAGTATATAAAGTATATAAAGTA
>CAYNSL010000146.1:2786-6910 GCA_964399755.1 uncultured Chitinophaga sp. | reverse complement strand
TGACCATTCACAATCTTCCCGATCATGATCTTCGCATCCGGTCTTACGCTCAGCAATCCCGAGATCAGCACCGTATCGCCGGCTTTTAACCCGTCGAGTATCTGCACGCGGGCCGAATCCCGGATGCCCGTGGTGATATCGGCGAAAAATGCTTTCCCGCCCCTGTATAAAATGGCTTTTTTACCCCTGGCCTGCGGCAATACTGCCTGCGTGGGAATCAGGATGGCGTTCGGGTCGGGGTCGAAGCTCAGCTGCACTTTGGCAAAAGCGCCCGGTATCAGCGCGGGATCCTTCCCGATGATGGCGGCGCGTACGGTAAGGCTCCGCGTATTTTCCATGACGTTCGATTCGGTGGCGGCCACTTTGGCGCTCAAAAGATTTTTGGATCCTTCGATCGTAAAGGAAACGGTTTGTCCGATTTTGATCTGTCCGGTATATTTTTCGGGAACCGTGAAATCCAGTTTAAGCTGGTCGGTCTGGCTGATGGTGGCGATCACCGAAGCGGGGGTTACATAGGCGCCGGGGCTTACTTTATTCAGCCCGATCTTTCCGCTAAAAGGGGCGCGTACCACGGTTTTGGCGATGCTGGTCTCGAGAATGCCGATATCGGCCCGCAGGCTGTTCACCTGCAGCAGGCTGATATCATAATCCTGCTGGCTGATGCCCTGTATCTTTAATAACTGGGCTTGTCTTTCCTCGGTTTTTTTGGCGAGTTCAAGCTGCACCTGCAATTTATTCAGCTGTGCGCGCAGGTCGCCGTCATACAATTTAGCCAGCAGGGCGCCCTTGCTTACAAATTTACCTTCCACGATATTTAATTGCACGATCCTCCCTGATGCTTCGGGATGGATATCGGTTACTTCGTTGGCCACGACGGAGCCCGGCACTTCGAGGTTTTCCTGGAAGGGTTGCGGTTTTACAATATAGGCGTCAACTTTCAGGGGAGGCGCTTTGACGGCGCTGCCCTGTTGCGGGGCCTGGATCTTTTTTTTCTTCCCCCCGCAGGAATAGAAGGGGGAGGCCAGGACCAGGACAAATACAATGCTCGGAAATCTCATATTTCGGGGTGGGTGTATGGTCATTAACCGTTTGATAAAGATAGCAGTAAATTTCAAGGGTTAGACGTCAAAAAATCCGCATTCCTGCTCTATAAATCATGGAATTATGAACGGTTTTATGCGGGGATAAATGGGGTTCAGGTCCGGGCCTGCAACGTACGCCTCACTTTGTTCGACTGGTGAAGTAATTCCTGCTTGTCGCGGCTAAGGATGGTTACGTGCCCCATCTTGCGCCCGGGTTTCGTTTGTGCTTTACCGTAAAGGTGGACAAATGCGTTTTCAATTTTAAGGGTTTCTTCCAGTCCCTCGTATCGAACCGGGCCCTCGCAACCTTCAGCGCCCAGGATATTGATCATGATGGAAGGAAGGATCGCGTCGGTATTGCCGAGGGGATAACCGAGCAGGATCCGCCAGAGCATATCGAACTGCGAACAATAATGCGCTTCAATGGTATGATGGCCGCTGTTGTGCACCCGCGGCGCGGTTTCATTTACCAGCACATCACCGTTCTTGTCGATAAACATTTCGATGGCGAAAAGACCGGGCGACTGAAAGGGACGCACCACCGCGAGTGAAATCGCTTCCACTTTCCAGAGCGTTTTGGTATCCAGCTCGGCGGGGCAAAGCTGGTAATCGAGTAAATTCAGGCTGGGATCGAAACGCATTTCAACGGGAGGGTAGAGGGCCATATCGCCTTTTTCATTTACCGCCACCAGCTGGGCGATCTCTTTATGAATTTTCACCATCTTTTCCAGCACGGCCGGCGCGTTGAAGCCTTTGGCGAAATCATCCGTTGAATGAAGTAACTGAACGCCGCGCCCGTCGTATCCCCCTTCGCCGATCTTGTGCACCGCTGGCAGATGCCCGGCCGATCGCTGCAGTTCTTCGAGGTTCTGCGTTACGAAAAACTCGGCAGTAGGAATGCTGTGCTGCCGGTAATATTCCTTTTGCAGGATCTTGTTGCGGATGATCCGGAGCACCGATGGTTTGGGTATAATGGTGACGCCCTCGCTTTCCAGTTTCTCCAGCGCTTCCACATTTACATATTCGATCTCGATGCTGAGGGCGTTGAGTTTTTTGCCGAACTGGTATACGGTGTCGAAATCACGGATATCGCCTTTGGTAAAATGATGACAGAGGTGTGCCGCAGGGCAGTGGGGATCGTTCTCCAGCACATAGGTTTCAACGGGATAATTGGCCGCCGCCTGCAGGAGCATCCTGCCCAGCTGACCGCCGCCGAGTATGCCTACTTTTCGCATAGAGCAAATGTAAGCCGGGATGCTGATTTATGAAAAGGTATATTGGGGGGATGAGTGTATAAAGTATATAGAGTATATAAGTATATAGAGTATATAAGTATACGGGTAATGGTTCACCTTAATTAATTTTTCGATGGATGGCATGGTTATATCTCCCGGGCAATCAGGTCCGGCCTGCTTTAGATACGCTTTATACTTTATCAAATTATTATTATACATTATCAACTGAAAAGAAATTCTCTAAAAAAAATAAACCTAACTTTGACCCGTGCATCCCGACTATCCCCATAAACTGTTCATCGACCACCGCCATCAATTCAACCTGCTGATGGAAACCCTGGCGATGGATGATAAACACTGACGATGGGCCCGCAATTGCCAATTGCCCATTGCCCATTGCCCATTGCTAATTGCCCATTGAATATTGCTTATTGAAAAAAAACGTACCTGTTCTTAACTTCTAAATTCAAGATCATGGACACGAACGCTGTTCTTCCCCAAACAAATACCGCCACCACTGATTTTCTGCCGCTGGAAGGAACCGACTACGTGGAATTCTATGTTGGCAATGCCAAACAGGCAGCGCATTATTATATGAGCGCCTTCGGTTTCCAGGCCCTTGCCTATGCGGGTCCGGAAACCGGCATGAAGGACCGCGCCAGCTATGCCGTGCGGCAACATAAACTGACTTTCGTGCTTACCACCCCGATCCGCAGCGGCAATCCTATCGCCGATCATATATATAAACACGGCGACGGTGTCAGGTCCTTATCGCTCCGTGTGCCCGACGCCGCGAAAGCATGGGAAGAAACCACCAAAAGGGGCGCGAAAAGCTTTATGGAGCCGCAGCGCCTCACCGATAAGGACGGCGAAGTGGTGATGAGCGGGATCCACGCCTATGGCGAGACCATTCACCTGTTTATTGAAAGAAAAAATTATAATGGCGCTTTTCTCCCTGGCTACAGGGACTGGTCGAACCCCCATTTTAAACCTGCCGATACCGGTTTGTTATATGTAGACCATTGCGTAGGCAACGTGGGCTGGAACCAGATGAACCCCTGGGTGAAATTCTACGAGGATGTGATGGGATTCCGCAATATCCTTTCTTTCGACGATAAAGATATTTCCACTGAATATTCCGCGCTGATGAGCAAGGTGATGAGCAGCGGTAACGGGTATGTGAAATTCCCGATCAACGAACCGGCCGAGGGCAAAAAGAAATCACAGGTGGAAGAATTCCTCGAGTTCTATAACGGGGAAGGAGTGCAGCACGTGGCCATGGCCACTGACAATATTGTAAAAACGGTGACTGACCTGAAGAGCCGCGGCGTGGAATTCCTGCAGGTGCCTTCAACTTATTATGATGATCTGCTCGACCGTGTCGGTCATATCGACGAAGACCTGCAGCCCCTGAAAGAACTGGGGATACTGGTAGACCGCGACGATGAAGGCTACCTGCTGCAACTGTTTTCCAAGCCCGTAGAAGACAGACCCACGCTTTTCTTCGAGATCATCCAGCGCAAGGGCGCCAAAAGCTTCGGGAAAGGGAATTTCAAGGCCTTGTTCGAAGCGATCGAAAGGGAACAGGAGGCGAGGGGGAATTTGTAGAGAGTCTGGAGTTCGGAGTTCGGAGTTAGGAGTCGGGTTTACCCTCAAAATGGAAAGTATTATTGTAGTCAATAGTATTATCGGGTGGGCCATTAAAAGTTTATCCTGACCCCGCACATCCTTAATGCTTTACCCGGAAATGGCTTTCCCATTGTCCATTGCCCATTGTCCATTGCCCATTGTCCATTGCCCATTGCCC
>CAYNSL010000146.1:0-2686 GCA_964399755.1 uncultured Chitinophaga sp. | reverse complement strand
CATTGCCCCTTGCCCATTGCCCATTGCATATTCGTATTTTTCTTATCTTTATCAGTCATTTAGCTATTTCCCGATACTAGAATCCGTTACCCGCCGTTCATCTTAAACAGAAATCGAAGATGAGAAACATCCTTTTATCCTTTGCAGCGCTTTTGCTGGCCGGCGCGGCCGCGGCTCAGCCCTCCGTATCCCGGGGCGGCACTTCCTTCTCTTTTATCGATTACCAGAAAACCTTTTCGCGGCCCAGCGAGGCATTGGAAAGGAAAGAAGATACCCTGCAGAAACAGTTCGAGGCCAAAAAACTGAGCTGGCCCGCCAAATACATTTATATCCGCTCCTTTAAATACGACAGCCAGCTGGAAGTATGGGTAAAGAATGAGGTGCAGGAGCCATTCAAACTCTTCAAGACCTACAAGGTCTGCGCGCTGGCCGGAACCCTGGGCCCGAAAAGAATGGAGGGGGATTACCAGGTGCCGGAAGGTTTTTATTATATCAACGAGTTCAACCCGAAGAGCAATTATTACCTCTCCCTCGGTATTAATTATCCCAACGCTTCCGATAAGATCCTGAGCGATTCACTGCGGCCGGGCAGCGCGATCTATATCCATGGCAGTTGCGTTACCGTAGGCTGCATTCCCATTACCGACCAGCAGATCGATGAATTGTATATCCTCGCGGCGCATGCCAAGGACATGGGACAGGACTTTATTCCCGTGCATATTTTCCCCGTAAGGTTCAATGTGGAAAAAAGCGTAAAATTCCTGGAAAACCTGACGAAAGATGATCCTGTGCTGAAGAAATTCGCCGAAAAAATGGAAGACGCCTATGATTATTTCGAAAAATACAGGCAACTCCCCGTGGTCATGATCGGCGACAAGGGCCAGTACATCATCAATGATGTTCCTCCCAAAAAAATAAAGACGGCTGTTACCCCGGCGGAGGATAAAGCGCCGGTGAAGCGTGCGGTGGTACAGCATCGCACCCGTACCGTTAGCCAGCTGGCCGATGTGGTAACCCAGTGGCCGCAGTACCCCGGCGGGGGCGAGGCCTTTATGAAATTCCTGGATAAACTGGGACAGGACCTGGCGCCCAGCCTGCCCAGGGGCGTGAAAAAAGCATTCGTACAGGTGGAATTCGTGATCGATGCCGATGGCGTACCCGTGAATTTTAAAATACTGAAAGGCGTAAAAGACGGGGATGAATTCCACGACGAACTGATCAGCCAGCTCGAAAAAATGGGTAACTGGAAACCCGCCATCCTGCACGACAAGCCCGTAGCCAAGAAAATGGTACAGACGGTTACCGTGGGATCAGCTGAATAAGCATCATTTTCCCGCTAACAATACCTGGATCGTTTCCGGTGTTTGCTGGCGCAGCAGCACCTTCCTGTCGCCTGCTTCTTTTTCAAAACTTTCTTTTGTGTAATGCCGGATCGTCAGCAACGACAAGCCGCGGCTGAGCTGTACGTCGAAAAAAGCGGAAGCTTCGAGCGCCAGTCTTTCTATTTTTTCGGGACGATCGTCCAGCACGCATACAAAACTGATGGCCCCGTTCTGGGTGAGGTTGGGCCGGATATGCTCTTGTTCGAAGAGCCGGTACAAATACCCGATCGCGTGTTCACCTACGAAAGAGAAATCGGTGGAACGCATTTCCAGCATTACCTGGTTTTCCTTTAATACGATGATGGGAGGTAGTCCGTGAAGGGGTTTATTATGGATCAGCGTACCCGGCAGCGATGGATCGAGAAAACATTTTACAAAAAGCGGGATCTGTTTATTCTGCAGGGGCTTGATGGTTTTGGGATGGATGACCTGGGCCCCGTAATAAGCCATTTCGATCACTTCATTGTAATTCAGTTCCGGTATCGGCAGGGCCTGCGGGAATTGTTTGGGGTCGGCGTTCATCACGCTGGGTACGTCTTTCCAGATGGTCAGTTCTGATGCGTCGAGCAGATTTGAAAAAACGGCTGCGCTGTAATCACTGCCTTCGCGACCCAGTGTGGTGCTTTCATTTTCATCTGTGGCCCCGATAAAGCCCTGGGTCAGCAGCAGGTCAACATCACTGAAAAGGGGTTCCACTTCTTCCTTTACTTTGTTGCGCGTAAATTCCCAGTCGATCGTCGCATCGCGGAAATCATCGTCGGTCCGGAAGATATCGCGTACATCCAGCCATTTATTCCGCAGCCCGGTTTCATGAAGGTAGGCGCTGATGATGGCGGTAGACAATAATTCCCCGACGCAGACCACCTGGTCGTAGTAATAATCGTAATCGCGCACCGGCCGGTCGTGGAGCAGCCATTCCGCTTCGGTAAAAAAATCGCGCAGCCGGCTTTCACAGTCGTTGTAATGGGTAACCAGCAGGTATTTGGCGGTGTTGAGGTGCTGTTGTTTTACCTGTCCGAATAATTGGAGCGCCTCCTCTTTTTTGCCGGCGAAAAATGCATCAGTCACTTTTTCAAGTGCATTGGTGGTTTTGCCCATGGCGGATACCACTACCATGATCTTTTCGCGGGGGTAACGCCGGAGGATATCCGCGAGGTTTTTGATGCGCTCCACGCTGTTGACCGAGGCCCCGCCGAATTTAAACACCTTCATCTTGACTTTCATTTGAAATCGGGGGCAAATGTCGTAATAAAAGGCCACGAAAACATAGGATTGGCCACGAAAGAATACAATTGGCCACGAAA
>CAYNSL010000145.1:0-6918 GCA_964399755.1 uncultured Chitinophaga sp. | reverse complement strand
CCCCGGTGCAGTTTATTCACCAGCTGGTATTTGATCGCTTCGCTTTTGGCGGATACGATCGTCACGCCCGTATAGGCCTGCAATCCTTCCACCACGTAATCGATACAGCGGGTAGCCGTGAAGTAGGTAATGACGGAATAAAGCGCCGTTTCAATACCAAAACGGAACGCCGCGATGGAGAAGATGATAATATTGATCCCGAGTATGATTTCCGTAATCGTAAATGAAGTTCTTTTCAGCGTATATACGGCCAGCACTTCGATCCCGTCCAGCGCGGCGCCCGTGCGCATGATCAGTCCCACCCCGATGCCCAGGAAGGCGCCGCCGAATATGCAGATCAGCAATTTGTCGGCCGTCAGCGCGTAATTCGGGATCAGCAAAAGGCAAATACCTAATAGTATGACACAAACAAGGGTGCGGTAGGCAAAGCGTTTGCCGATGGAGAAATAACTGACGATAATGAGGGGCAGGTTGAGGAGCAGTATCACCAGGCCGAGGTTGAAATGATAGATCTCGTGGATCAGCAGGGAGATCCCGGTCACGCCGCCATCGAAGAACTGGTTGGGCACCAGGAAAAGTTTGAGGGCCACGCCGGCAATGGTAACGCCGATCAGCGTTAAAATAATATCCTGAACGAATTCGGCAGTTTTGTTGTCCGTCCTTACGGATAAACTTTTATCCAGTCTTGCGTTTAATTCCTTTAAAATGGCTTCCTTCTTTCCTTCCAGCCTGGCGAGGGCCGTGCGGGTAAAATAACGATGGGTCGACAGGAATTCCACCTGCCGCAGCTGCCATTCGGTTTCAGTTTTCACATCGCCGGCATGCCGGAACTCGAGGAACATTTTCTCGGTATTGGGAAAATAGTTTTTCTCCCCGATATAATAGAGGTCGGCGTCGCAGAGGATCTCGGCCAGGTGGTCGGGCGGGCTCTGGGGCAGTTGCGTGGCCATGATCATCCGGCAGATATGCTCCACCTGGTTGCTGTCGTAACCATAGTCAGGCAAAAATTCACGCGCCATGATGCAGGAGATGGCTTCATGCCCGTGCGATTGCTGCAGGAAGCCGGCGTCATGAAACAGCGCGGCGGTTTTGAGCAGCACCAGTTCATCACCCGATACATTTTCCGCCAGGGCCAGTTGTTCGGCATGGGCCACCACGTATTTCGTATGATCGGCATTGTGATAGCTGAGGTAGGCCGGCAGCTCTTTTTCCAGCCGCGGCATCAGGTAGTCGTATACTTGCTGGTACTGCATATGGTTATGGCCTGATCAGTCCAGCACTTCGTAGATCACGGCCGGGTTGGTTTTGTTTTTTAAGCTTACCTCACCTACCCGCTGGCAGTTGAAGGATTCCTTTACTTTTTCGTATGAAGATTCGCTGATGATGATCTGGTTTTCCTTCGCGGCCGATTGCAGGCGCTGGGCGGTATTCACGGCGTCGCCGATCACGGTATAATCCAGCCGGCGCAGGGTGGCCGACCCGATATTGCCGGAGATCATCTCCCCGCTGTTGATGCCGATGGACACTTTGGGGGAAAAGAAAATATTCCCGGATTCATTCGGGAGGGCTTCTATTTTTTTCCGCACTGCCAGGCAGGCGTCGATGGCCCGGTCGAGGTGATAGTCGCCGCGGAACACGGCCATCACGGCGTCGCCGATGAACTTGTCCACCAATCCGCCCTGCGCGATGATCTCCCTGACCATCACATCGAAATATTTGTTCAGCAGCTTCACCACCGTATCCGGGGATTCGTTTTCGCTGATGGTGGTAAAACTGCAGATATCGATAAAGGCCACGCTGGCCTGCACGGTTTCATTGGCCATCAGTGAATTCTCAAACTCGCGGCTTCCCATAAAATTCAGCACGGTTTCGTCCACATACATCTTGAGGATATTATTTTCCTTGATGGCCTGCATGGTCTCCCGCAGTTGTTTCACATAGCGTAGTGTTTTCTCCATGGTCAGTTCGAGGTCTTCGAAGTTCACCGGCTTGGTGATGAAATCAAAGGCGCCGCGGTTCATGGCCGTGCGGATATTTTCCATATCGCCGTAGGCCGAAACGATCACCGCTTTCAGCAGCGTGTTCTGTTCGTTGAGCCTGCTCAGCAGGGTAAGCCCGTCCATTTCGGGCATGTTGATATCGCTCAGTACGATATCCACGTCCTGGTGCAGCTGCAGTTGTTCCAGCGCCCTGACGCCGTTGATGGCAAAGATGAATTCATACTGATGCTCCCGGATTTTCTGGCGAAACTTCTGCTTGATCAGCGCTTCGAGGTCCGTTTCATCGTCCACAACGAGAATTTTTGCCATTAGTGTATCGCTTTTAATTTTTCTTTTAAGGTGGTAAAGTCGACCGGCTTGGTCAGAAAATCATCCGCGCCCAGTTTCATTGCCGTATTGTAATTCTCTGCGTCGCCGTACGCCGTGATCATCATCACTACCGGCGGGGGCGTATGGTGTTTCTCTTTAATATGGCGGAGCAGTTCCAGTCCGCTCATGCCCGGCATATTGATATCCGAAAGGATCAGTACGGCTTCCGAATCGCTGTTCTGCAGGTAACGAAGGGCCTCTTCGCCGGAAAAGGCGAATACGAAATGAATCTCCTTTTCCCGGATCTCTTTACGGAATCTTTGTTCGAACAGGACCTGTACATCCTTTTCATCGTCAACAACTAAAACTTTCATGGTGGCTTGTAAATTTAAGATGGTAATATAATAATAAACTCGGCAAATTCTCCTTCTTTGGTATCCGCTTTCAGCTCCCCGCCGTGGCCCTTGGTGATGATATCATAACTCAGGCTCAGGCCCAGGCCGGTGCCCTCTCCCGTGGGTTTGGTGGTAAAAAAGGGCTGGAAGATTTTATCCAGTATTTTTTTCGGAATGCCCATCCCGTTATCCGCCACCCGGATTTCCACCCGGTTCCCTTTTTTCCGGGTACTAACGGTAACAACCGGTTCAAATTTTTCACCGAGTTGTTTCTTTTTTTCAGTAACCGCGTAAAACGCATTAGTGATCAGGTTGAGGATAACCCTGCCCAGATCCTGGGAGATGACGCTGACAGTTCCGATACTTTCATCAAATTCCGTTTTCATCACCGCATTAAAAGATTTATCCCTGGCCCTCAATCCATGATAGGCCAGCCGCAGGTATTCGTCGCAGAGGGCGTTGATATCGGTGGGTTCTTTCTGACCGCTGCTGCTGCGCGAATGCTGGAGCATGCCCTTCACGATCGAATCTGCCCGCCTGCCGTGATGATTGATCTTTTCTTCGTTGGCAATAATATTATCCGCGATTTCTTTTGCCGATTGCCAATTGCCCGTTGCTAATTCCTGCTTCAGTTCCCCGGCCAGTTCCCTGTTCAGCTCTGAAAAATTATTCACGAAGTTCAGCGGGTTCTGGATTTCATGGGCGATTCCGGCGGTCAGTTCGCCCAGGCTGGCCATTTTCTCGGCATGCACCAATTGTGCCTGGGTAGCTTTCAGGTCCGCATACGCTTTTTCTATCCGGAGTTTAGCCCTCAGTTTCTGCCGGGTATTGCGGTAGAAAATAATGGCAAGCAGCAATAAAACGGCAATACCGCCGAGCAGGAACCATATCCTGACCTTATTCCGGTACTCCACTTTTTCTCTCTCCATTTCCTGCATTTTCAGCTGTTCGCGGAAATTGATATTCTGAAAATCCGCCAGGCTCTTTATGCGCAGTTTATACAAGCTGTCTTTCACCTGCAGGGCCAAACCCTGATAGCGATAGGCGCTATCCCTGTTCCCCTTCAATTCATAAGACTGGTAAATATTGTCATAGATGCTTCCCAGGTTCACCTGCGCTCCTGTGATATTTCCCAGCGAAAGAAAGGTTTCCAGGTTTAACAGGGAATAATACAGGGCGGAGTCGGGATTATTCCTCGAAATATAAAATCGCGCCATCCCGAAGTAACTATTATTGCTGAGCGAAGAGAGGTTTCCCTCCTGCAGGGCCACCCGGATTGCGGAGTGAAAATACTGCAGCGCCTTCCGGTCTTCTCCCTTCCTCGAATAAATGACCCCCATATAGGCATAGACATTGCCGAGATATTTTTTAAAAGAGGCCTCCAGGGCCAGTTTTTCCGCTTCCAGCTCATACAGCAATGCCGTGTCAATTTTATCAATGGCAATATAACTTCTGCCCAGGTTCATATCTGCCATCATCATGCGGGGTTTGAAACCCAGTTCACCCGCGATTCGCCGCGCCTCTGAAAAATGATAGATCTCCTGTGTTATGTTCTGGGTCTGCCACATCAGTATCGCGTAAATATGATGCGTGTAGCATAGCATCAGTTTTTTACCGTTCACGGTAGCGCCATTTACAAATAAGGGCCAGTCGGTGTTTTCTTCTGTCTTTTTATCTTCGGCCAGCTGAAATGCCCGGGTAAGGGCATTCAGCGACTCGGCATATAATCCCTTCCCGGAAAGCTGGTAGCCATAATTATCCAGGCAAAGTATCTCGGCCAGTTTTTTATTGTTGGAAACCGCCAGTTTCCTTCCTTCTCCGGCATATTTCAGCGCAGAGTCCCTGTTGGTTTCTTCATAATAATTATAAAGGCCTCTTACGGCGATATAACGGTCAGGATCATTCGATGCCCCGGCAAATGCTCTTTCCAGGCTATCGATCTTCACCTGTGCCCGTAAAAAGCAGGGTTGAAAAATAAGGATGATATACAGGATCTGTTTTTTCATGATACGGGCAGTATTAGCGTAAACAGGGTGCCTTCTCCCTCGGTCGATTCCACTTTTATTTCTCCCCCGTGTCCTTTTGTAATAATATCATAACTGAGCGACAGGCCCAGTCCGGTTCCCTGACCCGCCGGTTTGGTGGTAAAGAAGGGCTGGAAAATTTTATCCAGTATTTTTTTCGGAATGCCCATCCCGTTATCCGCCACCCGGATTTCCACCCGGTTCCCTTTTTTCCGGGTACTAACGGTAACAACCGGTTCAAATTTTTCACCGAGTTGTTTCTTTTTTTCAGTAACCGCGTAAAACGCATTAGTGATCAGGTTGAGGATAACCCTGCCCAGATCCTGGGAGATGACGCTGACAGTTCCGATACTTTCATCAAATTCCGTTTTCATCACCGCATTAAAAGATTTATCCCTGGCCCTCAATCCATGATAGGCCAGCCGCAGGTATTCGTCGCAGAGGGCGTTGATATCGGTGGGTTCTTTCTGACCGCTGCTGCTGCGCGAATGCTGGAGCATGCCCTTCACGATCGAATCTGCCCGCCTGCCGTGATGATTGATCTTTTCTTCGTTGGCAATAATATTATCCGCGATTTCTTTTGCCGATTGCCAATTGCCCGTTGCTAATTCCTGCTTCAGTTCCCCGGCCAGTTCCCTGTTCAGTTCTGAAAAATTATTTACGAAGTTCAGCGGGTTCTGAATCTCGTGCGCGATTCCGGCGGTCAGTTCTCCCAGGCTGGCCATTTTCTCCGATTGCACCAGCTGTGACTGGGCGGCTTTCAGGTTTTCGAGCGAGGTCCTGAGTTCAACAGTTTGCCGCGCCACTTCCTCTTCCAGGATCTTTTGCTGCTTTTCGGCCTGTTCTTTCTTCTCTTCCGACAGCTTCAGTACCTGCGCTGCCTGCAGACGCACGTCGGCAATAATCTCTTTAAACCGGAGGGCCACATACACCATCAGGGCAACGGGAAAAGAGAGGATCATCCCCGAAAGGATCATCATATTGTTGGGTACGAATTCCGATTTGTAGCTGATCACCAGCCATACCCAATAAAAAGTGAGACTAAGGTTTACCAGTAAGCCGGCGACAATCACCCATTGCGCCCCGCGCAGGGATTTCCAGGAAGAAAGGATATACCAGGCATATATCAGCAAAGGCAAAAGGGTTCCGAAACCCGATATGAGCCAGCTTTGCAATAGGGAACCGATGATCGCCAGCCCCAGGTAAGCGACCAGGAATAATTTCAGCCAGGCCGACACTTTGTTCTTAAAAATTTTTGCAACGATGATCACCGTTACGCTGCTGGAAAGGACCGCAAATAAGGAAAATCCGTAGAGGTAGATCCTGTACGAAGTATAATTAATATTACTGTTTTCAGACAGGGTTTTAAAAATATAAATGGCGGTGAACAGGGTGGAACAAATGGCAAACCAGAACAGGTTATGCTCACGCCGGTTCAGGAATGCCAGTAACCAGAATAATAAAGAGAGTATGGTGCAAACAGAGATCCAAAGCGTGCTGAACACCGGCCAATCCACCAGGTGTTTGACGAAACGCCGGTAATAATCAGGTCCGGTAAACCGGATAAAATGATCCAGGCCGGGATTGGCCGATTTCAAACGGTGCGGGAGAAAGGGGGAAACATAATCCACCAGGTGCAGGGTAAGGGTATGCGTAACGCCGGTAGTTAATGACAATTTTGCCGGTAACCTGTTCGAGGGATTGTATTCCCGGAAGGGTTTGTTTTGAAGACCCGTGCTCCCGTAAGATTGAAAAAGGATCCCGTCGAGGTAAACATCAAGGGCCGCCCAGCCCGAATAGCGCAAACCAAGCGGTATTTCGCTGAAGGAGGGATCAAGTGTGAACTGAAAGCGGAGCCATCCCTCCAGCCTGCCGTCCTTATCCGCCATTTCCGGGGAAAGGTCTGTCAGCTTCATCCTTCTCCAGCCATCCGTACTGACATGATTCCCCGCCCGGGCGGTATCATGACCCGGCATGAATTGCCAGCCGTCCATTTCGCTGATCAGGATTTCATTGATCCGGTTGAACTGCCCTGGATTAATGCTGATCACCGGATCCTGCGCGTGGAGGCGGAGCATACCGGCGAGCCCGGCAAACAGTAATATGACAACTGCACGCATCCTGTAATTTAAGCAAAAGGCAATAATATAATAAATGCGGTACCCGCCCCTTCCTGCGTTTCCACTTTCA
>CAYNSL010000144.1:0-7161 GCA_964399755.1 uncultured Chitinophaga sp. | reverse complement strand
GCTGCGTGGCTTCTTCACCCACTTTATCCGTATAATCAACGATCGTGATACCGGGTTTCAGCAGGCTTTTCGCATAATCGTGCAGGTGCAGGCAGGCGTTGTATACCGTGCGTTGCCGGCGGGTGAATTTCCCGTTCACCGGCACCGTCCTGGTCAGGTCGGCGCAATAATTCCCGTATTCGGCGCCGAAATCCATCAGGATCAGTTCGCCGTCCCTGCATTCCGCATTATTGCTGACGTAATGCAGCGTCCGGGCGCGGTCGCCGCTGGCAATAATGCTTCCGTATGCTTCCCCCGTCGCGCGCTGGCTCAGGAATGAATGCAGGATCTCGGCTTCGATCTCGTATTCCATCACGCCGGGCCGGATGAATTTCAGCAGTCGCCGGAACGTATTTTCGGTGATATCAATGGCTTTTTGCAGCACTTCCACTTCCAGGGCCGTTTTAATGCCCCGCAGTTCTTTCATGATCTTCGCGGCGCGCAGGTAATGATGCAGCGGGTACCGGCTTTTCATTTCATCGATAAAACGGTATTCCCGGGTGCGGACCAGGCTGGCCTTCCGGTCGTTTTCATTGCTGTCGAGGTAAATATGGTCGGCCAGGTGTATCCATGGCTGCAGTAAGCCGTCGAGGCTGTCGAGCCAGACAATGGTTTTCATTCCGCTGATGGCCTGCGCTTCGTTTACGCGCAGTCGTTTGCCATCCCATTTTTCCTTGAGTTCATTGGGACGCACGAGCACCAGCACTTCCCGGTATTTGGGATCAGGATTGTCGGGAAACAGGATCACCATGCTGTCTTCCTGTTCGATCCCGCTGAGCCAGAAAACATCGCTGTTTTGTTTATATCGGTAAAGCGCGTCGCCGTTGCTGGGCACTTCGTCGTTGCTGACAAAGATGGCGATCGAATTTTTCTGCATCCGGCTGATGAACCGTTCCCGGTTCTCAGAAAACAAGGCAGGATTGAGGGGTAAATATTTCATGAAAGGGGGTTTAATGGTAAAATCAGGCTGCTAAAGATAATGCGCAAACCAGTCGGCCAAACGACGTTTATCACATTTCGGGGAAAACCGTTTTTCTTTGAATGGATTTCAATGATATTTCCCGGTTTTTTAAACCTGTATAACAGGAAATCCGGGGGCTAAATATTATCAAGGTCAGCCCATAAAATTTTAGCATCCCTTTAATGTGTAGCACTAACACTTGTTTGTGCGGGAAAGTCTTTGTCACTTACCTTTGTGCCTTCAACAAATTACGATTGCTTTATGTCAGCACCTGTAGTTTTCCTGCCTAAGAAAAGCCTCTTGCGTCTCGGGTTAAAAAATACAGAATCCATTCATTATCAGTCAACCCCCGAAGAATTGGTGCAGGATACCCTGCGGATCGGGGAAGGGGTGCTCAACGATACCGGCGCCCTGGTGATCCGAACGGGCGAATTTACCGGCCGATCGCCAAAGGATAAGTTCACGGTAAAAGATGAGACGACTGCGGACTCGGTGCACTGGAACGAATTCAATATTCCCATTGAGCCGGGATATTTTGACATCATTTATAAAAAAGTAATTGAATACCTCGATAAAATCCCTGAAATATGGATCCGGGATTGTTATGCGTGCGCTGATCCCCGTTACCGTCTGCAGGTGCGCTGCATCAATGAAAAACCCTGGAACAATCTTTTTGCCTATAACATGTTCCTGCGGCCCACCGAAGAGGAGCTTGAAAATTTTGAACCCGAATGGCAGGTGATATCGGTGCCCGGTTTGAAACTGGACCCGAAAGAATGCGGTACCCGGCAGCACAACGCGGCGGTGGTTTCTTTCAAACACAAACTGATCCTGATCGCCGGAACCGGCTATACCGGTGAAACCAAGAAAGGGATCTTCACCATCCTCAACTATATCCTGCCCCATGAAAAGAATGTACTGAGCATGCACTGCAGCGCCAATATGGGCCGGGATGGCGATACGGCGATCTTCTTCGGCCTCAGCGGCACGGGCAAGACCACCCTCAGCGCGGATCCCAACCGCAAACTGATCGGGGATGATGAGCATGCCTGGACCTCCGATAATATTTTCAATTTTGAGGGAGGCTGTTATGCCAAGACCATCCACCTCACCGAAGAAAAAGAACCCGAGATCTATCATGCCATCCGGCCGGGAGCCCTGGTGGAAAACGTTACTTTTTACCCGGGTACCAATAAGATCAATTTCGACGACGCTTCCATCACGGAGAACACAAGGGTTTCCTATCCCCTGCATTTTATCAGTAATGCCCAGGAACCTTCTATCGGCGGTATACCTAAGAATATTTTCTTCCTCACCTGTGATGCGTTCGGGATCTTGCCCCCGATCTCCAAACTTACGCCGGGCCAGGCCATGTACCAGTTCATCTCGGGATATACGGCCAAGGTGGCGGGTACCGAAACGGGTGTGACGGAACCCAAACCCACCTTCAGCGCCTGCCTCGGAGCGCCCTTCCTTCCCCTGCATCCCGGCAAATATGCCATGATGCTGGGTGAAAAAATGCATAAACACGATGTGCATGTCTGGATGGTCAATACCGGCTGGACCGGCGGTCCCTATGGCACCGGCCACCGCATGAAACTGAATTATACAAGGGCGATGATCACGGCTGCGCTGGAAGGCAGCCTGGATAATGTGAAGTATGACAAAGATCCCGTATTCGGGTTTGCCATTCCTACCGAATGCCCCGGGGTGCCCGCCGAAGTGCTGCATCCCCGCAATACCTGGGAAGACAAACAGGCTTACGACGAGAAAGCGAAATACCTGGCCGGGCTGTTCCGGAAGAATTTCGAGAAATACGCCGACGGCGTATCTGAAGAAGTGCTGGGAGCCGCTCCTGTCATTTAATAACTGAATATCGCATTCCCGACCCCGGCCCCCGCCGGGGTTTTATTTTTATTTAACGCGAGTCCCGGCAACCTTTGAAATTTTTATCGCGACCTTGCGTTGATAGCTGGTCATGAAATTCAAAAAGAAATTATTCCTGTTGGCCGCCGCCGCGGCAGGCACCGTATTCTTTTCGGCTGCGCAGGCCGACCGCCCCGCGGGTGAAACAGAAGAACTGATCGACTGGAGCCCCGCGCGCAAACTGACCTGGGATGATTACAAAGCCGCCCCCGCTCCCGGCAGCGACGCGGCCGCTTCCACCACAACTTACCTTACCATTTCCTATAATATCACGAGCCGGGAATTCAGTTATGCCATCGAGTCGAAGTTTTCGAAAACCCGTTCCTGGGGACTTTATAAAACCCCTTATATCCTGAGCCATGAACAGGGACATTTCGATATCGCCGAAGTCTTTGCCCGCCAGTTGAACAAAAAAATGCGGGAATACCGTTTCGACAAACGCAGCTATGAGCGGGACCTGAAAAAAATTTACGATGAGGTGCTGGCCGGGAAAAAAAAGATGCAGGATGACTACGACCGCGAGACCAATCACAGCATCAACAGAGAAATGCAGTCGGAATGGCTGAAAAAGATCGCGAAAATGCTCGAAGAATATAAAGACTATGCCGGGTATCAGAATAACCCGTAAAGCTCCGCGTCCACTTTGCGGATGATCTCGCCGAAATCCTCATCCTTTTCGGCGAATTTATTTTTATCCACGTCGATCACCAGCAGTTTCCCTTCCTTGTATTCGCTGATCCACTTATTGTAGTATTCGTTGAGCTTTTTGAGATAGTCGAGCCGGATATTTTCCTCGTATTCGCGGCCCCTTTTCTGGATCTGTCCAACCAGCGTGGGCACCGACGCCTGCAGGTAGATCAGCAGGTCGGGTGGTTGCACCAGGGTTTTAAGGGTCTGGAAGAAATGAAAATAGTTGTCGAAATCCCTTTTGCTCATCAAACCCATTTCGTGCAGGTTGGGCGCGAAAATATTCGCGTCCTCGTAAATGGTGCGGTCCTGGATCACCGTTTCCGTTCCTTTTTGTATCTCCACCAGCTGGCGGAGGCGGCTGTTGAGGAAAAAGATCTGCAGGTTAAAACTCCAGCGGGGCATGTCCTCGTAAAAATCCATCAGGTAGGGATTGTGGTCCACGTCCTCGAAATTGGGGATCCACTTGTAATGCTTGCTCAGCATTTCCGTGAGTGTTGTCTTGCCGGCCCCGATATTCCCGGCCACCGCGATGTGCTTGGGTTTTTTTGATTTTGCCATACCCCGTCCCCGAAAAATAATTTAATAATGAAAATTACATGCGGCGATAAAAGTATCGAATTCTGCTAAAGGAAAAAATTTAGTTCCCGCCCCGTTTCAACCCCCGAAATAATTCAGCCCGATGGCCTCCCGCACCAGCGCCATGGTGGCGACGGCGCTTTTCCGGGCTTTTTCGGCGCCGGCTTCCATCACCCGCTTCAGGTAAGCCGTATCCTGGCAGATCGCTTCGGCTTTTTCCCGGATCGGGCGGATAAAATTCACCATGTCTTCCGCCAGCTGCTTTTTCATATCGCCGTACCGGATCGAACAGTCATTATAGGCGGCTTCGTACTGTTCGGCCATTCCCGCGGGGCTTACCAGCTTCATCAGGAGGAAAATATTTTCGATATAATCGGGTTTTGGCGAATGCGGAAGGGTGGGACCGCTGTCGGTTTTGGCCTTCATCACTTTTTTGCGGATGAGTTCGTCGTCATCCGATAAATACAGCGTGGCATTCTGGTTTTCGCTCTTGCTCATTTTACCCGACCCGTCGAGGCCGGGCACTTTCACCAGTTCTTTCCCGAAATTAAAAGCCGAAGGCTCGGGAAAAACATCTCCGTAACGGTGATTGAAACGATTCGCGAAATTCCGCGCCATTTCGAGGTGCTGTTCCTGGTCCTTGCCCACCGGTACCAGCGTGGCCCGGTGCAAAAGGATATCGGCCGTTTGCAACACGGGATAGGTCAGCAATCCCGCGTTGACATTGTCGGGATGCTGCCGCACCTTATCCTTGAATGTGGTTGTTTTTTCCAGCTCGCCTTTATACGCCAGCATGTTCAGGTAGAGATAGAGTTCGGATGTTTCGCGAATATGACTCTGGCAATACAGCGCCACTTTTTCGGGATCGAGTCCGCAGGCGATATGTTCGGCCATCACCCGGGTTACATTTGGTTTTAAATCCCGGGTATCGGGATGCGTGGTCAGGGAATGCAGATCGGCCAGCATGAAATAACAATCATATTCCTCCTGCATGCTGAGATAGTTCTTTATGGCGCCGAAATAACTGCCCAGGTGCAGGAAACCCGTGGGCCGGATGCCGCTCATGACGATTTTTTTCTGATTTCCCATGGGCGGCGAAGATAGTAAATTAGTCTTGAGTCGTTAGTCGGGACTCAGGAGACATTCGTGATATGAAAAGGTCGTTTAAATATTCAGGATGGTTGATGCTGGATACCGGATGCCCGGGGAAGGCGTGGATAAAAGACACCGGGGAAGCAACTCCCCTCAATCAACTATCTTTGCGGCATGGAAGTGAATGATGCGCTGATCGAAAAACTGGCCCGGCTTTCGCAACTGGAATTCAGCGAAATGGAAAAAGACGGGATCAAAAACGACCTGCAGCGGATGATCGGTTTTGTGGAAAAGCTCAACGAACTGAACCTGGACGGGGTGCAGCCCTTACTGCATATGAGCGAAGAAGTGAATGTACTCCGAAGGGATGAAATAAAGGGCTCCGTGCCGCGTGAAGAAGCCCTGCGGAATGCGCCGCTTCATGACGAACAGTTTTTTAAAGTGCCCAAAGTGATTAATAAATAAATCAACGCCGGCCGCTGCCTGCTACCCGCTATTCGCCTCTGGCATTTAGTGACCTCCGGCCCGCAACCTGCAAACCCCATGACCCCAGTCATCCATCTTGAAAATATCACCAAGAGTTATTTCATGGGCCGGAATGAACTGCAGGTGCTGAAAGGCATTTCGATGGATATTTTCCGCAATGAATATGTGGCGCTGATGGGCCCTTCGGGTTCCGGCAAAAGCACCCTGATGAATATTATCGGCTGCCTCGACACCCCCTCCGGCGGCCGGTATATCCTGAATGAAAATGACGTCAGTGAAATGAAGGATAACGAACTGGCGGAGATCCGTAACAAGGAAATCGGTTTCGTGTTCCAGCAGTTTAACCTCCTGCCCCGCCTCACCGCCCTCGAAAATGTGGCGCTCCCCCTTGTCTATGCCGGCGTGGGCAGAAAACAGCGTACTGAAAAGGCGAAGCAGGTGCTGGAGATGGTCAACCTCACCGACCGGAGCCACCACAAACCCAACGAGCTCTCCGGCGGCCAGTGCCAGCGGGTGGCCATCGCGAGAGCTCTTGTCAACAACCCCTCGATCATCCTTGCCGATGAACCCACGGGAAACCTCGACACCAAAACTTCCTACGAGATCATGGGGATCTTTGATCGTATCTATAAGAACGGGAACACTATCGTGGTGGTTACCCATGAAGAAGATATCGCCAATCACGCCCGGCGGGTGATCCGCCTGCGCGACGGCATCGTGGAAAGCGACCGGAAAAATGAAAAGGTCACCGTTCACCAATAATCTTTCGCTATGTCAATGAAAATTTATACCAAAACAGGTGACGCGGGAATGACCTCGCTGATCGGCGGCACCAAAGTATCCAAGGCGCATTTGCGGATCGATGCCTATGGCACGGTGGATGAACTGAATTCCTGGATCGGGCTGGTAGCCGACCAGCTTACACAGAAGCATTCCAGGAAAATGCTGAAAGAAGTGCAGGACCGCCTCTTCACGATTGGGTCTTCGCTGGCCTGCGATCCCGACAAAGAACCCAAACTTAAAATTCCCGACCTGCGGGAAGAAGATATCGAAAGACTGGAAAAGGAAATGGACGCGATGAACGAAAAGATTCCCCCGATGAAATCCTTTATCCTACCCGGCGGACATGTGACGGTTTCCTCCCTGCACGTGGCTCGCTGTGTATGCCGCCGCAGCGAAAGGCTTTGCGTGGGATTGCAGGAACACAGTATGTACGTGGAGCCGCTGGTGATCAAATACCTCAACCGCCTCAGCGATTACCTCTTCGTGCTGGCCCGCTATACCGCCAGCCGGCTGAAGGCGAAAGAAATTCCGTGGAAACCGAGGGTTTAATTATTCAATGGCTCAATGACTCAATGGCTCAATGACGCAATGCAGGAATTGAGCAATTA
>CAYNSL010000143.1:0-7245 GCA_964399755.1 uncultured Chitinophaga sp. | reverse complement strand
TGACAGTTTTCCCATGCAAATAGACAAGCAATCCTTTAACGACATCTCAATCTTCCACGCGGAGGAGGAGTTTTCTATTTTCCATAAACTGAATTTTACGCGCACGGTGGGAGGAAGGGAATGGTTGCGGCGTTTTTTCACCGAACCGCACGATGACCTGAAAAAGATCAGGGGAACGCAACGGGTGATCCGCACATTCATGGAGCATGTGCGGGACTGGCCCACGGATATCAGCAACGGCACCATCCTGGTCATGGAAAAATTTCTCGACTACGCGCTCGATCCGATCAGTGAAGCGCCGGCCTCTTTCAACAATATGCTGTACAAATGGCTGCACAGCGAGGATTATTCGATGGTGAAATATTCGGTTGGCCATTTCGCCGATTTCTACCGCGGCATCCGCAAGATCGCCGAACTGCTGGAAGAAGTGGAGCTTCCGCTCAGCATCCGCGTTTATATCGACCGGATCGGCGGCCTGCTAAAGGAACCGCCGCTGCAAAAACTATCGCTGACCGAAGCGGGCGATAAATTTTCCTCCCGCCAGGTCCTTTATTTCGGTTACCATCTCCGAAACCGTTACAAGATCCCCACGCTGGAACTGGTGGATATTTACAGCCGCCTCGATGCCTGGTATTCGATGGCCGTGGCCGTCAAAACTTACGGGCTCAGTTTCCCGGAATTCATCGAACAGGAAAAACCGCTGGTGGACGCAAAAGGATTATATCACCTTTTATTGCCCAAACCGGTGGCATACGATCTGCAGATGAACCCCGAACATAATTTCCTCTTTCTCACCGGCGCCAATATGGCCGGCAAGAGCACATTGATCAAGGCCGTGGGTTCGGCGGTCTTTCTGGCGCATATCGGGATGGGCGTGCCCGCCGAAAACATGCGGCTCACCCTGTTCGACGGTTTGCTCAGCAATATCAACGTGGAGGATAATATCGCCAAAGGCGAAAGTTATTTCTTCAATGAAGTGCAGCGGGTTAAGAACACGGTGCAGAAGATCAATGACGGGAAAAAATGGCTGGTGCTGATCGACGAGCTTTTCAAGGGCACCAACGTGCAGGACGCGATGAAATGTTCGCTGACCGTGATCCGCGGACTGATCCGCATCCCCAATTCGCTGTTTATTCTCTCCACTCACCTGTACGAAATCGGGGAAGAACTGAAAGAATTCCCCAATATATCCTTCCGGTATTTCGAGACCAATGTAAAGGATGAGCAGCTGGAATTCAGTTACCAGCTCAGGGAAGGCATCAGCAACGACCGGATCGGGTTCGTGATCCTGAAAAGAGAGAAAGTCGTGGAGATGCTGGAGAAATTGTAAATTCAGGAATTGAATAAGGCATGAACCGTTTACTGTTACCGGCCGGGCTGATCATCCTCTTCGCCGCAGAGATCCTGCGGGTCTATTTTATCATGCCCTTTCCCGGCAGCCAGCGCAGCGAAACCATCCTCATCGCCTATTTTCTCAACAAGTATATTTTCTTTATCCGCCTCATCGCCCTGGTCATGGTGGCTTACGCCGCATGGCGGCAGTTCCGTTACTGGAAATACTGGAAGAAGGGACTGTTCATATCCGGCCTCCTGTTATACGGCGGTATTTTTTACCTGGTCAATTTCAAATTCCTGGCCGATAAAATGTTTTACCAGCCCAAGAACAAAATAATGGTGAACAGTGAAGCCAATCGTGTCGGCGCAGAAAAACTGGTGCTGGGCGTTACCATCAACAATGAATCAAAAGCCTACCCCATCGAACTGATCGGTTATCACCACCAGGTGCAGGATACTATCGGCGGAATGCCGGTGATCGTGACCTATTGCACGGTTTGCCGTACCGGCCGCGTGTTCAGTCCCCTGGTAAACGGTAAAAAAGAAAGTTTCCGCCTCGTGGGTATGGATCATTTCAACGCGATGTTTGAGGATAAATCTACCCGAAGCTGGTGGCGGCAGGCCACGGGCAAAGCCGTAACGGGACCGAAAAAAGGAACCCAGCTGGCCGAGTTACCTTCAGAACAAATGCGGCTGGGCGCCTGGCTGCGCGCGCACCCCCAATCGCTGGTGATGCAGCCTGATCCCGCGTTCATAAAAAAATACAAAGGGCTCGAAGGATTTGATATCGGCACTATCCGGAGCGGACTTGAAAAAAGAGACAGTGGCTCCTGGCAATTTAAATCCTGGGTGATTGGCATCGCCCATAATAATATCTCGAGGGCCTACGACTGGAACGATCTCCTCTCAAAAAGGATCATCAGCGATACACTGGGGGGATTATCCGTTCTGCTGACCGTAGAACCCGATAATGCATCCTTTCATGTATGGAACCGGTCTGTAAAGGACCAGGTGCTTAGTTTTGAAACCGACAGCGCGGGGTTGCGGGATGCCGCTACCCGGTCAGCCTGGAACCTGGACGGTCTTTGTACCGACGGCGCTTTAAAGGGTGAAAGACTCAGCCCGGTGCAGGCCTCGCAGGAGTTCTGGCATTCCTGGCAGTATTTTCATCCCGGAACCACCCGGTATAAATGAATAATTGTTCGACGCTATGAAAAATGTATATGTATTCCTGTCCGGCATTTACAAATCATTTTCGGGGGTAAAAGGAAAAAATAAACCAGTTTTCGTTTTTCCCTTACCGGCTTCCCGCCTTCCCGGCAAATATTTCACTGTCAGGTGTGCCGCTATCCTGCTGGTATGTCTCCTGACGGTAACTACCGTTAACGCGCAACCGAAAATTGACGTCCTCCATTACACATATGCCATCTTGCTGAATGACGAAAATGATACTTTGAAGGGGGTGGCTACCGTGCAGCTGCGATACCTGCAGGATTGCCCTGAACTGAGCCTCGACCTTACCGGTATCAATGCGACGGGAAAAGGAATGAAAACATCGCTGGTTACCGGCAGCATTGTCAGGGGTCATGCCCAGCAGGGAGATCAGCTCCGCATCTTCCTGCTCAAACCGGGGAAGGCGGGCGATACCGCCAGCTTTGTGATCAGCTATGCCGGTATCCCTGCTGACGGGCTGATTATTTCAAAGAACAAATTCGGGCAACGCACTTTTTTTTCCGACAACTGGCCCAACCGGGCGCATCACTGGATCCCCTGCGCGGATGACCCGGCCGATAAGGCTTCGGTGGAATTTATCGTTACGGCACCGGCGCATTACCAGGTGGTATCCAACGGTATTCAGACTGAAGAAACCAACCTGCCCGGAAATAAAAAACTAACCCATTGGAAAGAAGAGATGCCCATTCCCACCAAGGTCATGGTGATCGGGGTGGCCGCATTTGCGGTGGGAGATGCCGGTCGTGTGAATGGATGTATTCCCGTTACCAGCTGGGTATTTCCCGAAAACAAAACGGAGGGTTTTTATGATTACGCGCAGGCCCGTGAGATTCTTGAATACCTCTCGGATTATATCGGCCCCTACCCTTACCGGAAACTGGCCAATGTGCAGTCGAAAACCATTTTCGGGGGCATGGAAAACGCCAGCGCGATCTTTTATTTTGAAAATTCGGTCAACGGTTTACGGCAGCAGGAAAGTTTGCTCTGCCATGAGATCGTGCACCAGTGGTTTGGCAATACGGCGACGGAAAAAAGTTTCGCCCATCTCTGGCTCAGCGAGGGCTTCGCCACTTACCTCACGCATGTCTATCTTGAATCCAGGTACGGCACCGACAGCCTGAATACGCGGATGCGGAAGGACCGCGGTGACGTGATCGGGTTTGTCAATACCAGTCATAGACCCGTTGTAGACAATACCACCGATTACATGCAGCTGCTGAACGAAAACAGTTACCAGAAAGGCGGATGGATATTGCATATGTTGCGCCGGGAACTGGGGGATTCCGTGTTCCGGAAATCCGTACGCGCCTATTACGAAGCCTATGCGGGGAAAAATGCCGATACACGGGACCTGCAAAAAATATTTGAAAATATATCGGGGAAAGACCTCTCGGTGTTCTTTGATCAATGGTTATACAGGGGCGTCAATCCCCGGTTAAAGATCGGCTGGAAATACGACGCTGTGAAGCATAGCATTTCCGTAACGGTGGAGCAGCTACAGAACGATCCATTCCGCTTCCCGCTTGAGATCGCCTTCGGGAACACTACAACCGAAAAACTCCTCATCAGCAAAAAAACGGAGACTTTTAATTTCCCGGTAAAGGAAAAACCGGTACAAGTCCTGGCCGACCCCAATACTTCATTGTTGTTTGAGGGAACGGTTGAGGAGTTGCATTGATATCGATTCAGCCCGGGAGAGGATGGCAGGTTTGAATTTTAAATGCTAAATGTTAGATGTTTAATAAGGCGTTTTTTACCGTTTGTAGTTTATGGTTTATAGTTAAGCGTGGTAGCAGGCAGCCGCTTAAAGTTCCTGGAAATACGCATAGATCGTAAGGCGTGAGAAGCGCTGCATTGAACTTTCGATATGACGGGTGTTAAGTGTTAAGTTTTGAGTGTTAAGTTTTAGGTCAGGCAGGTTTAACGGTTTGTAGTTTGTGGTTAAGTGTGATAGCCGGCAGCCGCCTTATGTTCCTGGAAATACTTATTGATCGTAAGGCGTGAGATTTGCATCATCGAACCTCTGTGTACATTTACGAAGAATAATTAAATGAATCTTTAAATGGCGGAAAAACAGGTAATTCAAAGACATAAAGAATTCTCTGAATTTAATCTCCGTGTCCACCGTGGCTTCAAAACACTTCAGGTAAACTCATCCCCCTGTTCCCCGGAAATCAGTAATTTAGAGAAAACCATCACTGGTCATGCCCGATAATCCACGGATCCCCGGTCATCCATCCGACATGCCGTCCTCGCGGACACCGGAAGGAAATAACAAGTCGGTGCCGCCGCCTGCCTATACTCCGCCGCCCGCAGCTGCGCATGTAAAATCCGGGAGCAACCAGACCAAGAACATCATTATCGGGGCGATCGTCACCGTTATCTCTTCCACGCTCATCTATTACCTGACAGTGTATCAAAACCGCTCCGGTTCCGGCGGCGATTTCAAATCGGTACGTGAAGCCACTGTGAACGCCTGGAAATCCTACCTCGCCTATGAAAACGCATATACCCGCAATATGCTATCACTGGAAAAATCATCCATCGGGGTTACGGGAAACGACGGTTATATCCAGGGCATGAGAAACGAATCCGCCAAATTCACCAAAGACCTTACCGACCTTGCCGGTACCAAAGGATATGACAAAGATCTTGTCAAAGCTTTCAACCGGCGGCTGGAGAATGAAAAGACCGCCCTTCAAAAAGCGGAGGAATATTTTAATAATGTACTGAAGATCCAACAGGGCAAGGGCACCGACCGGCAAAAACTGGAAGCCTACCTGGCCGAAGAAATGCGGTGGAATATTTATGCCAAGGGAGCCTATGAACGGTCGGTCAATGATATCGAGGAGATCGCAAGGATCCTGAACCAACGCTATGCCGAGTCATTTAACCTGAACGATTTCCTGATGGTGCAGCTGCAACCGCAGCGTTTTCACACCGCAGATTCCCTGCTTTATATTCTCGAACAGACCGTGCTCGACAGCAGCGGGCGGTCTGACCAGAAAACCGATCCCGAAGGATACGAATTCCTCACCAACCTTAACCCGCTGTATATCCAGGGCGCCTGGAAAGCCCAGAACGGGGCGCTGTTCAATTTCCAGGCCGGCGGGCAGGCCGTTATCACCATGCCCTCGGGTGATAAGGCCATCGGCAGCTGGAAAATCGAGACGGGCAAGCTCCGGATGGACGCCGTCATCCAGAAAAACAAACGAAGCGTAACCTGGCGCTTCAACCTGAGCCGGGTTTATAAAGATTCCCTTACTATCACCAATGAAGTGGCGCCATATGATTCATACAAGTTGAAGAAAGATGAATGAAAAGTCAGATCAGTCATATCAGTCATATCAGTCAGATCAGTCAGATCAGTCATATCGGTCAAATGCATGTCGTGATGAGCAGTTTTAACAAATGGAACGAATGTGACCTATATGACTTATTTGACTTATTTGACTTATTTGACCAGCCTGACTTATTCAACATTTAAAATTTACCATTTAACATTCCCCCGTAAATACCACTTTCCGGTATTCCCCCACCCCTCCCTTTTCTCTACCTTCATTTCATGCTGGTAAAGACTTTCGGCAGTGCCGTATATGGCGTGGAGGCGATCACGATCACGATCGAAGTGAACTGGATGCATACCGGCAAGGATTCCATGATCGTGGGATTACCGGACAATGCCGTGAAGGAAAGCATGCAGCGGATCGAAAGCACTTTCAAGACGAACCAGTATGATATGCCGCGTACCAAGACTGTGGTGAACCTCGCCCCGGCGGATATCAAAAAAAGCGGGACGGCCTTCGATCTTCCCATCGCGATGGGCATACTGGGCGCATCCAATCAACTTAAAAACGGCGAGGCCCTGTCGCAGTACGTGATCATGGGTGAATTGTCGCTCGACGGGGAAGTGCGCCCGATCAAGGGGGCTCTGCCGATCGCCATCCAGGCGCGGAAAGAGGGGTTCAAAGGCCTGATCGTTCCCCGGGTGAATGCGCGCGAGGCCGGGATGGTGAACAGCCTGAATGTGTATGGAATTTGCCATATCAATGAGGTCATCAGTTTTTTCAGCAATGGCGAACAGGGACTCGAGCCGGTACAGATCAATACACGCGAAGAATTTTTTCAGTCGCAGTACGATTTTGAAATCGATTTCGCCGAGGTAAAGGGACAGGAAAATATCAAAAGGGCGCTTGAGATCGCCGCGGCGGGCGGGCATAACGCCATTTTAATCGGTCCGCCGGGCGCGGGCAAGACCATGCTCGCGAAAAGACTACCCACCATCCTTCCCCCGCTTTCGCTGCAGGAAGCGCTGGAGACCACGAAGATCCATTCGGTGGCGGGGAAGCTTCCCGAAAACGCGACCCTGGTATCACGAAGACCCTTCCGCTCTCCGCACCATACTATTTCCGATGTAGCGCTGGTGGGCGGGGGCGGCATTCCGCAGCCGGGAGAAATTTCGCTGGCGCATAACGGCGTATTGTTCCTGGATGAGCTGCCCGAGTTCAAACGGACCGTGCTGGAAGTGATGCGGCAGCCGATGGAAGAAAGAAGGGTAACCATTTCACGGGCAAAAGTGGCGGTAGACTTCCCGGCTTCCTTTATGCTCATCGCCTCGATGAACCCCTGCCCCTGCGGTTTCTATAATCATCCCGAACGGGAATGCAGTTGTCCCCC
>CAYNSL010000142.1:0-7342 GCA_964399755.1 uncultured Chitinophaga sp. | reverse complement strand
GCTGCGCGCCCTGAAGATTTCCTATAACCGGGCCCGCCAGGCCGCGATCACCACCGAACTTACGGAGATCGTGAGTGGGGCGGCGGCGTTGCAGGGGTAATAGCAGTCAGATAGGTCATATGGGTCATATGAGTCAGATAGGTCATATGGGTTATATGAGTCAGATAGGTCATATGAGTCATATGAGTCAGATAGGTCATAGGGGTCAGATAGGTCAGATAGGTCATATGGGTCATATGAGTCAGATAGGTCAGATGGGTCATATGAGGTTAAATGCGTTTTTGGTGAGGGATTTCTGGAAATAGCCGGGAAAAAAACGGTAATAGTGGGAAAAACCCCCTTTTTATCCGGAACGAATAGTGCAGGTTTACAGGATGAAAAAAGGATTAAAACTGGAAGAACTCGAAGTGTACAAAGTGGCGATGGATATCGGGGATATTGTCTGGAATATTGTTGGTGACTGGGATTATTTTGCCAAAAAAACAATCGGCGTACAATTTGCCAATGCAGCCGACTCTATAGCATTTAATATCAGCGAAGGTTACGGCAGGTTTCACTACAAGGACAATAAAAACTTTTGCTATTACAGCAGGGGCTCTGCCCGGGAAACGCTTACCGCCACGCTTAAGGCAAAAACAAAGAACCTTATTACCGAAGGGGATTTTACGATTCTTTCACAAAAATTGGATGTATATTTTCGTTTGATGTATGGTTATATTAAAGCCATCGGTACCCGGAGCGATAATGAAGAACTGTGAATAACCTCTTTTTAGCTATATCAGCCTGTTATTTATCTTGCTGCTGCATTTGACCCATTTGACCCATTTGACTAATATGACCTATTTGACTTAATCAACAACTATGACCATCCAGGATATCATCCCGCATATAGAAGCGCTCATCTTCGCCAGCGACCGTCCCCTGACCACGCTTGAGCTCACGGAACTGGTGAACAGTTCGCTGGAAGAAGCCGGGGATAAAATATCACTCGACCAGGCGGAAGCCGCGCTGGAAGGGATCACCGAAAAATACAGGGCTGAATTTTATCCTTTTGAAATGATCCAGTGCGGCGGGGGCTGGCAATTCCTTACCAAGAAGGAATTTCACAAAACGGTGGCCCAGCTCAACCGCGAAAAATTCCTGAAGCGCTTATCGGCCGCTTCACTCGAAACCCTGGCCATCATCGCTTATAAACAACCCGTCACCAAGGGAGAGATCGAAGCCATCCGCGGGGTGAGCTGCGATTACGCCGTGCAGAAACTCCTCGAAAAGGAACTCATCATCATCAGCGGGCGCAACGAAAAAGCGCCGGGACAACCCCTGCTGTATTCCACATCAGCCGGGTTCATGGACTATTTCGGCATCAATTCATCAGAGGAATTGCCGAAGATCAAAGACGTGCTGGCCGACCAGCTGATCGAACCCACCCCGGTAAAGGATCAATTGCAGGGCGGAGATAACAAAACGGAAGAGGAAGATCTTACCGCGCTGGCGGTTACCGGTAGCGGCCAGCTGATCGGGAACCCCGATGCCGCTGAAGAAGAAGAAAGCTGACCCATCCATTATAAATTATGAAATGCCATTCCAATGCGGAGTGGCTTTTTTTTAGAAAGAGAAGTTTTAACAACATCCCATAATGATTCTTAAGATACAACTGCCACAGGCTCCCAACCTGCCTGCCTGCCGGCAGGCTCCTAACTCCTAACTCCTAACTTCTAACTCCTGACTCCCGGCTATTTCTAATAACTTCGCAACCATGCAAGGTTTATCCAACGAATTACTCCTGCAAATAGCGCGCGAATTCGGCACACCGGTCTATGTGTACCACGCGGAAAAAATAAAAGCGCAGTATGAACGGCTGCGGCAGGTCTTTGCCGGATCCGATGCCCGGTTTTTCTATGCCGCCAAGGCGCTTACCAATATCAATGTACTCGGTTATATCCGGGGCCTGGGCTGTCATATCGACTGCAGTTCGGTGAATGAAGTCAGGCTGGCCCTGCAGGCCGGATTTATTCCCGAAAATATTCTTTATACGTCCAACAATATTTCATTCGACGAAATACGGGAAGCGAAGGAACTCGGCGTGCATATTAACATCGACAGTCTCTCCAACCTCCGAAAATTCGGGGAGGCTTTCGGTCACAGCTACCCGGTTGGCGTGCGGCTCCGGCCCAATATCATGGCGGGCGGCAACCTGAAAATTTCCACCGGTCATGCGGCCAGTAAATTCGGCGTGCCGCTGGAAGATACCGGGAGCATACTCGAAGTGCAGCGGGAAACCGGTCTCTTCATCCGCGCCCTGCATATTCATACGGGTAGCGAGATCAAAGACGTGGATGTTTTTGCAAGGGGCATCAAAGTACTATTCGATGTGGCGCAGCAATTCCCCGAAGTGGAAGTGATCGACCTCGGCGGCGGGTTCAAAGTGCCCTATCGGCCCGGCGAAGAAGGCACGGATATGGAGCTGCTGGGCAGCAAAGTGCGGGACGAGTTCTCGGATTTTGAAAAAAAAACCGGCCGGCATCTGCAGCCATGGTTCGAACCGGGCAAGTTCCTCGTAAGCGAGGCGGGTTATTTCATAACGACCGTGAACGTATTAAAAAGGGCAGGGGACATATTATTTGCCGGGGTGGACAGCGGGCTAAACCATTTTATCCGCCCCATGTTCTACGGCGCCTGGCATACCATCGAAAACATTTCCCACCCTTCGGGTGAGCATCGCCGTTATAATGTGGTGGGCAATATCTGCGAAACCGACAATTTCGCCGAAGACCGTTCCCTCCCCGAAATCCGCGAAGGCGACCGCCTGGTCTTCCGCAACGCGGGCGCCTATGGCTATGAAATGGCCTCCAATTATAATTCGCGTTACCGCCCGGCCGAAGTATGGGTGGAACAGGACCGGCCCCGGCTGATCCGCAGGCGCGAAACCCTGGACGACCTGCTGCGCAACCAGGTGCTGTAAGGGTTACTGAAGGGCTGTTACTTTGATTGTCGTGGTAGACTTGGAAGTCAGGGGCAGGGTACCGAAAGAAGATTCCGTGTTCCCGTTAGCTTCGGTGGTAAATGTTTTTTCCCGCATGATTCCCGTTATCCTGTCGAGTATGATCTTCCCGCTCGATTTGCTGTTGAGGGTCGTGGTGGTTTCACTTCCCATCATTTCGGCTTTTGTGACCGTAACGGAACTGGCGGCAAAATCCACCACGATCGTGGAATCATTGATATCGGAAATGCTGTAAGCCGCGTCGAATTTCCCGCGTTCGTTGGTATGCGATTCGGTCCATGGCTCGCCCTTCCCGGTTTCTGTATCGGGCAATACTTTGAAAAAACTGGCCGAACCCTTTGCGGGAGGTTGCACCAGTTCAAATATGTCCTGGAGCATGTTCGTGATGATCGCCATCCGGCTGTCGCCCGCGGTAAGTGTAATTTTTTCAGGGAGGGCCATCAGGGTTTTACCAGAAGGATCCACGATGATATCATATTTTTTTTCCAGCAGCTCTTTCATGGGTTTCCCGAACATGCCTTTCATGTCGGCTTCCTTGTCCGAATCAAAGCTTCTTTTCTGTCCCATGCCGTCAAACGTAAAGCTCACGCGGTTTACCTGGTGGTTGAGGGTGCTGTTGTCTTCGGTGCTGTTGGTTACTTTGTACGAATGGTTTCCCGCGGCATCCACGGTAAAATCGATGGCCTGCCCCATGGCCTGCTGGGCGATGGTGGTCTGCACCTGCAACTGTATACCCAATACCTGTCCCTGTTCAAATTTCAGCCTGCCGTTTACTTTCTGCGCCCCGGCCGTTACTGTTAACAATAAGAGGGCGATCCCGGTTAATTTCTTCATATGAGTTTTTAGCACTGCAAAGTTGACGATTCTTACGCCAATTCGTTGCAGAACCGGGAAAAATATCCCGGGCCAGCGCCGGCCCCGCTGATTCTGCAGCGATATGCTTACTTTTAAGTATTCTTAATCCATAAACCTGTTTGTTATGCCTATCCGGATGACTGACGACCCGATCGATCCCAACCAGCAGGAAGATGATGGGGGCGGGGGTGGAAGAGGACCGAATTTACCGGGCGGGGGCGGGGGACTGACCAATCTTTTACCCTTATTAATGGGATTGTTCAAAGGCAAGGGTATCTTTCTCCTGCTCATCCTTGCCGCGGGCGCTTATTTTTTACTGGGCCGGGGCGGGTGCAACCCCTCCGAAGTGGTGAAGCGTTTTTCGGGAAGCGGGTATAATTTCAATAAAGACACGTTTAACAAGGCTTCCATTTATGAGGAGCTCGATCCTTCCAATGATAAGAACCCGATTCCCGAAGCCGTTTCGCTGCTGAAATACGCCCCCGAACGCGGAGACCAGGGACAGCAGGGCAGTTGCGTGGCCTGGAGCAGCGCTTACGCGGCCCAGACCATTCTTTTTTCGGCCGCCACGCACGAAGACCCCAACAATATCGCATTCAGCCCCGCTTATTTATATAACCAGATCCGGCTCGACAATTGCCAGGGCTCCTATATCCAGCGCGCCATGGAGACCATGCAGCGCAACGGCGGGGTGCCGCTCAGCCAGTACCCCTACAACGACCAGGACTGTGAACGGGAACCCGGTTCGGCTGATATACGGGCGGGAAAAGCCAACGCGATACACGGGTTTACGCGCCTGACCAACGAGAACGAAGAAATTAATATCCGCGCCATCAAAGAACATCTTGCGAAAGATGTTCCTGTGGTGATCGGCATGATGGTGGGACAGAGTTTTATGCAGGACATGATGGGGCAGGAACTCTGGCAACCCTCCGGGATGGATGAATCGCAAATGGGAATGGGCGGGCATGCCATGTGCGTGATCGGTTATGACGACCGTAAATTCGGCGGGGCTTTCCAGATCATGAACAGCTGGACGCCGAAATGGGGCGTGAACGGAATCGCCTGGGTGCGTTACGGCGATTTCAGGAATTATGTGAGGGAAGCTTATGGTCTCGACCCCATACCCAAAAGAAGCGATGTGGCCAGTATACCGCTCGAATGTTCCCTCGGGCTGGTCAATAATGAAGACAAACAGTATATCCGGCTGCGCTCTTCGGGCGGGAACCTGTTCCAGACAGTAACGCCCATTCATCCCGGTACGCGATTCAAGATGGAGATCAAAAATGAAACCGAATGCTATATCTATATTTTCGGGCAGGAAACCGATGGCAGCAGCTATGTATTGTTTCCTTACCTGAAAAAGGGAGAAACGGTTTCCAAACATTCGCCCTATTGCGGGATCACGGGTTACCGCCTGTTTCCCAAATCGCAATCGATGGAAGCCGATACATTGGGCAACCGCGATTTTATCGCGGTAGTGGTGAGTAAGGAGGAACTGGATTACAACGCGCTGAACCAGTCCATCAGCCAGAGCCGGCAGCCCACCTACCAGGGAAAAGTGAACGAGGCGGTGCAGGGCATACAGATCCGGTCGGCCCGGTTCAGCAGTACGGGCGACGGCACCATGTATTTTAAAGTGGACGCCAATAGCAACAAGGCCGTGGCCTGCGTGGTGGCCATCGATAAACAATAACCGGGTTGTTACAAAGCCGGCTAACCTTAAAGTTTTATCATGACAAAAAAATGGCTGATCATTTTACTGCTATTCATTTCCGGTCATGTTTTTTCGCAGGACCTCAGCAAATTCAAATTATACCACCCGGAAGAAAACGCGGAGCAGGTAATTGAATCCGCCGTAAAGGAAGCCAAGGAAACGGGGAGGCATGTTTTTATACAGATCGGCGGCAACTGGTGCATCTGGTGCGCACGCTTCCATGAATTCGTGACCAGCGACCTGGCGATCGATTCACTGGTCCGCGCCAATTATATTGTCGTGCATCTTAATTACAGCAAAGAAAATTACAATGCCGCTCTTTTGAAGAAATACCGTTTTCCCCAGCGATTTGGTTTTCCCGTATTCCTGGTACTGGACGCGGCCGGCAACCTGCTCCACACGCAGAATTCGGAATACCTCGAAGACGGGAAAAGCTATAACAAACTCAAAGTGATTGAATTTTTCAAAAGCTGGTCGCCCGCGGCCTTTGACCCCAAACAGTACCCCGAAAAATAATGAACCCCCGCGCACAGGAATTCATCAGGATCATGAAACATCCGCTAAAATTCAGGTTGTTCCTGATCTCCCGTCTCCCGGCGGCCTACATCGCCGGCGTGAGGGTGCGGGAAGTGGACGAACAGCATTGCCGGGTTACCGTACCCTACAAATGGCTTTCGCAAAACCCGTTCCGGTCCACCTATTTCGCCTGCCTGAGCATGGCGGCGGAGATGAGCACCGGCTCGCTCGCGATGGCGCAGGTATACAAACGCGATCCGCCCGTGTCGATGCTGGTGGTGAAAGTGGAATCGGAGTATTTTAAAAAAGCCACGGGCCGCAGCAGTTTTGTTTGTGAAGACGGCAAATTATTTGAGCAGGCGGTGGAAGAGTCCATCCAGACAGGCGAAGCCCGGGTTGTTAAGGCGAAGTCAACAGGAAGGAATAAGGAAGGCGATATCGTGGCCGAGTTTTATATTACATGGTCAATCAAGGCGAAGAGCAAAAAATAATTTAAAAAAACTCCTGGGCGGAACTACCCGGTTCCATTACAGGGAACGGAGGGAGATTATGAAAATAGCATTTCATGGCGCGGCGCGCACCGTAACGGGTTCCAAGCACCTCATTACGCTGAAGAACGGGAAGAAAATCCTGCTCGATTGCGGCATGTTCCAGGGCATGGGAAAAGAGACCGATATGCTGAACCGGACCTTTGGTTTCGATCCGACGCATGTAACGGTGATGATCCTTTCGCACGCGCATATCGATCACAGCGGGCTGATCCCCCGCCTGGTGGCCGAAGGGTTTACCGGGAAAATATTCTGCACCCCCGCCACCAAAGACCTCACCACGGTATTGCTGAAAGATTCGGCCGAAATACAGGAGGATGATATCCGTTATATCAATAAACGAAGGGCGGCGGAAGGCGCTACTTACCTGAAACCGCTGTACACTTCGGAAGAAGCCGCCAAATCGATGGAGCAATTCACCGAGCAGGGGTATAACCAGTGGTTTGATGTAACGGACGGCGTGCAGGCCATGTATACCGACGCGGGACATATCATCGGCAGCGCCTGCGTGCACCTGCGCATAAAGGAAGACGGGAAGGAAATGCACTTCACCTTCAGCGGCGATGTGGGCCGCTACCGCGACGTGATCCTGAAATCGCCCGAGAATTTCCCGCAGGCCGATTATATCGTTTTGGAATCCACATACGGCAACAGCCTGCACGACAATAACCTCACCACGCCCGATATGCTGCTGCGCTGGATCGA
>CAYNSL010000141.1:1557-7384 GCA_964399755.1 uncultured Chitinophaga sp. | reverse complement strand
AATTCCACGATCTATTCCTATGGCTTTCTCGATAGTCAGACCCCCTTTAGTTTCTCCACCCCTTCACTGATGCGGGGCATCACCATTAAAGGTTTTAGCAATTTCAGAACGGAAACCGTGCAGGACCCGGAAAAACTGGCGCAGGCGCTGGATGATATCAGCCGGATCATCCATATGCCCCATTTCCTGACAAAAACAGGGAAGATTTTTAGTTTTGAGGAAGCTAATGAAGCCCTGGCCTATTCTTCAGCGGAAGGCAAGGCGGTTTTACGCTATTAAACCCGGCACAAATCAAAACGATTGCCGGTAAGGCGGAAAGACGGGAAGCTTTTGTACTGAAATATTTTATACTTACCGCCTTCCCGGCTTCCCGGCTATTTAAAATTTCAAGTTCTGATAAATGGATCCTGAAGCAAATTATCCGGGCGACGCTTAATACATAGCATAAAAAACGAAGGCAAATGATCAAAGCCATTCATTATTATTCCGGCATTACCATCGCCCTTTTTATCGGGGTCCATTTACTAAATCATCTTCTCATCCTGCATTCCGCGGACCTGCATATCCGCTTTATGCAAAAAGCCCGCAAGGTTTACCGTCACCCGATTGCGGAAGGCCTGCTGCTGACAGCCGTACTGGTGCAGATACTATCCGGCCTGTTCCTGGTTACCCGTAAATGGGCGAAGGCCGAAGACTGGTTCGACCGGGCCCAGCTTGTCTCCGGCATCTACCTTTCCCTCTTCCTGGCCAACCACCTGCGGGCAGTGATGACCGGCAGGCATAAATTGCATATGGACACCAATCTCTATTATGGCGCCGGGGTCATGAATGTCTGGCCGCAGAAACTGTTCTTCATTCCTTACTATGCGCTGGCGATCCTGTCCATTTCGGTTCATGTGGCCTGCGTACACAGGATAAAAATGGCGGCCTTTGTGCCCAAAGCCGCCGCCGAACAGCAGGCGATCGGGATCATGCTGCTGGGATGCCTGGCCACCCTGCTGATCATTTTTAAAATGTCGCGTTTAAAAATGCCGGCCGGATTTATGGAAAAGGGGGATAAAACTTCAAAGAAGAATTAGATTCCCATTTAATAAACCACCGGATTATATTAACCCGATCGGATCATTTCGGTAATATTATAGTTGATCAATTGCGATAAAAGCAAAATCCACCCCAATACGGGAATGGATTTTGTATAAACCGTCCAGCTATGAAATTTTATCTTCCTGGCTTTGATCTTTCCGGATTCGCTTACTCGCCCTGCTTAACAAGGGAAACGGTTTTCGGCAATAAACCATGCGCTTCCTTGTGCGTGGCGATCACTGCACCGGGATCCGGGGCTTCGGAAAGACATAGCACGATGCCTTTTTTCTCATTCACCCAGTAATTGATGAAATTGACCCCGTGCTTTTCCTGTACGGCAAGGTCTTTTTGGTGCGCCCCGGCCACCGCCGCCGCGGTAACATTCCCCGCGCCGAGTTCATGAATGTCGAGGTATAAATTCTTTCCCCCCTTTACCCTTGCTGCCATGCCATCCGTTACTTCCAGCACTTCATCGGGTAATAAACCGTGTGCTTCGGCATGCGTCCGGCTGATGGCCCCGGGGTTGAGCGCGGATGAGAGGCAATACACATCGCCCTTCGCGCTGTCCACCCAGTACCTGATAAAGTTCACGCCATATTTTTCCTGTACGGCAAGATCTTTTTCATGCGCGGCCGCGACCGCCTCCACGGTTACCTGACCTGGTTGCAGGTGATGGACATCGATATAAAGCCGGGGTGCGACAGTATCTGTCACGGTCTTGTCTTTATTCACTGCCTGCGCCGGGGCGGCTGCAGACAGGATAATCGCCATAAACAGGCTGCTGATTGTTTTACTTTTTTTCATGACTGTGTTTTTAATTTAATTATGATAAAATGGGATGCACCGGGAAACTGGCAGACCCATCTCCCGCTGATCCGCGATGTGGATAAATTTTTTGTTCCCCCGTTCGTTGCCCGAACATGGCCGTTAATTTCCCGTTTCCTGCCGCTGGCAGGTTCATGGCTAGCGCCCCTGCCCCGGCAACAACTGCCTGATACATACTGTCCGGTTTTTTATGGATACCCGATATTATTTTCGTTGTAAAAATGGAAATTCTCTAAGGGCGGGATCTCAGGAACCTTCCCCATTTTAGCACAGGCGCACCTTATTTTTTAAAAATGGAATTGATCGAAAGAGAAGTTTTCTTGGCGGCGCTCGACCGTCTATACCAGCGGATGCTCGATGGTGAAGGCCATACCGTGTTCATCAGCGGGGAAGCCGGTATTGGTAAAACTTCCCTGGTCAAACAATTTGCCCGGTGCCTGGAAAAGAGTAAAAATGTTTTCACGGGCACCTGCGACCCTTTGTTTACGCCCCGCCCGCTGGCGCCCTTGTATGATGTGGCCCTGCAACTGGAAGGCGATGCATGGTTGCAGCAACATGATGTTTTCCCGCGGGCAGACCTGTTTACCCGTTTTTTCCAGGCGCTGAAAAACCGGAAGGAAAGAACCGTTATCATTTTTGAAGACGTTCACTGGGCCGACGAAGCCAGTTTTGATTTTATCAGGTTCCTCGCCAGGCGGATCCATTCCCTGCCCTGTCTTTTTATTCTCACGCACCGCGAGGAGGAATGCAAGTCGGTTCAATTGCTGCAAACGATCATGGGTCAGCTGGCGCCGGGTAGTTTCAGCAGGATGCCCCTCCCGCCCTTTTCGAAAGAAGCCGTGGAAAAACTCGCGCTTAAAAAAGGCTTTGACGCGGAAGAAGTATACAGCATCACCGGCGGAAATCCCTTTTATGTAAATGAGATCCTCGCTTATTACAGTTCGGGCGTGCCCGCAACTATCAAAGATTCCATTTTAGCCATTCATCACCAGATCGATCCCGGCTTAAGGGAGTTGTGGGAGACCTTGTCCATTCTGCCGACCGGGCTGGAAATAAAATACCTGGCGCAGTTCGAACCCATGTATTTGTCGGTACTGGAGAATTGCTTTTCTTCCGGCATCATCGTTTTTAAAAATAATACCGTATCCTTCAAACATGAATTATACCGCAGAACCATCGAAGAAACGCTCTCGCCCCTGAAAAGGCTGGCCCTGCATAAAAAGATACTCGACCTGTTCCTGCTGCAATTTGAATCGGCCGGCGAGATTGAAAGGATCGTTCACCATGCCAAAAACGCCAATGCCAGTGAAACCGTAGTCCGCTACGCTCCCCGGGCAGCCCGGCAGGCCCTTGCCGCAGGCGCGCATATTGAAGCGGCGAAATTATATTTAACGGCGCTGGAAAATTACCAGGGCAATGACCCGAACCTGCTGGTTGAATTCTATGAATCCTATGCCTACGAATGTTACCTGACCAACCAGATCAGGGAAGCCATTATTTATACGGGCAAGGCGCACAGCGTGTGGAAGGAAAAGGGAAATAATTTACAAACAGGCAACTGCTTGCGTTTTTTATCGAGGCTCTGGTGGTTTGAAGGGGATCGCCTGAAGGCGGAACAGTATGGAAAGGAAGCCATCAGCGTGCTGGAAAACGAAGCTTCTTCTTCCGTAAAGGCAATGGCCTTCAGCAATATGAGCCAGTTGAAAATGCTGGATGATCATCGGGAAGAATGCCTGTACTGGGGAGAACAGGCCATGGCCATGGCAAAAGAACTGGGCGATGAAGAGATACTTAGTCATGCGCTGAACAATATGGGCGCCGCACTGATCACAGATCCGTCGACAAGGGAAAAAGGAAGGGCCATGCTGGAACAAAGCCTGGCCATTGCCCTGAAAAACGATTTGCATGAGCATGCCGCGCGGGCTTATACCAACCTGGGATGCGGCGGAACCCGGTGCAGGGACTATGCAAAGGCATTAATCGCGCTGCAGGAAGGTATCCGCTATAGTGAAGAAAAGAACCTTGATTCATGGTCAACCTATATGTCATCCTGGCTGGCCCGCCTGGAATTTGAAACCGGTAACTGGGACAAGGCATACCAGGTGGCCGAAAACCTTATCCATAACGAGTCCAACCCGCCGATTGTAAAGATCAGCGCGCTAACCATTGCGGCGCAGGTCAGGATGCGCCGGGGCGAAGAGCCCGTGCTTCCTTATTTGCTGGAAGCAAAGACAAAGGCCGCGAATACCCGTGAAGCGCAAAGAATACAGCCTGTATTTACGGCCCTGCTGGAATATGAATGGCTAAGCGGGAAATCAATCATGGAAGCGGAAGAATTGAATGCGGCCGCGGAGATCATCCGGCAAACAGGTACTTTGCCTGAAAAAAGCGAGTTCGCTTTCTGGCTGCAAAAGGCAGGCAGGAAAAAATTGCCGGGTATCGCGCCGCAGGAGGGATACCGTTTTCAAACCCCCGCGGAAATAAAAAAAGCGCAGGCATTCTGGAAACAAACCGGCTGTCCTTACGAACAGGCCCTGTTCTTATTTGAAGGCACCGAAGCCGATAAAAAAACGGCCCTGCAGCTGGTACAGGAACTGGGCGCGCAGGCGGTGTTCCATAAAATGAAACAGCTGATGCGGAATGCCGGGATAAGAAATATTCCAAGGGGCATGCGGAATTCCACGCAGTCGAACCCGGCTCATTTAACAGAACGGGAGCTGAGCATCCTGCAATTACTGCCCATGGGTTTGCAAAACAGGGAAATCGCCGATAAACTGTTCATTTCTCCCAAAACGGTCGACCACCATATTTCCTCCATCCTCTTTAAACTGGACGTGAACTGCCGCTCGAAAGCCGCCCGGGAAGCGGAGCGGCTGGGTATTATAAAATAGGCAGCCCGCGGTAATAAATAGGGAATCATCCTGAATGGGCGCCCTGCCATCCACCCGAATTTTGTTCATGTATTCATCATTAAAATTAATTGACATGAAAAAATTCATTATCGAGCGCAACCTGCCGGGAGCAGGGAAACTCAGTCCCGAAGAATTACAAAACATCGCCCAAACTTCCTGCAAGGTCGTGGGCCAGGTTCAAAACGGCTACCAGTGGGTGCAGTCCTTTGTGACGGACGACAAGATCTACTGCGTGCATATCGCCGAAAGCCGGGAAGCGATCCGGGAACATTCCTCGCTGGCGGATTTTCCCGTTAATACCATCCGGGAAGTAAAAACGATCATTGATCCGCTTACGGCGGGGTAAGCTGCATCCAGCCCCCGAACATTACTTTTCAACCAGATTATTTAAACTCCGGGCATCCATCCATTCCTCCTGCGGGGGGATGGATTTTTTTTACCATACAATAAAGGTCCCGGCATGCTGCTCATTCATATTTCGTGATCATTTGGTTAAGTTTGTATCGTTACCAAATATCCCGCAAGATGAATACCGCGCTCTGGATCGTTCAATCCCTGCTGGCCTTCCTGTTCATCACGGCAGGCTTTATGAAATTGACCATGCCTATTGACAAACTGGCCAAAATAACCCCATGGGCAAGCCGGTACCCCGTGTATACCGTCCGTATGATCGGTACCTGTGAAATACTGGGCGCCGCCGGTTTGATCCTTCCCTGGCTTTTATGTATTGAACCCATCCTGACGCCCGCCGCGGCCGGCGCGCTGGCCCTATTGCAATTGCTGGCCCTTTTCCATCATGCAAGACATAAAGAATCAAAAGAAGTGGCCCTGAATATCGTATTGTTCGGGCTGGCGGTATTTGTTTCCTGGGGACGGTTTAGTGAGTTATTCAGCGATCTGATTTTATTCTGATGAGCAAACTGCTTTCATTTTCCCCTGGCTCTTGCCGGGTACGGCAATCATTACGGACCCCGGATTCTCCCAAATGAGGAATAATAAACTGAGAA
>CAYNSL010000141.1:0-1457 GCA_964399755.1 uncultured Chitinophaga sp. | reverse complement strand
ACGCATCTCTATCATGTTCCCTTTGAAAACCTGGATATCCACAACCATATTCCGATCGACCTGCAACATCTCTTCGACAAGATCGTGATCCGCCGTCGCGGCGGCTTTTGCTATGAACTGAATGAATTATTCTTTCAGCTCCTGCGGGAAATCGGTTTTACTGTCAAACGCGTCTCGGCCAGGGTCTGGGGCGGCGAAAAGGGATTCGGCCCCGAATTCGACCACCTGGCGATCATCGCCACTATCGACGGAAAAGATTATCTCACCGATGTCGGTTTCGGGGAATTCGCGCTGCATCCATTGCCCGTTGAAGGCGGCACTGAGATTAACGATCCGCGCGGAGTATTTATCATCGAACCGTATGATGAAACCCATAAAGTGGTGAAGAAGAAAAACGCGGCAGGAAATTTTGAACCGGAATATATTTTTTCGGAACAGGCAAGAAACCTGGAGGAATTCTACGGCATGTGCCTTTATCACCAGACCAGTCCCGCTTCGCATTTCACGCAAAAAAGGATCTGCTCCCTGCCCGTGCCGGGCGGCCGGGTTTCGCTGACAGGGAACAGCCTGAAAATTACGGAGGGGGGAAAAATGACGGAGAAGGAACTGAAGGAGGAAGAGGTCATGACGGTTTTGCGGGATTATTTCGGGGTTTTGATCTGAGCATGAACTACGAGTATCACGGAGAGTTCTTTTATCTGTGTATCGAGGGCTCGTTTTCAACAAACTTATTTTTCACCGCAGAGAACAGGAGGGCGCAGAGATTGCGCAGAGTTTTTTTATCTTTATTTCTCAGATTCCCAAAAGTTTTTAAGCTTTCTCTAACCCGGAGAACAGAGGAAGCGGAGCGTTCGATGCTACGCATCTCACAAGCTTCAATCAAAGAGCACCTGGGTAGTAATAATCGAACGCTACATAACACGCCCAACCAGCTACCAGAAACAAGCAACCAGCAACTAAATAAACGCCCCATGCATATCACGCCCCCACTAGCCACTAACTACTAGCCACTAGCAAAAAATTTAACACAGAGAAAAATGCATAGAGAATTCTGGTGTCACTTTATGGCCTATCATCTCATTTCTTTCAGGTTTCACCAGTTGTTATGGCGTAAAGAGGACACAGAGGGTTCGATGCTGCGCATCTCACGCGCTTCGATCAAAACGCACCACAGGTAGTATTAAATGATCGCCGCATAACACGCCTAACCATAAACCAAAAACTAAAAACCATAAACCGGTAAACGACCCCCGCATATCACGCCCCACCAGCAACCAGTAACCAGCAACTAGCAACCAGCAACAAGCAACCAGCAACAAGCAACCATGTGCCAATAATAGTCCTGCGAATAGCACGCCCCACCCGTAACATCATTTGCCCCCCTGATCTCCCTCACCTCCCATGTCACCCGAAAACCTACCTTTAACATACAATTTTACCTCATGCCCGCGGGTCTT
>CAYNSL010000140.1:2433-7385 GCA_964399755.1 uncultured Chitinophaga sp. | reverse complement strand
ATCAGCAAACGCAGGTCGGGGTGGTTCAGGAAATTCACCCCGAACATTTCATATACTTCCCTTTCATGCAATTCGGCCGTGCGCCAGATGCCTGAAACGGTTTCGATTTCGGGGTTATTCCTGTCGAGCCGGGCGCGAACCACCAACTGGTGGTTGTGCACGGTTGACGACAGGTGGTACACCATCGTGAAATGTGTTTTGAAATCGATACAGGTCAGGCAGATCAGGAAATCGAAAAGCAGGTCGGGTTCATTCCGCAGTTGTGGCGCGAAGGAGGGCCACTGACCAGTCTCTATCACTACGTTCACCCAGCCGCTGCCTTCTTCAAATGTGGCGGCGGGGAGCAGTCCGGTCAGTTTGGCTTTGAGTTCTTCGGCAGACATTTTTATTCTTTGGGAGTTTTCATTTGTTCACGGGTCAAACCGCTTTTTATTTTTTCCTGCAGGCTGATCAGCGCGTGCAATAAGGCTTCCGGGCGGGGCGGGCATCCCGCCACATACACATCAACGGGTATCACGTGATCGGCGCCCTTGACCACCGAATAAGTATTATAAAAGAAGGGGCCGCCGCTGATGGCGCAGGCGCCCATGGCGATCACGTATTTGGGGTCGGCCATCTGGTCGTACAGTCTTTTGAGTACCGGCGCCATTTTGTTGACGATGGTGCCGGCGATAATGATCACATCGGCCTGTCGCGGCGTGGCGCGGGCCACTTCAAATCCGAAACGGGAGAAATCGTATTTGGCGGAAGCGGTCGACATCATTTCGATGCCGCAGCAGCTGGTGGCGAAGGTGAGCGGCCAGAGCGAATTGGCCCTTGCCCAGTTGATGAGATCGTCGAGCTTGCTCAGCGCGACGCCCCCGCCAGGGGTATTATGCACGACCCCGGGAAATTCGCCGGCCTTATTTTTCACTTCGCTCATTTAGCATTTAACATTTAAAATTCAACATTCAACATTCAACATTTTCTTTTACATCCATTTCAACGCGCCTTTCTTATGTGCGTACAAAAACCCTGCAAAAAGTATAAAAAAGAAAACGGTTATTTCGATAAGCGCGATCCATCCCGCCGATTTTGCCACCACGGCCCAGGGATAGAGGAAGACCAGTTCCACGTCGAAGATCAGGAAGAGGAGGGCGAAGAGGTAATAACCCACGTTCAGCTGTATCCATGTCTTTCCTTTGGTGGGGATCCCGCATTCGTAGGGTTCGCCTTTCTGCTTGTTGGTCGTTGCCTTCAGGAAGAACCGGGATACGAGAATCGCGATTCCGGAAAAGGCGACGGCGGCAATGATAAGTACGATCAGCGATGAGGCGCCCATGCGGAAATTGATTTGCGCGAATATACCATTTATGGGATAAAACCGGGCATGACAAAGGTCAAATCTGCGGGTGAGCGGCGTCGGTAAAATTCATGACCCCGCCCATTATCAGCCATAGAGTTCGAGGTGAATCGTTTTCGGGTCGTAACCCATATCGACAATCCTTTTTTGGGCTTCGTCAACCATATGTTTCCACCCGCAAAGAAAGAAGAGGACATCGGGCCTGGCGGCGCAGAGTTTTTCATAGATAGGGTGCACATAACCGAAATTCCCTTCCCAGTGTTCGCGCGACAGGGTGGGATAATAGTGAAAGCCGGGCATCTGTTTTTCCAGTTCTTTCAGTTCCTCATAATAGAGCAGGTCTTCTTTTTTCCGGCATCCGAAAATGAGGTGGATATTCTTTACCGGGATGTTGCGCAGGTGCAGGTCCTGCACCATGCTCCGGAACGGCGCGATACCCGTACCGGTGCAGATCAGGAAAATGTCTTTTTCGATTTTCTCGGGCAGGGTAAATACGCCCTGCGCGCCGCGGAAAACCAGTTCGCTTCCCACGCGTACCTGGTTGAACAGGTACCCGGTGCCCAGCCCGCCCTGCGCCAGCACGATCAGGAGTTCGAAAACCTTACTGCCATCAGGCCAGGAAGCAATGGAATAGCTGCGCCATCTTTTGTTGGCTTTCTCATGGATGGGCAGGTCAAGCGTCACGAATTGCCCGGCTTTGAAATCAAATCGTTCCGTGTCCTGTACTTCGATCCAGAACCTTTTGGTATTATGGGTAAAATTCTCGATCCGGGTCACGATTCCTTTCCGCCAGGGTTGCAGGGCCATGCTTTCAATTTGCCGGAAAATTACGAACTGCGTCTTATCCCGATTTCCGGATTTGGTAATATATATAAGATGTCCCTAAAAAGCCGGGTAAAAGGGTTCCGTTTATTCAAACTGCCGGGGCGGTATTTTTCAGGTCAATTTCACAAAAAGGATTCACCCGGACCGCAGGGCATGCCATAATTTGGATAACTTAGAGGTTGTAAGATCCCACACACTCCTATGGTCAATAGAAACATCATTACGGCCGCGGCACTCCTGGCAATATTTTCCGTATCCTGTATCCATCCCGCTGCTCATAACAAGACCGCCCGGAAATCCACCGAATCTGACGGAATGGAAAGGGCTATGTGGCAGGAATACCGCATGACCCGCGACCCCCGCCTGAATATCATTCCCCGCGAAAGGCTCGAAGCCGCAAAAGCCTATATGGAATCCATGCCGGGCAATGGCGGTATCGCCGGCCGGTTTACGGCGCTGGCCTGGCAGGAACGCGGACCCAGCAATATCGGTGGACGAACCCGCGCCATCCTGATTGATAAAAGAGATGCTACCGGCAATACGGTACTGGCCGGTTCGGTGAGCGGGGGAATTTTCCGGACAACCAATTTCACCAGTATCACCCCTGCCTGGGCACCCATCAACGATCAGATGCTCAACCTCGCCATTTCAGCCATTGTACAGGATCCCGTACACCCCGATACGCTGTTCGCCGCAACCGGTGAAGGCTGGTTCAATATCGACGCGGTGCGGGGCGCCGGTATTTTTAAGAGCATCGACGGGGGCAATACCTGGAGCCTGCTTCCCTCTACCAGCGGTTTTGAATATGTGCAGGACCTCGTGATCGACAATAACGGAAACCTCTTTGCGTCACTGCGCAATCTCTCTACCGCCAACCGGGGCGTGATGCGTTCTACCGACCGGGGCGCCAGCTGGGTGCAGGTGCTGGGCGCGCCGCTGCCCGGCTTTGCCACCGGGCGGGCCGCCGATCTGGAAGTGGCTGCTAACGGTGATGTATATGCGAGTCTTGGCATTTTCGGGCGAAGCATGGTGATGAAGTCCTCTTTCGCGGTCAACGGCGCCAATACCGGCGCGCTGAACACCTGGACCAATATCACCCCCGTTACTCCCAATATCGTTCAGCGCACCGAGATCCTGCTGGCGCCCTCCGACCCCCTGCGCGTATACCTGCTGATGCAGGACAGTACGACCTCGCAGGTACTGAATATTTACCGTTCCACCGACGGCGGTAATAACTGGTTCAGCCTTGCCGCGCCTTCGGCATTGAACAACGGCAGCAATTCGCAGACATGGTTTAACCTCACGGGTGCGGTGGATCCTACGAATGCGGATGTGCTGGTCGTGGGCGGACTGAACCTTGCCAAATCAACCGATGCGGGCGCCAGCTGGAACACGATAACCGGCAGCGGAACCGTGCACGTGGATCACCATGCACTGGTCTATAACGGCTCAAGCCGGCTGGTTGACGGGAACGACGGCGGCGTTTATTATTCTACCAATATCAATACCGCCAACCCGACATTTACCAATAAGAACAACGGTTTTAACGTGACGCAGTATTATGGCTGCGATATGCACCCGACCAATACCAATTATTTCCTCGCGGGGGCGCAGGACAACGGTACGCAGCAATTCACCGGCCCCGGTATCAACAGCACGGCGAATGTAACGGGAGGCGATGGCGGGTTCTGCCATATCGACCAGACCGACGGGCAACTGCAGATCACGTCCAATACTTCGAATAATTATTACCGTTCGCTCAACGGGGGCAATTCCTTTGCCTCCCTGAGTGCCATCAGTAATAACCGGGGACAATTCATCAATCCGACCGATCTCGACGATGCGCAGAAAATATTATATGCCGGGGATGATGCGGGAAAGTATTATTGCGTTATCAATTTGCTCGGGGCTTCGCCTACCGCTTTTACCGTTTCGGTGGCCGCCATGGGCAACCTGGAAGTGACCGCGGTAAAAGTGGATCCCTTTTCGGCCAATACGATCTGGCTGGGCGCTTCGTTCGGGAATCCCGCGGCCATACCCGTGGTGATGAAATTATCCAATGCCAATACCGCATCGCCCACCCTTGTGATGAATACCGGTATCGGTGTTCCGGCCGGGGCAGCCATTTCGGCAATCGATGTGGATCCCGCCAATGCCAGTCATATCCTGGTTACGCTGTCAAGCTTTGGTGTGGCCAGTGTTTGGGAAAGTACGAACGGGGGAGCATCCTATTCCAGTATCGAAGGCAACCTGCCCGATATGCCGGTTCGCTGGGGGATCTTTGCGCCGGTCAACGCGCAACTCAATGGCGCGGGCGGGGGCAACGGCGGTATATTGCTGGCAACCGAACTGGGCGTTTGGACCACGTCGCAGATCAACGGCAGTTCAACGGTGTGGATACCCAATAACAGCGGCCTTGCCAATGTGCGAACGGATATGCTCAAATTCCGCGCGGGCGATAATATCGTCGCGGCGGCTACGCATGGCCGGGGACTTTATACGACAACCCTGCCGACAGTTGTAACGGGTGTCAATGATCCCTCAAATACAAAAGATTTTATCAAATACATCAGCGCGGAGCAAAACCGGTTGCTGGTGGTGACGGGAACTTTGAATACGCGCAGCATGTCCATACAATTATATAATATGAGCGGGCAGCGGCTCTACGAATCCAGCGGGCCTTACCAGCATACAACGATCAGCCTGGCGGGTTTGCCGGCGGGGGGATATATTGTTCGGTGTATGGGAGATAAAAGGGAGAATTTTACAGGGCGGTTTGTGAGGC
>CAYNSL010000140.1:0-2333 GCA_964399755.1 uncultured Chitinophaga sp. | reverse complement strand
TAAAACCTAAAACTTTAACTATCTTTGCCGCTTCGCATGAGCGCAAGGGATTTGTTGTTACAGTATCAGGACACCCCCCGCCTTTTTCAACTGGCGGACAGGCTCTCTTTTTCCCAAACCCAGCGGATCAGTCTTAAAAACCTGAAGGGAAGTTCCTCCCAGTTCGTCGTCGCGGCGGCCCTGCTGCATCCCTCGCTCGCCCAGCTGAACCATCTTGTGATATTGAATGACGCCGAAGAGGCGGCCTATTTTCACAATACGCTGGAGAATCTTACCGAAGCGCTGGATATATTTTATTTTCCTTCCTCTTTCAAAAACCGCCGGAACTTCCGGTTACTGAATTCCTCGCACGTGATGCTCCGCACGGAAGCGCTGACCCGGATCGCGGCGGGTGGCAATAAAAAAGTGCTGGTCACCTATCCCGAAGCCCTGTTTGAAAAAGTGGTGCTTCCCGGCACGCTTTCTTCCAATATTATTCATATCAAAACGGGCGATACGCTCGCCGTAGACCAGTTATTACTGAAGCTGGCGGATTACGGTTTTGAGAGAACGGATTTTGTATATGAGCCCGGTCAGTTCGCCATCCGGGGCGGCATCCTCGACATTTATTCTTTCGGGAATGAAAAACCTTACCGGGTGGAATTGTTCGGCAACGAAGTGGATTCGGTCCGGATCATCGATCCCGAAACGCAACTGAGTGAACGAAAGCTGCTGCAGGTAAGCATCATCCCCAATGTGGATACCCTGTTTGAAAACGAAGAAAGGATAACGCTCTTTGGTTTTTTGCCGGAAAACACCGTGTGCTGGATCCAGGATTATGAGCTGTGCCGCGAAAGACTGGAGGAAACGGGGGAAGACCTGCAGGCTTTTTTACAGGCGGAGGAAGTCATGAAAGCCCCGGTGGAAGAAGACCGGGGACGGTCGGTAAAACAAAAAGGACAGGGAGCAAGGCAGGTACAGGATGAAGATGAAGGAATGGGTAAGAAAAACATTTCGGAAAAAGATTTTCTGGATCCAGCACAGCTGCAGGAACATTTAAAACAAAAGCATCTTGTCGAATTCGGCTACCGGTCCTTCCTCGCCAATACCGAAATTGAATTTCATACCCGCGAACAACCCGCTTTTAACCGACAATTCGACCTGCTGATCCGCGACCTGAAGGGATGGGAGGGTAAGGGTTACCAATTGTACCTTTTTGCCGACAATCCCCGGCAGTTGGAGCGCCTGCAAAGCATATTCGACGACCTGAAGGCGGAGATCGTCTTCAACCCCGTTACCACATCGATCCACGAGGGCTTTATCGATGAAGATTCGAAAATACTCTGTTATACCGACCACCAGGTTTTCCAGCGCTATCACAAATACCGGGTCAAACAGGCGTATAACAAAAACAAGGCGCTCACGCTGCGCACCCTCCGCGAACTGCAGCCCGGTGATTTCGTCACGCATATCGATCACGGGGTGGGCGTTTTCAGCGGTCTGCAGAAACTGGAAGTGAACGGGCGGCTGCAGGAGGCGGTGCGGCTGATCTATAAGGACAGTGATATTCTTTATGTCAATATCAACAGCCTTCATAAAATCGCGAAATACACGGGCAAGGAAGGCAGCGTGCCCCGGATCAACAAGCTGGGCAGCGATGTCTGGAATAAACTCAAGGAGAAAACAAAATCGCGGGTCAAGGAGATCGCCTTCGACCTGATCAAGCTGTATGCAAAACGAAAGGCGCAGCAGGGATTCCGGCATACCCCGGATAATTATATGCAAACCGAACTCGAAGCCTCGTTTATTTATGAAGACACGCCCGACCAGAGCAAGGCGACGGCCGATGTAAAAAAAGATATGGAATCACCCGCCCCGATGGACCGCCTTGTTTGCGGCGATGTGGGCTTTGGCAAAACGGAAGTGGCCATCCGCGCGGCCTTCAAGACCTGCGTCGACGGCAAACAGGCCGCCGTGCTGGTGCCTACGACGATCCTTGCCTTCCAGCATTACAAGACCTTCCAGGAGCGGCTGAAAGATTTTCCGGTTACCGTTGATTATATCAACCGTTTCAAATCGTCGAAGGAGAAAAAGGAAACCCTGGCAAAGCTCGAAGCGGGCAAGGTTGATATCATCATCGGCACGCATGCGTTGCTGGGAAAGGAAGTGAAGTTCAAAGACCTGGGCCTGCTGGTCGTGGATGAGGAGCAGAAATTCGGCGTGGCGCACAAGGAAAAGATCAAGACCCTGCGCACGGCGGTGGACTGCCTGACACTAACGGCGACGCCTATCCCAAGAACCCTGCAGTTTTCGCTGATGGGCGCGCGCGACCTGAGCATCATCAACACCCCGCC
>CAYNSL010000139.1:0-7411 GCA_964399755.1 uncultured Chitinophaga sp. | reverse complement strand
CAACGTGGGATCACTGTAAGTAATCCCTGAATTCAATTCTCCAACGAGTCCCTTGAAGGAGACTCGTTGGATAAAGATTCCACCAGCGGTAAAAAAAGAAAATAAATTCATCCATACCTTACCGGTGATGAAGCTGACATTTATCGGTATAACATACAGGATGAACCGGATTTCCCGGCTGCTTTTGTTTCTCAGCCTCCCGGTGGCCCCGCCCGACATATTATTTGCACAGGCACCCGTTATTCCATCGCCTACCGGTCCTTATGCAACAGGCACGGCCATTTACCATCTTACCGATTCGGGCCGCGCGGATTTTGTTTCCGGTCAAAAGGGGACCTATACCGAAATGATGATCCAGGCATGGTACCCGGCTGAGCCATCCGCAACACTAAAAAAAGCGCCTTATATCACCGATACCCGCATCCTTGACGAAATGATCAAAGAAAAATTCGAAGGTCAGGATCCGGCGCTGATCAGCAGTCTGCAGTTTGTAAAGACAGATGCCCTGTTAAACGCAGCGCTGGTCAGAGGCAAAAAGCGGTTCCCTCTTTTAATTGCCTCACCAGGACTGGGAAGCCCGCGGTTTACGCTGACCGCATTTGCGCAGCAACTTGCCAGTTACGGATATATCGTGATCGCCATCGATCATCCCTATTGTTTTACCCTATTGCCCGATGGCAGGGTGCAGACCATGGACCAGTTAAAAGACTACCAGGATGATGACGCCGGCAATGCCCGCCTTGCCGGCAGCCGCGCGCGGGATGCTTCTTTCCTTTTGACCATCCTCGAAGAACATAAAGTTCCATCGCTTGAAAATATTGCAGCCCGTATAGATAAAAACAAGGTGGGCATCTTCGGACATTCTATGGGCGGAGCCGTGGCGCTTGAAGCCTGCCAGGCCGATCAAAGATTTAAAGCCGCGATTGACCTGGATGGTATTCCATTCGGGAAAGTGGTAACGGAAGGATTTAACTGTCCGACGCTGGTTTTTGCCAGCCAGATGAAATATACGGATGAGGAACTGGCTAAAAGGGGAAGAACAAAAGAACAGATGGCTGCAAGAGGAAAGCAGCGTGCCGACACCTGGGCGCCGCTTTTCAGAAAGGCAAAAGACGCAAAATACTGGGTAAAGGTTTCAGGCACTAACCATGTTCATTTCAGCGATTATCCCTTTATCATGCCCGGATTGTATTTGCAATTCGGCGGCCAGGCCATTGATGCCACCAGAGGATTTCAGTTGATCACCGCTTATATGCGGGCTTTTTTTGATCAGTATTTATCGGGAAAGAAATCCAGCCTGCTTAAAGGTCCTTCATCATTATATCCTGAAGTAAGCATCGGACCCGAACCCTTTTAATTAATAAAATAAGCGTGCCACGGTTTTGAACCGTGGCACGTTTTTTTCGATGAATCCCTGAAGGAGATGCATCGGGAAAGGAAAAAACCTTACTGTATCACCCGCACGATGCCTGCTCCATTGTAGGAATGATATTCCCCGTTGTACATCGCATCCGCATTTACCGGCCCCATCTTAAAGGCGCCGGGCGATACAGCGCGGACCGCATAATAGTAAGTCTGCTTATTGTAATCGGCATCAACAAAGAAATGGATCCTGTCATCGCGCACATCAAGCGCCGTGGGTGTTAACCCGTCCTTGATCCAGTCCATTCCCGGGATTTCCTTGGTCCGCGGATTCTCGATCTCGAAACCGGCGGGCAGGATATCCGTGATCACCACATTCTGAACCGGCGTGTTAAAGGAACGCTCGAGGGTGATACCGATAATGACGAGGTCGTTTTGTTTAAAGGTATTCCCCGTAATGGGACGTCCGTTCCTGTCGTAGAAATGTTTCCGCACTTTCAGATAACTGTCTTCTTCCTTATAGGCTCCGCTGGCGCTGATACCTTCGGATTGCCAGAAATAATAAAGACGTCCGCTGCCCTTTGTCACAATTTCGATGGCCGGTACAGCGTTCAGGTTGCCGCCGAGGGCTTTCTTATCACCCATCCACTGGCCGCCGTCCACTTTCGCGATCAGTTTACCATTTACTTTTATTTCGGCGGTGGCGGTTGAATTATTGGCGGATCGGGCATGTTTGCCCAGCGCGAGGAAGGCAAAGGCGCGTTCCTGCGTGCTGAGCCATTGCCGGTTCTTGAGTTTGTCGGCCACATGTTTTACCATATTACCCACCTGCGCGTTGCCGGGATCCACTTCAAGCAGGGCGTTCAGCGCGATGGCTTCATCCCGCACGTCGGAATAATAACTGCCGCCGGTTTGCGCCACCGATTCTTCCCCGCTGAATGATGAAGGCAGCATCGAGGTGTATGATTTCCGGTCGCCCGCCGTGGCATAAGCCGCCGCCAGCAGGTAACGGCTGTCAAGCGCAAGCAGGGCGGGATTGGCCTTATAATAATTCATCGCGGGCACATTGGTGCGGCCGGCGAGGGCCAGCACGTATAGGCCATAGGCCACTTCCTTGGGCGCGATCTTCTTATTCTGGTCGCGGTTGTAATAGTAGGTGATCGTCTCGCGGCTCTTCAGCTTATTATTGATATAGTTCAGCATGGTGTTCAGCAGGCTGGCATCCACATCAAAGCCGGCTTTCTTCGCTTCGAGCAGGAAATGCGCCGCGTAGATCGTGCACCACCAGTCTTCTTTACCGCCACCGTCCCATAAAGTGACCGCGCCGTTGTACAACTGCCGCATTTTGATCTTGCGGATGGCTTCGAGAATATTCGTATTGGCGTTGATCTTATTCTGCTGTTTGTTCAATTGCATCAGGTCGGCGAGGTCGCCGTAATACAATTGCGGGAATGCCGCCGATACGGTTTGTTCGGTACAGCCATAAGGGTATTGCACCAGCCATTTCAACTGGTCGGCGATCTCCAGCGCGGGGGAACGGCTTACCACGAGACTGTAATCCACGCTGCCCGGCATGAAATCACTCAGCCCGATATTTATTTTCTGCGAACTGCCGCCGGTAATGGAACCGCTGCCGGTTACTTTTTGCAGGGTGGAAGGCGGGCGGACGGAGATCTCGGTGGCATCTGTGAATTTTTCACCCATGCCATTTACGGTTACCGTGATCTTACCTACGCTGACGGTAGGATCGGCCACCACTTTAAAGGAGGCCCTGCCCTCGGCTTTACCGTTCAGTGAAACGCTGAGGTTATTGCTGCCTACCACTTTGATAGGGCCTTCCACGCCGATATTCGCAGAAACAGTGGTTGATTTATCCGTTGTATTGGTCAGCGTAACGGGTACGTTCACCGTATCGCCCGGGCTCAGGAACCGCGGCAGGGCGGTACTGATCACGATCGGGTCGGCTACGGTCATGGTATTATCGGCGGCGCCGAAACTCTGTCCCTTGTAGGAAACAGCCATCAGTCGCAGCTCGCCGCTGAACTGGGGCACGTCGAATTCAAATTCGGCAAGACCGCTGCCATTCGCTTTTTTGATGCCGCCCCAGTAACTCACCACTTTGATCCTTTTAGCCGGCATGGGGTTGGCCCTTTTTTCCAGGTCAAGGTCGCCGTCGCCACCCGTGCTGCTCAGGCGGGCCCTTACTTCGGCGAACAATAAAGGATAGAGGTCATAGGCCGATACTTCCAGCGCTTTTTTCTGGTAAAAATAATCGTAGGGGTCGGGCGTTTTGAAATCGCTGATCTGCAGTACACCGTTGTCCACGGCAGATAAGGTTACAAAACTTCCCGGGGCGGCTTTCACCGTTACTTTCTGGTGGGTCTTTGAGCGCACATTCTTTTGCGCCGTGATCGTCACGGGTATCTTGCGGCTTTTTTCTTCTACCGTTACATTCTTAAATCCGTGCGCCACGGTGAGCGGGATGTCCGACATTTCGTGGGGCTTGATCAGCGTGGCGGTGATGTATACATTCGGCACATGTTCACTTCCCAGTTTCAGGGTTACGCTGGCAGTGCGGTTACTGACGTCGACATACTGGTGCGAGAGGATATGATCGGTTTCCATGGTCACCAGCATCCGGCCGCTGAAGGGCGTTTTGAAAAGGGCCGTCACCGATTCGCCGGCGAGATAGGATTTCTTGTCCACTTCGATATCGATATTGCCTTCCTTGCTCACTTCAAACGAGGTATTGCTGATGCCCCAGTTGCCGTAACTGTAAAAGCTGCGGCTCACGTAACTGCTGGCGCCGGGGTTATAGACCCGCACTTCGTAGTCGCCGGGACTGCGCGGCACGAAACTGTAAACCGTTCCCGCGCCGACGGTGAGCTGCTGTTCGATCATCATCTTGTCTTCTTTCTGTGATTCGTAGCGGAAATAATTGCCGCTCTTTGTCATCACGGTGCGGTATTCGTGCTTGATCACTTCCACGCGGGCGGTGGCGCTTACGGCATTTCCGTCCTTGTTGACCGCCGCGAGCTGGAATTTTACCGGCTGGTTGAGGGGGTAATAATAGAACCAGTCCTGCTTGATGCCGAAAAACACATCCTGCGTGTATATATCCAGGTTAGTGGCGCGGCTAACCGGGCGACCGGTTTCATCAAACACCGTGGTATAAAAACTGGTTTGCAGGGCGCCCATGTTGGCATACTCACCGGGCACCGAATATTCGATGACGGCGTTCCCGTTCCCGTCGGTGCTGCCTTCCTTCATCTCTTTGTCGAAAAAGCTGGTCTGGTTGGTCAGGCTGAAATTATAATCGTCATATTTTTCCGCATAAAATGATTTCTGTTTTACCTGGATCTCGGATTCATAATTGCGGTTGGCCGCCGGGGGCCCGAAGAAATTCATGGCATTGACCGTAAGCGTGGCCGTTTCACCGGGACGTAAGAAGGCTTTATCCGATTTAACGCTGACGCGGATGCGGTCGGGCACGAATTCTTCGACGGAAAAATTGGCTGAAGACAGCAGTACATCATTTGAAGTATAGACTTCAAGGGTATAACTGCCCGTAATAGCCGAAACGGGAAGATCGATACCGGCTTCCAGCGAACCTTCTTCGTTCAGGCTCTTGCGGATCGATTTGAATTCTTTTCCGTTGGGCAGGAGAAATTTCAGTTTCAGGGGCACATCACCGGGGTTCTTCCATTTGCTGTCGCGTAGGATCACCGAAAAATTGATCTTCTCACCGGGGCGGTACACGTCACGTTCCGCGTAGATAAAGGCGTCGAAACCCGAGGGGTTGTTTCTTTTACCGCCTACGTCGAAGCGGGAGGTATTCACTTTGGTATTGCTGAAAGGAAGATAGTTGAAGTCGTCTGCGGTTTTGGCGATGATCATCGCGGGTTTGAAACCGCTGAAATCCCTTTTGCCATAGGTAATCGTGGCCACGCCGTCCTTATCGGTGGAGGCGGTGCCGATCAGCTGGTTGTTGACCGCGTACACGGAAATTGTAACGCCGTTCAGGGGGTCGGCCGATTTGATGGAGTTGGCGAATACATACATATTGTCGCCGCCCTCTTTGGCGATCAGTCCCAGGTCGGATACCGAAATAAAGCGGCCGTCCTTGACCCAGTAATCTTCAGTGGATCGTATCACCACATGGTAAACGCCTTTGAAATCGGGGAGCCGGTCTTCGAACTGTGAGAAATTGAGCAACCGTCCGCCGCCGCTTTTGGGAAGCGAGCGCGTATCAATCTCCTTTTCGTAGATCACGTCGCCGAGCTGGGCATTACCGCCGTAATCGTCGTAATAATAATCATCATAGCCCTCTCCTTCCCCTTCGTCATAACTGGTATTCTCGGGACCCGAGCGGGTTTCTTTCGGGGTATAGCCGTAGTGCTGTGCCATCAGGAGGTTGTTCTCGTAGATCTTGGAGATGATGACTTTCACTTTCGGCACATTGGTGATCTGCACTTCCAGGTTCTTACCGCCTTTTTTAGAAAGGTAGACCGCCTTGCCGTTGGTGAACTTGATATCGGATTCAAGTTCGCCGAACGCGACGCCGCCGTTGTAGTCCTCTTTCATCACGCCGCCGATCTTGCCGCGGAGTCCCTTCGTGATGGTGAGCGCATAGCTTTTTTCCACGTCGAATTTATCGCTGCGGATCGTGAAGCCGTCATCGCTGGCCTCAACGGTATATGCGAGGTCGGGGTCGAACTTCACAAATGATTTGATGCTTTCGCCGGTGAGTTGCTGGCTGGTGGTCACTTTCACCAGTCCTTCGGCGCCGTCGTGTTCCGATTCGAGGTTCAGCACGCTGAGTACAAAGGGCGATGAGATCGTCATGGCGTTGACGATGGCCGCTTCGGTGCTGGTATTGCCTTTTTCCGGTTTTAATCCTTTATCGATGGTGAGTTTCGCATCGAGGTCGCGGTCTTCGGGTTTGATCCCGCTGAGGCGGACGGAGATCCGGTTATCGGGTGAAGCGGTGGTGATGCTGTACCCGGTTTTTTTGCCGTCGGCCTCGATCTTCAGCCGGTCTTTCAGCTGGGCCGGGTCCACGCGGTAATTGAAAACAAGGTCGAGTTGCGGCACGGCGGAAGTGCTGGTTTCCCCCACCCAGATCACCTGGGCGTTATCGAGGGTGAGCCCCGGGGTATGGAAACTGATCTTGTCGCCGCCTTTTACGGAATTATATTTACTGAATTTCAGCACGGCGCTTTTGATTTTCGCCTTATAGCTGGTGGCGGGGCTGAGCGGCTCAGCGGGCGAGAACACCAGTTCATCGGGGCTCTGCCAGCGGAACTTCCCCTTCAGTTTGGGTTCGAAACTGATGTAGTCGGTCGAATCCCATGCATTGAGCATGGAATCGGTGGCCAGTGAATGGCTGAAACGGAAGACGAGGTTGCCCAGCATGGGTACTTCGCCTTTGGCATTGGTAAAGGAAAGCGAGATGGCATTCTTCTTACAGGATGCCAAAAAAATAGTCCCGGCCAGCAGCGGAACTACGTAGGATTTGATACGCATAAAGCTAAGGTTGAATGGTAGGTTATGGTGATGAGAAGGTAAAGAAGTTTACGTAAAGAAAAAATATTGGCATTGATTTCTTTTTCACAAAAGACCAGCGGGTCGATTGGCCAAATAACGGAAATTAGCGGTTGGAACAGCTAAGGAGGGATATCCGGGGTGTTGCGGTCCGAAAGAATACTTTCGGGGGGCGCTTCGGAAGATTCCATACAGGAAGAAAAGAATTTGATACGAAAGATACAGTACATGCGGCCGGAGTTGCAAGTTCGGGCAGATAAAAATTTGTTAAGTGCCAACCTGCGCATACTCCCGCCCTATCTGATGATGAAACGAACCGGTTTACATATGTCCAGGTACCAGAAATTGCTTTCCGCATTCTCCCTGAAGTATTTTACGCGGAGGCGGCTGCTGCGCATCCTCAAATTTACCGGTATCGGAATACTGGGACTGGTACTGCTTTTCTTCCTGCTGAACTGGATCTTCCCCCTCCCCGATAAAGTGGAATATTCCACCCTGATCACGG
>CAYNSL010000138.1:0-7424 GCA_964399755.1 uncultured Chitinophaga sp. | reverse complement strand
CGGCCGCCGCCGGTTTCTTTTTCCCCGCCGAAAGCCCCGCCGATCTCCGCGCCCGAAGTACCGATATTCACGTTCGCGATCCCGCAATCGCTGCCGGCCGCCGACAGGAATAGTTCGGCCTCGCGTAAATTCAGGGTCATGATAGAAGAAGACAATCCCTGCGGCACGCCGTTTTGAATCGCGATCGCTTCGTCCAGCGTTTTATATTTCAATAAATACAGTATCGGCGCAAAAGTTTCGTGCTGCACGATGGCATCACCCGGTTTTACTTCCGCGATACAGGGTTTTACATAACATCCGCTTTCATATCCTTTTCCCGAAAGCGTCCCGCCTTCCACTACAAAATGCCCGCCAGCGGCCTTGCATTTTTCAATGGCGTCCAGATACATTTTCACGGCGTCCTTATCAATCAGCGGGCCCACATGATTTTTTTCGTCAAGCGGATCGCCGATGCGTAACTGCGCATAGGCGCTTACCAGTTTCGCTTTCACGGACTCATATACCTCTTCATGTATGATCAGCCGACGTGTAGAAGTGCAGCGCTGACCAGCCGTTCCCACAGCCCCGAACAAGGCGCCCAGTATCGCGATATCAAGATCCGCTTCCCGGGAAATGATGATCGCGTTATTACCGCCCAGTTCCAATAAAGATCTTCCCAATCTTGCCCCGACGGCGGCGCCCACGGCTTTACCCATCCGGGTAGAACCCGTAGCCGATACAAGCGGAATACGATGATCCGCGGCCATCCATTCCCCGACATCCCGGCCCCCCGCGATCAAACCGCTCACACCTTCGGGCACCTTATTTTTTTCAAATACCGCCGATACGATCTGCTGGCAGGCGACGGCGCAAAGCGGTGTTTTTTCCGAAGGCTTCCAGACGCACACATCTCCGCAGATCCAGGCCAGCATACTGTTCCAGCTCCAGACTGCCACCGGAAAATTAAACGCTGATATGATACCGACAATACCCAGCGGATGGTATTGTTCATACATCCGGTGACCGGGTCTTTCGCTGTGCATCGTCAGCCCGTGGAGTTGCCTTGACAATCCCACGGCAAAATCGCAGATATCGATCATTTCCTGCACTTCGCCCAAACCTTCCTGCAGGCTCTTGCCCATTTCCCAGGAAACCAGTTTACCAAGGGGTTCTTTATGTTTCCGCAGGGCTTCCCCGATCTGGCGCACCACTTCACCCCGTTTGGGTGCGGGAACCAGTCTCCATGCGCTGAAAGCCTCTCCGGCTTTTTGTATCACTTTTTCATAGGCCGCCTTATCGGCCGTGGTAACGGTGCCGATCAGTTGCCCGTCGACGGGAGAAAAGGAAGAAAGGGGAGCGCCGGTTGTATCAATCCATTGCGAACCGGTACTGACCCCGCTGTTCTTGTCTTTTAGCCCTAATGCTTTCAGGAAATCCATGTGTTTAATTTGGGTGCAAAGGTAAAGATGATCGGGGTGACGGTATAAATAAAAAGGCCGCCCCGTTGGGGAGCGCCCTTACTGTAAAACATAAATCTTAAAATCCTTTGACTGGTGCGGGAATGACAAATGTGTATTTGGTCCAGATCGTTTGTTCCTTCATCATTTTTTCGAACCCGCCCCGGTTCGAATCACTGTTTGTATTTGTTGTGCTGCCGGTGGGCGTACGTGTATTGCCGCCTCCGCTGCGCCCTCCTCCGGATCTTCCGCCTGTATTGCGTCCGCCGCTGAAACCGCCCGGGGGACCCGCGGTTGTTCCGCCTGAAGCGGGGAGATCCATGCCATTTATTTTCCAGCCGATGCTGATCTGTTTAGCGGAAAGCGCGGGGATCTCTTCGATCTGCCCGAGCGGGATACTGTATTCGATATGCATCACATCAGAAGAATCCCAGCCATAAGCGATATTGGCCAGGCCATTCATCATCAGTCCCTGGCTTTTGGGTTCGTCCTGGTTCACAAACCCGAATATGTTCATCGATATCATGTTCAGCATCAGGGATGCGCGCATGGCTTTGGGATCGAAGCGGCGTTGTTCTCCGGATTCTTCATCGCCCGATGCAGGTCTTCCGCCGCCAAAGCCGCTGCCTTCCTGTGTTTCATGCCTAACGGGAAACTCAATTCCCATATTTTCTTTTTTCTTTCCCTTCAGGTCGATAAAAAATCTCATGCCCATCCGCATCAGCTTCATTTGCTCGGGAAAATCAGGGATGCGCATGGCCACGAAAAACCGGGCGCCGTCATTATCGGCAGCATAGCTGATATTGGTCTCCTTGTCCTTTTCAAATTTTTCATCCGGCCATTCGGCGGTATTCCCGTCAAGGGTATGGCTGATGACCATGGTGTCGGTATTTTCCGGGAAAAAAGGGGATGGTAAATGCGGGGCGCCCGCGGGGTGATGCGTGAAGACCGCGAGGGGCAGTAGCAGCAGGGGGTATAACTTCATGGCAATGGTATTGGCTGATTTATTTGACGAAACCCGCAGCCAAAACCTGCTCAGTATTGTTCGGATCCGGAGGGAAAATCACCCGATTTCACATCGTGGATATACCGCTGCACGGCTTGCGTGGCCTGTTCGTTGATGTTGAGGTATTGCCGGAGGAACCGGGGTTTGAATTCGGTATTGATCCCGAGCATATCATGCATTACGAGCACCTGCCCGTCGCAGCTTCCTCCCGCGCCGATTCCGATCGTGGGAATGGAAAGCGTTTGCGATACTTCTTTGGCCAGCGCGGCGGGTATTTTTTCCAGTACCAGGGCGAAACAGCCGGCCTCTTCAAGCAATCTGGCGTCTTTCCGCAGTTTATTGGCTTCGTCTTCTTCTTTGGCGCGCACGGTATAGGTTCCGAATTTATAAATCGATTGCGGGGTCAGCCCGAGATGCCCCATGACCGGTATGCCCGCCGATACGATCCGCTTAACCGAGTCGATCACTTCTTCACCGCCTTCCAGCTTGATGGAATGCGCCCCCGTTTCTTTCATGATCCGGATGGCGGAAGCCAGGGCGATATCGGAATTAGACTGGTAGGAACCAAAAGGAAGATCCACCACTACGAGGCAGCGGTCGATGCCGCGGATCACCGAAGCGGCATGATAGATCATCTGGTCGAGCGTGATGGGCAGGGTCGTTTCATGCCCGGCCATGACATTGGAGGCCGAATCGCCCACGAGGATCACGTCGATCCCCGCTCCGTCGATGATGCGGGCGAAGGAAAAATCATAGGCGGTAAGCATCGTGATCTTTTCCCCGGCCGCTTTCATTTTCAGCAGGGTGTTGGTGGTCACTTTTTTGATCTCTTTGTTCGCGGACATCGTTATAATTTTAAATGAAGTTCAGACAAATTACCCAAATGGAGGATTTCCGTCAGGAAGCGGCGGCCTGCTGCTTCACTTCTTCATAGAGGGTATGGATCAGGCCGTCGGCCAGTCCGATCTTGGGTACATAGATTTCTTCTGCGTCGGCCCAGCGCATGACGTTGATATAGATCAGGAGGGCGGGCACGATCACGTCGGCGCGGTCTTCCCGCAGTTTATAAAGGCTGATCCGCTGCGGCAGGCTGAGGTTGCTGAATTCTTTGTAATAATCCCGCAGCAGGTCGAGCTGGAGCGGTTTGCCTTCCTTGCGTTTGGACAGGGAGAAAATTTTATTGATGTTTCCCCCGGACCCGATGGCCGACACATGGTGATATCCCTTTGTTTTGGTGCGGATGAATTCCTTCATCTTGTCCCAGCTGGCTTCGCTGACCTGGTTTTTCAGCAGGCGGATCGTACCGATATTGAATGATTCCTTGAAGATTAATTTGCTGTCGCTGAAAAATGTGAGTTCGGTGCTGCCGCCGCCCACATCGATATACAGGTAAGATTCTTCAGAGGTCATGTTTTCCGCGATATGGTTTTCATAGATCAGGGAAGCTTCTTCCTGCCCGCTGATGATCTGTATTTCGATACCCGTTTCCGCTTTTACTTTTTTTATGATCTCCGCCGCGTTTACCGCGTCGCGCATCGCCGACGTGGCGCAGGCCTTGAGGTGTTTCACCTCGTACACTTCGAGCAGTAATTTGTAGGATTTGATGGTCTTGATGATCTTGTCGGCGCGGGCGGCCGAGATTTCGCCCTTGTCAAACACGTCGAATCCCAGCCGCAGGGGCACGCGCACAAGCGCCACTTTGATGAATTCGGGAACATCCTGCAAACCGGAAATGACATCGGAAACCAGCAATCTTGCCGCGTTACTTCCGATATCAATGGCTGCCAGTCTCACGATGCGTCTGTGTTTTTTTGTACAGGTAGTTATAGGTCTCTACCTGGGAACGGATCTTCTTTTTGGTGGTGCGCACATACTCGTTGCTTAACTGGTTGTCCAGCCACCGCGCTTTCACATTATCCTGCAACTGGATATTGAGGATGTCTTTCAGTTCCTGCTGCAGGGCCCCGTTCCAGATGGGACAGGTGGCTTCCACGCGGTGTTCGAGGTTGCGGAGCATCCAGTCGGCCGAAGATATATAAACTTTCTCTTTGCCCCGGTTGTGAAATACCCACACGCGGGCATGTTCGAGGTATTCGTCCACGATGCTGATGGCGCGGATCGGTTTTTCGAATTTTTTATTTTCGGAGAACATGCAGAAAACGCCCCGGATGATCAGCTTTAACTGCACCCCCGCGCGCGCGGCGTCATATAGTTTCTGGATCATTTCTTCGTCCGAGAGCGAATTCATTTTGAGGGTGATCGCCGCGGGTTTTCGCTTGCGGGCCTGTCTGATCTCTTCATCGATCAGCTTGATCATTTCTTTTTTTACAAAATGGGGGCTGGGGAGCACCACCTTGCAATCGCGCAGGAAATTCATTCCCGTTTTGGGTTGCTCCAGGTAGTTGAACATGCGGTTCACGTCGGCCATGATCTTCTGGTTGGAGGTCAGCAGGCAATGATCGCCGTAGACCTTCGCCGTTTTTTCATTGAGGTTCCCGGTGCTCACAAAACCGTACAGCATCGTATTATTATCCCGGGTCTTTTTGCGGATAACGCAGATCTTCGAATGCACTTTCATATCGGGAATCTCGAACAGCACTTTGGCGCCTTCTTCTTCCAGCCGGTTCCGCCATTCGATATTGGCTTCCTCCTCGAAACGGGCCCGCAGTTCGAGCATCACCACCACTTCCTTGCCGTTGCGCACCGCGTTGATCAGGGCGTTGATGATCTTGGATTGCGGCGCCAGGCGGTAACAGGTAATTTTAATGGTCGTAACATCGGGATCGAAAGCCGCTTCCCGGATCAGGTCGATCAGCGGTAAGAAGGAATGATAGGGGAAATGCAGCATGATATCCCTTTCCATGATCACATCCGATACCCGCCGTTCCGTGAGCAGGGGATGATCAAATGGTTTTTTGCGTTGTCTTTTTTCCGTGAACACCTGTTCCGGGAAATCCATGAAGTGCCTGAAATTATGAATACGCCCGCCGGGGATCAGGTTATCCCTTTTGCTCAGGTTGAGCCGGCGCACCAGGTATTCGAGCAGTCCCGGGTCCATTTCGCGGTCGTATACAAAACGCACGGGCTGTCCCTTGCGGCGGTTCTTCAGTCCTTTTTCGATTTTCTGTATGATGCTGGTGGATACGTCTTCGTCGATATCGATTTCCGCGTCGCGGGTTACTTTAAACACGTGCGACTGGTACTGGTCGTACCCGAAATAGGAAAAGATTTCGGGCAGGTTGAAGCGGATGATATCTTCCAGCAGGATGATATGGTGTTCGTCGGGTTTGGGGGAGGGCAGGATGGTAAAACGCCCCAGCGCGCGGCTGGGCACTTCGATCAGCGCGTATTTCCTTTTCAGGGCGCTTTCCTTTTTCCACATCACCACGGCGAGGTAGATGGATTTGTCGCGGAGCACGGGAAACTCAGGAATGTTCTCGATCATCAGCGGGATCACATCGGAGCTCACTTCTTCCTCGAAATGGTTGCGCACGAATTCCTGCTGTTCGGCATTGAGTTCCTTTTCGGTGCGAAGGTAAATTTTCTGGGCGGTGAGTTCCTTCATCACTTCTTCCCATATCCGGTTGAATTCGCCCTGCTGGTTCAGCACTGTCATCTGGATCTCATCGATGATCTCCTGCGGGTTGTTCTCGAGGTGCATCCTGGCCTTGTTGCCGAACTGGATCATCCGGCGCAGGGTGGCAACGCGGACGCGGAAGAATTCATCCATGTTATTCGAAAAAATACCGAGGAACCGGATCCTTTCCCGCAGGGGTACGCCGGGATCGGCCGCTTCCTGTAAAACGCGGGCGTTGAAGGAGAGCCAGCTGATGTCGCGCGCAATCGTTTTTCGCTTGGGGTGATGGGCCATGGGTTGAAATTTCAATAACCCGTAAAGTTAACAAACGGTCAGGAGTAAACGTATTAAGTTTTCAGTAAACGCTCATCCCTTTTTGCTTTTTTCGATCAGCGCGGTGGTGGAAAATCCTTCGAGCAGGGGGTTGATCACCACGCGGCCGCCGGCAGCGATCACTTCGCGGGCGCCGGCGATTGCTTCGATGCTGTAATCACCGCCCTTGACCAGCACATCGGGCATCAGGAGTTTGACCAGTTCCAGCGGGGTGTCTTCTTCAAAAATTACGACGGCGTCAACGATGAGCAGCGAGGCCAGCAGCAGGGCCCTCGCATCCTGGTCGTTCAGCGGCCGCGTATCACCCTTAAGTCTTTTAACCGATGCGTCGGCATTGACCGCCACCACGAGGTAATCGCCTTCCTTTGCCGCCTGTGAAAGGGAATAGATATGCCCGCTGTGCAGGATATCGAATACGCCGTTGGTAAAGACCACCGATTTTCCCTTCAGCCGCCATTGCAGTATCATCCGCTGCAGTTGCGCCGCGGTGCAGATCTTATCCGTTACCAGTTCGGATCGTTTCATGCGTTCTTTTTTTATTGTGATAGGGAAGTGCGGCAAAGCTAACCAATCCCCCGATCACGATCACGGCGGTGGTCACCAGCCAGAGTATCCACCCGAATGCAAGGGCGATCCCTTCATTCAGGCCGTATACGGGCATGGTCTTCTGGATCAGGTAGGCGTAAGCGCCGATGCCGCCGGGGGAAGCGATCATCCCGATACTTCCCGCAGAAAGGATGGTGAACGCTTCGCGGATCCCGTAGGAAGAGGTTTCCTGCAGGGCATAAAAACCGATATAGCCGGAAAACAGGTACAGCGACCAGAGCGCGATAGTCAGAATTATAAACTGCCATTTCTTTTTCAGGTGCTGCACGGAACTGATACCTTCCCAGACGCGCCGGCCGATCCTTTTCAGCAGCGCTTTCAGGTCGACGAAATTTTTCCTTTTAACGACCATCCAGGCCGCCACCAGCAGCACGATGATGCCGATCACGATGCCGACCAGCGCGTAACCCGGTAATTGTTTTTTATTCCCGGGATCGCCATGCGAAAAAAATGAATTGACCAGTTC
>CAYNSL010000137.1:3340-7444 GCA_964399755.1 uncultured Chitinophaga sp. | reverse complement strand
TCCGGTAGGCTTCTAATTATTAAACTTTATAATATGGTTTATATCTTCTTCCCGTTTTTCCGGGCTCCGGGTGAAAACGCTTGTGCATTGCCTATTGCTCATTGCCTATTGCTAATTGCCTATTGCTAATTGCCTATTGCCCCTTGCCCATTGACTATTCCTTATCTTTAGCGAAAATCCGTGAACATGTCGTCCTTTACAATAAGCGGCAATTTTGTAGACATCCCAGGACAAAATACCTACCCGGCCGAAATCACCGTTAAAGATGGAAAGATCCATTCTATACGTAAGACTCCCGTCCCGATAGCTATCGGGACCGAACTTACGATTGCTAACTATCTCCTCCCCGGCTTCATCGACGCCCATGTCCATATTGAAAGCTCCATGCTGGTTCCTTCCGAGTTCGCAAGGCTGGCCGTGGTTCATGGTACGGTGGGAACCGTGAGCGACCCGCACGAGATCGCCAATGTATGCGGTATGGAAGGAGTGGAATTCATGATCGAAAACGGGAAGACGGTTCCGTTTAAATTCAATTTCGGCGCGCCGAGCTGCGTGCCCGCGACCGTATTTGAAACGGCGGGCGCCACGCTGGATTCAAATGACGTTGAAAAACTGCTGCAGCGCGCGGAAATAAAATACCTGAGCGAGATGATGAATTTTCCGGGTGTGCTTTTCAGGGATGAGGAAGTGCTGAAGAAGATCGCCGCCGCGCACCGGCTTGGTAAACCGGTGGACGGACACGCGCCGGGCCTGAGGGGTGAACAGGCGCGTAAATATATTGCCGCCGGTATCTCCACCGATCACGAATGTTTTACCAGGGAGGAAGCGCTGGAAAAACTGCAAAATGGCATGAAGGTCATTATCCGGGAAGGCAGCGCAGCGAAGAATTTTGAGGCGCTGATCGGCCTGCTGCATGATTTCCCGGACATGATGATGTTTTGCAGCGACGACAAGCATCCCGACAGCCTGGTGCTGGGACATATCAACCAGCTTTGCGCACGGGCCGTGGCCAAAGGCATCAATATTTACAAGATCCTGAAGGCGGCCTGCCTGAATCCCGTTCTGCATTATAAACTGGATGTCGGCCTCCTGCGCGAGGGCGACCCCGCCGATTTCATCGTCGTAAAGGATCTCGAAAAATTTGAAGTCGTACAAACTTATATTAACGGTCAGCTTGTTGCCGAAAACGGAAAATCATTCATTCAAACCAAAAAATCCGGTTTGATCAACCAGTTCTCTGCTAATAAAAAAGAACTTGCCGAATTTCAGACCCCGGTCCCCTCTCCCCACCCGATAGCTATCGGGTCCCCACTCGCCACGAACCACCCGCCACTGGCTGTCATCGAAGCCCTCGATGGCCAACTCATCACCAACCGCCTCTCCCTCCCTCCGACAATTGCCGGCAATGAGATTGTTTGCGATACGGAAAGAGACATCCTCAAGATCGTCGTGGTAAACCGTTACAGCAATGCCCCCGTAGCAAAGTCCTTTATCAAAAACTTCGGTTTGAAAAAAGGTGCGCTCGCCTCTTCGGTAGCGCACGACAGCCACAATATCGTCGCCGTAGGCGTGGATGATGAAAGCCTTTGCCGCGCCGTAAACCTGGTCATCGGAAAACAGGGCGGCGTGAGCGCCGTTGGCGCCGGGAAGGAAATGGTCCTGGCCCTGCCCGTCGCGGGACTGATGAGCAATGAAGACGGTTATGAAATTGCGGAGGCCTATACCGCGATTGATAAAATGACCAAAGATGATCTCGGCTCCACCCTTGCCGCTCCTTTTATGACGCTTTCCTTTATGGCATTACTGGTGATCCCTCACCTGAAACTGAGTGATAAGGGTTTGTTTGACGGGGACAGTTTCAGCTTTGTAAATTAATAACAGGAATTATTCCGGTATTCCCCAACTTTCACATTCCCTTAATACAGCTTTTTCTGTTTCCGGCATCTAATAGGTAAAGACCCTCGCGGGCAGACATAGTGTAAATGAAAGGAGGGTCTTGAAATGTGATCCGTTATGAAACAAAATTTACACATCTCCGCCACCTTCGACGAACCCGAATTCGTGCAAAACCTGGTCGAACGACTGGCCTACCGCCGCTATGATATCGGCTACAGCAACGAAAAGATGCCGCCGGGTTTCAAAGCCCTTGAAACTTCTTCCACGGAAACTTATGTAAGCGGAACCGTTTCCATCGAAACCGAAGGCGCATCAGAAAAAATAAACATGCCGTTCATCACCGCTTTCCTGTTTACCTGTATCAAAGGTAAAAGCGATCCTTACCAGCTGATCTGGAGCGCTTCATTGTCCTGATTGGCGCATGCTGAAAGACGGGAAGAAATGAACGGTGTACGATGGTGAGTCAAATCAGTCATATAAGTCATACCAGTCATATTGGTCATATCAGTCATATCAGTCATATTGGTCATAATAGTCATATACGAAGAACCTGAATTCCGGAGTAACTTCAAAAAACTTAAGTTGTTTGATGAATTTTATAAGAGAACGGAACTTTGTAAGCGCATTTTCTCCTCGACTGATATGACCTATTTGACAAATTTGACCTATATGACTTATATGACCGCTATCTAATCAACACCATCGTCCCCTTCTGCTTCTTCACCACCCCTGCCCTGGTGGTATAACCTGCCACCCAGATATATAGTCCCCCCGATTGGGGAACACCATTGATCGTTCCGTCCCAGCCCCGCAACACATTATTGGTGGTAAACACGGTTTGTCCCCAGCGATTATAAACTGTAAGCCGGTAATCTTTCACGGAACGGTTGCCGCTGCCGCGGAAAAGGTCGTTGCGCCCGTCGTTATTGGGTGTGAAGGCGGAAGGAAAATAGACCGTGTCGCAGGATCCTTCCAGCACCAGCATGATATCCTTCGCGTCGATCTCGCAGAAATAAGGATCCACGATGCTGAAATGGTGCAGCCCTTCATCCAAATCGGTAAACTGGAAAGCGGCCGAAACGGTATCCTTATTATGGATCACTTTGTTGCCGCCGTTATCGGGACTGATCGTAAACCAGACCCGGCCTCCGCCCAGGCAATCGGGGCTTATATGGTGTTCCTGTACGAGGGGAAGCACGGGGTTAAACAGCGGCACATCCACCATCGTGTCCCTGTAACAGCCGCCGGGCGTGGTGATTTCTATATGATAAGTCCCGGGATCGAGGTTTTCAAAAATACCCGTGGTATTGGACACCGAACTATTCAGCAGATACGTATATACCGCCTGCCCGGGTTCGCGGATCACGCGGATCTGGCCCTTGCCGGGGGCCTTGCACTGGGGGAGCACCTGTATCTCACGGAGACTAATACCCGAAAATGTACCGCCCTCCACGTCGCTGGCCGCGTCGGCCACGCCAAAGGGGACCTGGCAGGCCGTACCCACCACGGCACGGTTCACCAGGTCGAGTTCGATCACATTGGTGGCGTCACCCGCGCTCACCGTTTCAAAAGCATAGACCTTGTTCAGGTTACAATCCACCGAGAGCACGGCCATCCCGTAAACGGCCACCGAGCTCATCGGGATATGCATCGTGCTCAGGGCGGGATTGGCGATATTCACTTTCACGATCCCGGTAAGCGAAGCCATATACAAATCGCCGTTGAAAAAAATCATATCTCCCGCCGAAGCAAAGGGCATGGTGCCGATCAGTTCCACCCCCAGCCCGGATGCCGGATCCCATTTATACAGGGCATTGGTGCTGGCGAGGTATAGAATTCCGGTATTGTCAACCGTCATGGAGCTCATGCCCACCGGCGTAAAATCAACGGGATGGCAATTGGTCAGCGTATCATGCACGAGTACGCCCGAATATATCAGCGAATTGGTGGCGTAGTAAAGCGTGTCTTTGTAAAGGGCCAGCGCGAAATAATTTTCATTGGGGCAAACGATCACCGTGTCGGAAAGGCAGCCGGTGGAAGTCACATTTACTTTTTTAATCCCCTGCCCGTTGCCGAGGGAAACATACATTTTCTGCGCCCGCGCGGCGCCGCCCATACACAGGAACAGTAAAAGGCCTATGGAAAACGCTTTCAACGTTAGTACAGTTTTAAAGTGCCTGCTGGCAGGCAAACGATAAAGATACAGAA
>CAYNSL010000137.1:0-3240 GCA_964399755.1 uncultured Chitinophaga sp. | reverse complement strand
CATTAACCGCCGTTCACCGAGTTTTCATGCGGCATCGCCCAATCCCGGTTGCCGGAATAAAAGACGGCCGGTAGTTTTGTGAAAAATAAGTGATCATGGAAGAAAGAAAGGATTGGCGGGAACAAAGACGCGAGGAAAGAAGGCAGCGCTGGGAAGACTGGCGCAAAAGATGGGAGGAACGGCGGGCTTACCGCGGTTACGGCGGCGCGTACCGCAGCAGTCACGGGCATATCTGGACAGGTGTGTTCCTGTTGCTGATCGGCGCGGCGGCCCTCGTCAAAGCTACATTTACCGATCTCCCCGACTGGGTGTTCAGCTGGCAGGCTTTCCTGGTCCTGCTCGGTTTTTTTATTGGCATCAAACATAATTTCCGCGGGATAGCCTGGCTTATTCTTATCATGCTGGGGGGGCTCTTCCTGGTCCGCGACCTTTATCCCGAACTGGCGATACGTCGTTATATATGGCCGGGGATCCTGATCTTCATCGGTATCCTGATGATCCTGCGGCCCCGTAGCCGTTACGGCATCCGGGCAGGCCTGGATGAAAAAAAAAATTCTCCTGTAAATGAGGGCAGCGGCAGTACGATCCTTGATACGGAAGAAAGCTGGAGCAAGGAAGACTATGTGCATTCCACCTCGATTTTCGGCGGCGCCAAAAAAAATATTCTCTCCAAGGATTTTAAGGGCGGCGATATCGTCAACATTTTCGGGGGCACCGAACTGAACCTGACCCAATCCGATATCAGGGGAAAGGTACCCATCGAGATCACCACGATTTTCGGCGGCACCAAACTGATCGTTCCTCCCAACTGGGAAGTGAAATCGGAAGCCGTTACGGTATTCGGCGGACTGGAAGACAAACGCCCCCCGCAGTCCGGCCCCGAAAATGCCGATAAAACACTGGTGCTGCGGGGAACTGTTTTTTTCGGGGGGATTGAAATAAAAAGTTTTTAGGCGTGAAGTCCGGTGCCGGGCCCCATTGAAATAAAAGGGAATGCTTCCCGTACCCTTCGCACCGGCCTTTCATATATCATAAAACCAACTGTTATGAACGGGTACATCGCAAAAATGGTCTTTCGCATCGTGTGCGGCGACGGCAGGCATACCCCGCAATTCGACGAGCAACTTCGGTTAATCCTTGCCGGTAGTCCCGAAGAGGCTTATCACAGGGCCCATGGATTGGGTATGCGGGAAGAAGAAGTGTTTTTTAACCAGCGCGAGCAGCTGGTGCAATGGCAGTTTATCAGCGTCTGCGAACTCTACCCTTTCAGCGAGCTGACCGACGGGGCCGAAATCTGTTCCAGGATCGTGGAAACCGAGGATCCCGCCAACTACCTGAAATTCGTATATGCGCGGGCCGGGCAGGTCCGCTTTGGTAACCGGGAGGATAAAATGCATATCGCCTGAGCCATGTCAAAATCCCCACTGTCCATACCGCGGTTCCGGTTTATTTTTATCCTGTTCTGGCTGATCATGGAAGCCGACCAGGCCATGGTGCTGCATTATTTCGGTCTTGAATGGACGGCGGCCTTTATCGACAGCGGGATCAGCAATGTATTGCTGCTGCTGATCTGCCTGCTGGTGATGAACACGCTTCGTTTTTACCTGCCCCGCGGGAACCAGTACATCCATATCTTTTCCATTTGCCTGTCGCTTACGATCGCCTGGCTGTTCCTGTGTAAATGGCTGCTGGGTCTTACGCTGGGACATTACACAGGATATAACAATCTCCTGAATCATTCGCTTTCCATCCGGTTCAGCATCGCCTTCCTGCTGCTCGGTTGCATCACTATGATCAGCATTCTCTGGTACAACCAGCTGGAGCAAAAAGAAAACGAAGCGCGGAAAACGGATGCGGAAAAAATGGCCAGGGAGGCCGAACTGTTCAAGCTGCGCCAGCAATTGCAGCCGCATTTCCTGTTCAACAGCCTTAATTCGATCAATGCGCTGATCGGCAGCCGGCCCGACGAAGCCCGGAAAATGGTGCAGCAGTTATCTGATTTTCTCCGCGGCACCCTGAAAAAGGAAGAAACCCAGTGGGTGACCCTGCAGGAAGAACTGCAGTACCTGCAGTTATACCTCGATATCGAAAAAGTGCGGTTTGGCAACCGGCTCGCCACGGAGATCGATACGGCGGAGGGTACGGGTTCGATGAAACTGCCCGCGCTCCTCCTGCAGCCGATCGTGGAAAATGCCATCAAATTCGGGCTCTATGATACTACGGGTGAAACGCTGATCCGGCTGCAGGCGGAAATGACAGACCATCACCTGCTGATCAGGGTTAGCAACCCCTTCGACCCCGAAACTTCTTCACCCAAACAGGGAACGGGTTTCGGGCTGAAATCGGTGCAGCGGAGACTGTACCTGCTGTTTGCGAGGACGGATCTCCTGACCACGGAAACGAAAGAGAATATCTTTACAACCACTGTGAAAGTGCCGCAGGGATAAGGGTGTCCGGCACCTGAAGGGTGTCCGACACCTGAAGGGTGTCTGACACCTTCAGAATAAATTAAAAAAGAACAACCATGAAAGTACTCATCATCGACGACGAACCGCTCGCCCGCAGCGTTGTAAAGGAATACCTCCAGCAGCATCCCGAACTGGAACTGGCGCAGGAATGCGGCGACGGTTTCGAGGGACTGAAAGCCATCCAGCAATATAAACCCGACCTGGTCTTTCTTGATATCCAGATGCCGAAGATCACGGGTTTTGAAATGCTGGAACTGATCGAAGAGCCGCCCGCGGTCATCTTCACCACCGCCTTTGACGAATATGCCATCAAAGCCTTTGAATCGCACGCGGTGGATTACCTGCTCAAACCCTTTAACCAGGAGCGGTTTGACAAAGCCCTTGCCAAATGGAAAGAACAAAAGAACCCGGGCGCCGAGAAAGCCACGCAGGAACTGATTGAGTCCGCCTCACTCTCCCCCGCGCAGAACCAGCGGATCGTGGTAAAGAACGGCAGCAAGATCAAGATCATCCCGGTGCATGATGTGTTATATCTGGAAGCGGCGGATGATTACGTGAAGATCCATACCACGGAAGGGTATTTCCTGAAGAATAAAACCATGACCCATTTTGAAAAAGCCCTGGACCCCCAGCTTTTTGTACGCTCACATCGTTCTTATATCGTGAATGTGCAGCAGATCACCCGGATCGATCCTTACGAAAAAGACAATCATGTGGCCATCCTCCGGTCGGGCGCTAAAGTGCCGGTGAGCAGGAATGGGTACGGGAAATT
>CAYNSL010000136.1:0-7448 GCA_964399755.1 uncultured Chitinophaga sp. | reverse complement strand
GCTCGCAATGACGGACTTCGCTCGCAATGACGGACTTCGCTCGCAATGACGGGCTCCGCTCGCAATGACGGTCAGGCCGGTACGGAAGCGCGGAAAATGGTGGCCTCCGTGATTGCCGACAGGGATGGATTAAGCCCGGGGCTGACAAAAATAACCGGGCTGCCATATTGCAGCGGCAGTTTCTTCCCCGATTCCCTGACCATCGCCTCTCCTTCGGTGATCAGCCATATCTCGGGGGAATGGGTATGTATGGTAACACTTTCTCCCCGTTTCAGGCGATAAACGCCAAGGGCAAAATCGGCGACCGGGGCTTTGTAAATTATTTCGCCGCTATTGCCGGGATCACCCGTTAAAACCTCCGGCGCGGTGGCTTCGAACCGGATATGTTTCATCAGTTCCGGCACATCGATATGCTTGCTGGTAAGTCCGCCGCGCAGTACATTATCGGAACTGGCCATGATCTCTGCATTCCGACCCTCGAGATAGGCATGCGGCACACCAGCCGCCTGGAATATCCCCTCCCCTTTTTTCAGGTGAACGAGGTTGAAAAAGTAAATTGAAAAAATGCCTCGGTCGATATGCCCGTCCCTGGAAAAAGTCTGCGCCGCCCTTGCCGCCCAATAATCCTCATCCCAACGATCGGGTTCGCCGTTTTGATAAACGTTTGAAATATTTTCTACCAGGGGGCGAAGGATCCTGTCTACCCCGGCCTGCGGCATTTCCATGATATGCCGGTAAAGTCCGGCATAACCACCCTTATTGAAAATGGGAAGCAATTCCCTTAACTCGGCCACGTTCAGCAGGGTATACACTAATTCTTCCTGCGTTTTAAAGCCATGCAGCAGCCAGAAATCACCAAGGGCTACCATCAGCTCCGGCTTATGGTTATCGTCTTTATAATTGCGGTGGGGAGCTTCAAGCGGGATACCTTCCGCGTTTTCCCGCGCGAATTCCCTTTCCGCCGCTTCTTTGGAAGGATGCACCTGGATGGAGAGCATTTCGCGCACATCAAGCACTTTAAAAAGGAAGGGAAGCCTCCCGGAGTAATGCGAAAGCGCCTCCCAGTCGCCCGCATCGTTCAGTACCTGCGATTCACCCCCGGGATGAACCCCCATCCAGAATTCGGCAAAGGGTTTATTGCCCGTATGATGCAGTTGCAGCAGTTCCGGTATAAAACGGTGACCACCCCAGTCGTACTGTTTGATTACGCCTTTCAGCGGATAAATGCCCGGCATGGAATTTTTTTTCGCTTTCTGTAACTTGTCGTAAAGATAAGACATGGCCTCGCACAACGACCTCGGAAAGGAAGGGGAAGAACTGGCCGTTCGCTGGCTGGAGGAAAAAGGCTATACCATCCTTGAACGCAACTGGCGTTTTTCGAACTTCGAGATCGATATCGTGGCGAGCCGCGCAAGACCCGCCGATCCGTTCAACCGGGGAGATTTCCTCCATTTTATTGAAGTAAAGGCCCGCCGTTATTCCAAATGGGGCAGACCGGAAGACAGCGTAACCAAAAAGAAATTCAAATCCCTGCAGCGGGCGGCCGACCAGTACTTATTTCAGCACCCCGGACATCCATGGATCCAGTACGATATACTTGCCATCACCCTGAACCCGGATGGGGAGCCCGACTATTTCCTGATCGAGGATGTATTTCTATAAATGATGATGGAGTGGATGGTTGAGGTGCATCATCATTTTTTCCACCATTTTATAAGTGGCCGGACAGCATTCCACGTTTTGCTTGTGTACGTGCATATAGTCCTTCAGATTTTTGGAAAGATGCGGAAATCCCGCGCAATCTGCCGGCCGAACATCATAGATACTGCAGGTATTGTCCTTGGGATCGAGGAACTGGCAGGGTTCGGTCTTGTTTAGCCAGTCGCGGTCACCGCCTTTTTCGCGCCGCAGCCATTTGTCTTTGAACGCCTGGCCGGTCATGCCCAGGTGTGCGGAGATCCTCCTGATATCGGTTGGCGTGAAGGTCGGTGTCATGGTCTTGCAGCAGTTGGCGCAGCTCAGGCAATCCACTTCCTTCCACACTTCGGTTTCGAGATGGTTGACCAGGTTCTGCAATCCTTTGGGCGGATTTTTTTCCAGCTTGGTAAGGAAACGGCGGAATTTGCCCTTGTGATGACGGGCCCTTTGTTTAAACGACCGCAGGTTTACGGTTCTTGATTCGCTCATGCGCCGAAGATACAAATTCAGCCTTACCCGCAAGTGACTTCAAATAATTTTCGCGACGGGGAGCGCATTGGTTATTTTTGTTCCACTCAAACCCGCTATATGAAATCTCCTGTTCTCCTGCTGATATTCGCCTTCGCGGCATTTGGACTATATTCCTGCAAATCCTCCTCTTCGGGCGGCGCCGGAACATTCTGCGATACGGCCTGTCTCAGCGATACGATCAAATTCACAGGGGATCATCCCCTGAAACCCTATTTATACATCACCACGAAGGATTGCGGTCCCGACAGCATCATCCTGAGCTATAGCGGGATGGGATCGAACCGGAAATCCGAATTCGATTATCCCGGTCTGAAGCTGAATAAGGGCTTTATCCGCTGCATTTTCAAAGATACCGGTTATGTATACCTGCTTTTCAACGATTGCGCCACTGGCCGCGGCTACCAGCTCAAACTCCCTTTCAGTAAAACGGCCAAAATGAGCAAACGAAGCAGCGGGATCAACAACCTGGATCCCAAATTCGCGGTGGCCGATAACCTGGTGGCTTTTACCGACCGCGGGAATATCTACGTGGAAGAACCCGCCACGGGCAAATCAGCCATGATGACTTTCGGCAAGGCCACGGATATGGATTACGACCTGATCCATGAAACACTCGATTCGGTTAACGTTACCCCCGGGCGGATATGGGTGAAGGTGAAGATTGATAATAAATGGCAGGAGCTGGAGAAGAAAATTGAACTGAAATGAGCATGCTAAATGCGAAATTTTAAATGCTAAATTTTAAATGTTAAATAAGAGGGATGGCGGACGCAGGAAACCAACCACTATGGTTCTTAAGGGTCTTTTCGAATTTAAAACACTTTAACCCTTAAACCTTAAACTTTAAACCTTCAGCCCTTCATGTGGGAGTCCTATAAAAAAGGGTTCAAGTCCTATCTCCAGCTGGAGCGGTCCCTCTCCGAAAATTCGGTACAGGCATATGGACGGGATATCGAACTGCTGACGCACTGGATGCAGGAATCGGGCCTGGCAAAGCCTCCGGCCGATGTTACGCTGAAAGACCTGCAGTATTTTATTAAATGGATTGCGGGTGTTACGGGGATGTCGGATACTTCGCAGGCCCGTATCATTTCGGGTATCCGCGCTTTTTACAAATACTGTTTGCTGGAAGATATTTCCAAAACCGATCCCACCACCCTGCTCGAAGCGCCCAAACTGAAAAGAGCGTTGCCCGATACGCTCAGTTTTGAAGAAATTGAAAGGATCATCAGTGCGATCGACCTGAGCAGGCCCGAAGGCGGGCGCAACAGGGCCATCCTGGAGACCATGTACAGTTGCGGTCTGCGCGTGAGCGAAGTCGTTAACCTGAAGATCTCGCAGCTCTACCTCGATATCGGTTTTATCAGGGTCAGGGGCAAGGGAGATAAAGAAAGGCTGGTGCCGATCGGGGGCGCCGCCGTGAAGTATATCAATATATATAAGAATTCCATCCGCGTACATACCGACATCAAAAAAGGTAACGAGGATATACTTTTTCTCAACCGCAACGGACGGCATTTATCGCGGGTGATGATCTTTTATATCATCAAAGAGCTGGTGAAAAAAGCGGGGATCCGCAAAACCGTTTCACCGCATACCTTCCGCCATTCCTTTGCCTCGCACCTGATCCTGGGCGGGGCCGACCTGCGCGCCGTGCAGGAAATGCTGGGACATGAAAGCATTACGACAACGGAAATTTACACACACCTCGACCGGGAGTTTCTGCGGAAGACGCTGGAGGAGTATCATCCGGCGTTTAAGAAGGAGTAAGACATTCCAGTCATATCAGTCATATCAGTCATATCAGTCAAATGGGTCAAATCAGTCATGTCTGTCAAATAGAAGTAACCTTTTGTACCGGGTTGACAGGAAAGGGAAGGCTGACCTTTATTATTGAATGATGATCTTTTCTGTAAACCTTTTACCGGTTTTTTTATTGAGGAGTACCATGAAATAACTGCCGGCGGAAAGGTTGGGCAGACCGATATCGAGTACCCGGGCATCTTCATCGATCCAGCACTCCTGCTGTTTTACCGTTTGACCGGAGATACCGGTTAATTGCAGCAGGTAATAACCGGCTTCCATTTTTTGAATCCCGATATGCAAATTTGACCCCGCCGCTACGTGATTTGGATAGACTTTGATACCCGGGGCGACGGGAATATCCTTTGCGGGATTATTCACCACGGCAGCTGAATCTGGTATAATACTAACTACCGATTGCCCGACCACGGACGTAATTTCACCCATGATCGCATGACAACGAATATCGACCAGGTCCGTAAGCACAACTTCGGGTAAAATGATATTGGATTGCAGCTGCACCAGCAGTTCTACCTTGATTTTATCCGCGATGATTTCCCTGGCGGCAAACCCTGCTGATGAAACGAACAGTTTGCGGTCCTTTGATAATGCGGACTCGGGTATCGAGAAATAACCCTGTTCATCCGCTACCGTTCCCCGGCCCTTTATACCTGTTTCAATACTGGCATAGGCCACCGGCTCGCCGCGCTGATCCACCACCCTGCCCTGTATGGTCCGGATGGTCTTTACTTCTCCCTTTAAAGGAGATACCACTGTATCCCGGGTTACCGGTTTAATACAGGCAGGCATGGCCAGTTTACCCACCGTCATCAGTTCCCGGTCAAGCGGCTGCTGAATGGTATCTTTTACAGGTGGCCTTGCTACCTGCCCCATTTTCACCTGCTGCGCGCCGGCGCGCGACATAAACAGGGCGGGAAGCGCCACCTGGAAGAAATATTTGAGCCAGGGTATCCTTTTCTTCGGTATCTCGATTTGCCGGTCAAGCTGGTCATTCATGAACCTGCCGCAGACCGAACCCGTTGAAGGTTTTTTAAAGAACTGCGCGAGCTCCCGGTCGCTCATCGTACTGAAATCAATGACCTGCTTGTTACAGGAACCGCAGAATTTCCCTTTTTCAGTTGCCGTCATGGCATCCCAGTTCTCGTGACAGGGTTTAGGGACGCTGAGCTGCAGTTTTTTGGCCATTGATTTTCGTTTGGTTATTTAATGGATATGTTTTCGCTGTATTTCTTTCCCGTCTTTATGTTTGTGATGGTGAACTGGTAACTGCCGGCCGCCGTTACCGGCGCTTCGATATTCAGCAAGCGGGCTTTCGCATCGATCCACACTTCTTTTTCCAGGATCAGTTTACCGGCGTTGTCATAAAAACGGCAGGTATAATATCCTTCTTCCAGCAGGTGCACGCCAAGCGTTACCGTGCCGCCCGAACTAACCGGGTTGGGATAGATATAAAATTTATTCAGGTCGTTCGGCACCTGGATATCGCGTTGTACCACGAGATCGGATGCAAATTCCGCGTCGGGCCGGGGCGTATCGTCGATACCCCTTGATTTGATACCGCTGCTCACTACTTTCTGGGCGGAACTCGTCATATCGTCCGACTCGCCGGCGCTTGCCTTTAATTGCAGGGTAAACAAACCGTCTTTGATATTGGCTGTAAACTCGCCGCTTTCAAAACCGGTGGAGGAAACATAAAGCACCCCGTTACCGGCTAGGGCGGATTCAAGGATCCTGAATTCACCCTTCTCATCGGTGATAAAAATATTGGCGGTCTTCCCGGCGCGTATGATGGCATTGGCGACAGGCTGACCTTTTTCATCGACTACTTTACCCGTAACCTGTTTACTGATAGTGATAAGGTCTTCCTTCTTCACGGTATCGCGTTCAAACGGCCTGATATCGGTGGCCACGATCCCCATTGTACGGTGCATATCGGTGATATTATTGATCGTGGTATCACGACCAGCAGGCGCAGTGGCCGTTCTTGTTTGCTGGCCCGAGGCCTTGCTGAGGAAAAGGGCCGGCAAGGCCATCTGGAAAAAATATTTCAGCCAGGGGCTGCGTTTTCGCGGGATCTCAATATCGCGATGCAGTTGATCGGTCATGAACCGACCGCACACGGAACCCGTGGAGGGTTTCTTTAAGAAATCCGCCAGCTGGCGGTCACTCATGTTGCTGAAATCGATGACCTGCTTGCTGCAGGCCAGGCAGAATTTACCTTTTTCGGTAGCACTCATGGCATCCCAGTTTTCGTGACAGGGTTGGGCAATGGTGATTTGTAGTTTCTTCTTCATAAAAATTTCCGGTTAGTGTATTATTACCTTACCAGATGCTCCCGCTCTACCGTTTTCATAATCAAGTCTCACAAAATATTCCCCCGGCGCCCAGCCGGGATTGAGGCGAATGCCGTTAAATTCCTTTAACGATTGTACCTGATTGGATATCAATAATTTACCATCAACGGTACATAGGCTGATTTTCACTTTTTCATCACCGTTAGTTTGCCGGATATGCAACAGGCCACCCCGTGCGACCGGGTTGGGGTATACCAGGAGCCCTGTTTGGGGGATCAGGGGTTTTTGCCCGGGATCTTTCTGCGGAGTAATATTCACTCCGCCGCAACGGCAGTAAAATCCCCCGCCGCAGGCGATCGTTCTTACGGGATAACTTTTTAGCGTTATATTTTCGGATGTTTGGGTATCACGTTGCAGCAGAAAAATATTATTCGAATAATGGTTACCGTTAGTAAGCGCCATCCCGTAACCGCGGTACCCTGCCGCAGAAACACTAATGGAATAATCAACATCCGGTTTTAAGGCTTTGGTGATCACCACCCCGCTGTCATTTGCCGCGAACATCAGCGTGTCCCTATTATTTTTTGATATGAAAGTTACCGTGGCGCCTGGTACCGGGGCCTGATCGGTATAATCACGGATGATGAAGATCCGGGTCCTGCGGGTGCGTATAAGGAGCACCCCTTTTTCGGCATCCGGTCCGAAAATCGCGAGCGCCTCCTGGCTTTTTAAAATAGTAACGCTTTCAACATCGTTGGGGTTAAGGTTATTCAGCGTATCCACCGGAACGGGAACCCCGTTCAGTATTAGCAGTATGTTTTCGCTGGTCCTGGTTGCTCCGCAACGGATAATAATTCGGGGGGAGGGCTTGGCCGCAGTATCATCATCATTTGTCAGACTGGCTGGCCGGCCGTTTAACGATCCGCCAATCTGGGATCCTGACAGATCCCGCTGCGCCTGCAGCCATAAAAAGTTGAAAAGGAACAGCAGTGTAAAGATCTTTTTCATAAGCGTTGTTTTGATGAAGAATGAAGGGCCCCGTAGAAACGGGGCCCCGTTATCACTAACCGGCTGTTAAATGATCAGTTCGGATTCTTTTGA
>CAYNSL010000135.1:0-7482 GCA_964399755.1 uncultured Chitinophaga sp. | reverse complement strand
TTTGGCATCAAGACCACTTATACCGAACCCCTGTCCGACAAATGGACCCTGATCCTCGATTACGGCTGGAACAAGAACCATTCCCGTTCGCTGCGGAATACTTTTGCCAGGGACGGGAACGGCAAATACGAGGAATTTGTGCCGGAATTCAGCAACAATTTCATCCTCGACGCCTCCTCCCACAGCGGGAACGCCCTGTTCCGCTACCTCTATAAAAAATGGCGGGTGGCCATGGGCTCGGGAATTTCCAATATTAATCTCGACCTCGAGAACCTCGACAACAGTAACCGCAACCATTATCATTTTTTGAACATTACCCCGCAGGCCATGGCCTATATCAGTCCCAAGGCCCAGATGAACGTGGGTTTTAATTACCGCGGCAGCACCATCCAGCCCACCATCAACCAGCTGCAGCCGATCCGCGATAATACCGATCCGTTGAACGAGTACAAGGGAAATCCCGATCTGAAAGTGGGGTTCAACCACAATTTCAATTTCAATTTTAACCAGTACAAAGTATTGTCGCAAACCGGCAAGGGGATCAATTTCTCCTATAGCATCCAGCAGAACGCCATCACGCAATACAATACCATCGACCCGGCTACCGGCAAGAGAACCTTTTACCCCGTTAATATCAACGGCAACCGGAACTGGTTCCTCTGGTCGAATTTCAACAAGAGCCGCGGCGACAAGAAACCGCATTACGGGTTTAATATAAACGCCAGTGGAAACAAGTACAAAAATTATGTCAACGGGCAACTGGCCACCACCCGTTCCTTTGCCGCCCGGCTCAGCCTGAACCTGGGTATCGAAGCGGAAGACAAATACGATATCAGCTTCAGTCCGCGGATCGCGTATACCGTTTCGAAATCTTCGTTATCCACCAGTATCAATAATAATTATTTCACTTACGGCGGCTGGATGGAAGCCTCGTTCATGCTTCCCGGAAAAATTGAATTCGAGAATACGGTGAATGCCGACCTGAGCCAGCGGATCAGCGCATTCGCGGGCAGCTCGAATAACCTGGTGATCTGGAACAGTACCCTATCCAAAGAATTATTTAAAAAGAAAACCGCCAAGATCAGTTTTGTGGCCAATGATATCCTGAATTCGAACAAAGGGTTTAACCGGACCATCAACAGCACTTTTGTATCCGATGACCGTTTTCAGCGGATTAGCCGTTATTTCCTGCTGCGTTTTGAATGGTCGTTCAATCAATCACCCGGAGGACAAACCAAATGATAAAACGCATCCTGTTCCTGTCGTTTATCCTGTTAACCCTGCGGCCCGCCCGCGGGCAGGCCCGTTTTTTCGCGGGTGTCAAAGTGGAATATGAAAAAACCATCAGCGTTCGCCAGTTACAGAAAGAGCTGATGGAAGGCAATAGCTGGTTTGAACAGAACAGGGAACGCTATCCCGTTTCCGCCCTGAGTTATTTTGAATTTACCGGCGACACCAGCCGTTCGGTGTACAAACCGGGGAAAGACGTACCGGTAGATAACCGGTACTGGTATCGCCCCGTTGCGGATAAAAACGTCGTGTTTAACGATTACAAAAAGGGGACCACCATCACCCAGAAACCCGTATTCGAGGAGACCTTCCTGATGGAAGACAGCCTGCTGAAGATAAAATGGAAGCTCACGGGCGACAAACGGACCATCGCCGGTTTTGACTGCAGGAAAGCCGTGGGCATCCTGAACGATTCCATCGCCATATTCGCTTTTTACTCCGATGAAATACTGGTGAACGGCGGACCCGAAGGTATCCAGGGTTTGCCCGGGATGATCCTCGGCATGGGCATTCCCCGGCTGCATGCCACCTGGTTTGCCACTAAAGTAGAGGTCATTGACGGTAACGCGAAACCCCTGACGCCACCCGCAAAGGGAAAAAAGGTAACCCGCTCTACCCTCATATCCCAGCTTTCCAAACTGGCGCAGCAATGGGGTACTTACGGGAGCAAGATGCTGATCAATTTCGTGATCTGATCAGCGCAGCAGTTCAAAGACAAAACTTTCTTTGGGATCCAGGCTGATTTCGCGCAGGGGCCTGACCTTGCCGGTTACTGCATTGCGGGCATTTGTAAATCCGTTGATCCTTTCCGCATAAACGGACCAGTCCGGTTTCACTTCCTTATCGCCGGTATTGCAGGCCACCATCACGGTCTGGTTTTTATCGTACCTGAAATAAATATATAACCCGTCTTTGGGCAGGAACTGCATCATGCTTCCCCGGGTGATGGCGGAAGAATTTTTCCGGAATGCGGCCAGGCGGCTGACAAAATCAAAGGCTTCGTTTTGTTTATCGTTCCTCCCCTCGCGGGTAAAGCGATTGTCTTTGGGTTTATCATCGGGCCAGCCACCGGGAAAATCCTCCCGGACCGTGGCGTCGGATACGGTTTTTTTATTCTTCATCAGCACTTCTGTTCCGTAATACAGTTGCGGGATGCCGCGCAGGGTAAGGAGCCAGGTTAATCCCATCTTCAGTTTTTTCCAGTCTTCGTCTACCACGGAGAAAATACGGTCCATATCATGGTTGTCCAGGAAAATGCAATTGTTCATCGGGTCCTTATAGAGTACATCCTGGGCCATCGTCATATACAGTTTGTTTACGCCGCTGGTCCAGCCGAATCCCTCGTTCATACCCGCGAGCATGCCGAAACAGGTCTGAAAATCGAGCACACCGCCTGCATTGTGTTTGAAAGGCGAAGCGATCGTATTGCGCGTGAAATAGGCGTTCCCTACCATGGAATTGACCCAGGCTTCCCCGAAAATCGTGATGCCGGGAAATTCTTTCTCCAGCGCCGCGTTCACATTGTTCAGAAAAGGTTCATCGCAATATTTATATGTATCCACCCGCCAGCCGTCGATCCCGAATTCCTCGGTGGTCCAGATGGCATGCTGGATCAGGAAACGGGCCACATAGGGATTACGCTGGTTCAGGTCGGGCAGGTGGGGCACAAACCAGCCGTCGAGCATTACTTTGCGGTCGTAGGCCGAAGCATGGGGATCAAATAATATTTCCTCGCGGTGATTGGAGCCCTGGAAGGCCGGCCAGTTGTTGAGCCAGTCCTTCATCGGAGGGTCCAGCACGAACCAGTGATAATCTCCGACATGATTATACACCGCGTCCTGGATCACTTTCATACCCTGCTGGTGAACCATATCGCAGAGTTTTTTATAGCCCTCATTTCCGCCCAGGCGGCGGTCCACCTGGTAATGATCGGTGAACCAGTAGCCATGGTAACCGGATACATCATTCCCCTGTTCGTGCTGCGGGGGCATATCGTTTTCAATGACAGGTGTCAGCCATAAAGTTGTAACACCCAGTTCTTTAAAATAAGCAATATGGTTCTCTATCCCTTCAAAATCACCGCCATGCCGTGAATAGAGGTTTTTCCGGTCATTACTGTGATCGCGGTAGTCTCCGATGATATCATTATCACGGTTCCCGTTCGAGAACCGGTCCGGGATCAGCAGGTAAACAAAGTCTGCCGCGTTGACACCCAGTACCCGGTTTTTACCGTCGGCTTTGCTTTTCGGTTTCAGTTCATAGGGAATAGTCTCTGTTGCCCCGCCCCCGCCCGAAAGAACGATATTGAATCGTCCCGGCCTTGCGGCCGGGGTAATCGTCAGGTCGATAAAAAGATAATTCGCGCTTTCCACTTTATGGATGGCGCCCGCTTTCACACCGGGATAATTAACCGCAACCTTGTTGAAAGCAGCAATATTCTTACCATGCAGCATCAACTGGAGTGCAGGATTTTTCATGCCTGTCCACCAGTGCGTGGGATACACGCCATATATATCGATGGCATGGGCGTTGATGGTCAGCAGCAAGGCCAGGACCAGCCCTATTTTTTTCATACCTGTCAGATTATGCGTTTTTATCTTCTTTCAGCCGGATCGCAGCGGGATCATAAACATATACCACGCTCACGGCGGCGCAGATCATGAAAATACCTGCAAGCACCACCGCATAGACCGGATGATTATTGTACACGTTTTTAACGAGGGGGCCTCCCACCAGTCCGTTCAGTATCTGCGGAATGGTGATAAAGAAATTGAAGATGCCCATATAAACGCCCATTTTCCCGGCGGGTATGGATCCGGAGAGGATCACGTAAGGCATGGCCAGGATACTGGCCCAGGCGATCCCCACGCAGGCCATCGAAAAGATCAGGAATTCCTTACTGGGCGCAAAGAAAAATGAAATGAGCCCGATGCCGCCGATGATCAGGGAAAGCGCGTGTGTTTTTTTGCGACCGATCTTACCGGCGATCATGGGAAGAAAGAGGGCATAGACCGCGGATACCGCATTATACACCGAAAAGATCACACCGGTCCAGTCCTGCGCTTCGCGGTACATTTTGGAACTCTTATCGGTGATGGGCAGGTGAAAGATATGGGTGGCGATGGAATCGGTGGTAAAGACCCACATCCCGAATAGAGCGAACCAGCTGAAAAACTGCACCAGTCCCAGTTGCTTCATGGTGCGGGGCATTTTCCGCAGGTCGGTGAAGATCGATCCGAGTCCCTTACCCGAAGATTCTTGTTTGCCATGGTATTTTTCATATGCTGCGGGCGGGTATTCTTTGGTGCGGATCACGGTCCACAGGATGCTGCAGATAAAAACGACCGACCCGATATAAAAAGCGGTTTTGATATTCGGCGCCACCACCCCTTCGGCCGCTTCGTTTGAAATGCCGAACCATTTATGCAATACATATGGCAGGAATGAACCAACCACGGCGCCCACGCCGATCAGAAAAGTCTGCACCGAGAATCCGAGCGTGCGTTGCGAATCCGGCAGGTTATCGGCTACCAGCGCGCGGAAGGGTTCCATGGCCAGGTTGAAACAGGCGTCCATGATCATCAGGAATCCCGCGCCGATGATCACCAGCGGGGCAATACTCCCGAGGATATTCGCGTTGGGCATCAGGGCCAGCGCGGTGGCGGAAAGGATGGCGCCGGCGAGGAAAAAGGGACGCCGCCTGCCGAGTTTTGTCCAGGTGCGGTCGCTGTAATATCCAACGATCGGTTGCACGATCAGTCCCACCAGCGGCGCCGCCAGCCAGAACCAGGAAAGGTGTTCCACATCGGCCCCGTAATTACGCAGGATACCGCTGGCATTTGAATTCTGCAGGGCAAAACCGAACTGGATGCCAAGGAATCCGAAGCTCATGTTGAAGATCTGCGCAAAGGACAATCTGGGTTTGGGAACCAGGGATGCAGTAGCGGCCATAAGCAATCGCGGTTTAGTATCAGTACAGGACGGAAGATAGGAATATTATGTAAAAAGTACACATTTTATAAAGCAAAACTTTTCCCTGAAAAGGATTCATTCATTCGGAATCTGCCCGCCGGTCAGAAAAGGGAAATAGAAATTTTGGGCTGCGCGATTGATAAATGTCCGGCAAAAATCGCTGACCTGTTTTTGAAAGACACGATCCCATCCGGGTCATACCCCGGTCAGATCACAAAGCCATTGGGGATGATGGCGCCTTTTTTCACCACCACGATGCCGTCCTTCACGGTATACAGCGCGTGGTCGGTATTCTCCAGTTGGTTCCCGCCGTTGATGCGCACATCATTCCCGATCCTGACGTTTTTGTCAAGGATCGCGTTCTTGATATAGCAGCGGTCGCCGATACCCAGCAGCGGAAATCCTCCGGCCTGGGCCTGCGCGATCTCGGGCAGGGTTTCATAATAGTCGCTTCCCATCAGGTAAGTGCTTACCAGTGTTGTACCATGACCGATCCTTGAGCGGATACCGATGACCGAATGCTCGATTCGCGAGGCGTTGATGATAGAGCCTTCCGCCACCAGGGTTTTTTCGAGCGTGGTGCCGCTGATCTTGGCGGGGGGCAGCATCCGCGGACGGGTATAGATGGCATTGTCATTGTCGAAGAGATTGAAGTCGGGCAGGTCCTGTGTTAACCCGAGGTTGGCTTCAAAGAAAGAATGAATATTCCCGATATCGGTCCAGTACCCGTCGTACTGGTAACTGGCCACCTTGTAGCGCTGCATCGATTGGGGAATGATCTCCTTCCCGAAATCGGTGGCGCCGCTGAATTCGGTCTGCAGGATATCGAACAATAGTTGCCGGTTGAAAATATAGATACCCATCGAGGCCAGGTAATTCCTTCCCATTTTTTTCATCAGGTCGCCGGTTTCGCTTATCCATTCGGGTAAGAGTTCCTTTTTTGGTTTTTCGATAAAGGAAGTGATCAGTCCTTCCGAAGATTTGAGGATCCCGAATTCGGGAGCTTCGCGTTGTCCCACCGGGATGGTGGCGATGGATATATCGGCCCCGATATGCTTGTGGTTCTCGAGCATCTCGGCGAAATTCATCTGGTAGAGCTGGTCGCCCGATAGGATCAGCACATAATCGCTTTCAAAAGGCTCGATATGCCGGAGACCCTGCCGCACCGCGTCGGCCGTGCCCTGGTACCAGGTGGGGTTATCGGGGGTTTGTTCGGCCGCGAGAATATCGACAAAGGCCTTGCTGAAAGCGCTGAAATGATAGGTATTCTTGATATGGCGGTTCAATGAAGCCGAATTGAACTGCGTCAGCACGAACATCCGCCCGATCCCGTTGTTCAGGCAATTGGAGATCGGGATATCCACCAGCCGGTATTTTCCCGCGATCGGCACCGCGGGCTTCGACCGGTTGGCCGTCAGCGGGTACAAACGGGTGCCCGCTCCCCCGCCCAGGATGACGCAGAGGATTTCTTTGGAGTTGGTGATGGTGCGGATGGCCATTTAAATGAAGATATTAATATTATTGATGAAAAATTAAAGATGATAATTGAAAGATGACAGATGATAGTTTACCGTGCTGCCGGTTCTTGCTTAAGCTTGATGGTCTTTATGGCGGCCACCAGCATTTTTAAAATCTGTTCCCCATCATCTCTCAACGATTCAAACATCTTACTTGTTATATACGCTGTAGCAAATAAAAGTTCAAGCCAATAAATACTCTCATTGATTTCCTTTAACGCAATATTCAGTTTGTGCAGAAAATCTTTTCTACTTTCCGCATGTTCAGCTTCGCGAATCATAGCACCAACAGAAGTTCCCGACCTGATAACCTGAGACGCAAGTTCAAATTCATTATGCCGTCTTTTTAAGTACTTGTAAAGATTGATTATCCTGACAGCATATGCAAAACTCTTAACTTTAAGAACGCTTTCCTTACTCATACCCTATTTTTTGGTTTAGCCGCAACATTAAGTCAAGAATTGATTTTGACCATGTGAAAAAAAACATTTTAAGACGTTTTTTCCCCATTGAATTCTCATCCGATCCTCCTATCAAATTATCATCCTGACCCCGGACTTTCCATCTATCAACTAATAGCTAACCCCTCTCATCTTTCATTTCTCATCTCTCATCTCCAAATACAACTATGATTTCAAAGAAGCATACAATTCAATATACTGCTGCGCCGACTGATCCCAGCTATGATCAATCGTCATCATGT
>CAYNSL010000134.1:0-7496 GCA_964399755.1 uncultured Chitinophaga sp. | reverse complement strand
ATAAAGAAGTCCGGATCATGTAAAGACTTACCGAAAATTATAAACGACCCAGCCATATCACGCCCCACTCGCCACTCGCCACTAGCCACTTGCCTCTAGTCGCTCAAGCAGCAACCAACGAATCTTCTTTCCGGTGTTTAATCACAAACCAGCCGGTAACGAGAAAAGAAAGAATAAAATAGGCGCCCATGAGATTGCCGGCCGGGGCAAAATAACTGTTGGCTCCAAACCAGTCCTCCTGCTGGAAAAGGAAGGCGAGTCCGAGTCCGCAACGCGCCGCTTCCCAGAAAAGGGCCCATGGATTACGATCCATTAGTTCTGTCAGCGCGTACACGCTCAGGAATACAAAACCGCCATACCAGAAAATATAGGTCTTGTCGAGGCTGTTGATAAAGGCGATGTTTCCGAACAGGTAACTGATGGATAATAGGATGATGGTTAACTGCACCCAGCTCCATGCGTTAAGGGCAGCGGAAGCGCGGGTATCATATTTTTCAAAACGATAAACATCCTCGATCTTATAGACCGGGTATTTCTCGATTACATCCGGGGGACGGTAGCCCGTTGGTTTGAACCAGAGTGTGAATTTATCTTTCCAATTCTTTGTATACCAGGCATCTTTCATCATCAACCAGAGGTGCTGAAAATTGATTTTGATGGGATTCCAGGTCCGCACCGGCCTTGTAATTCCATACACCGGCGGTGCTTCCTTCAATTCTTCCTGGTAAGTGCCAAAGAGTTTGTCCCAGATGATAAAGATCTGGCTCAGGTTTTTGTCGAGATACTCTTTATTGATGGCATGATGCACCCGGTGGTGCGAGGGTGTTACGATGATCTTTTCAAGGAAACCCATTTTATTGATATGCTGTGTATGATACCAAAACTGGGCGAAGAGCTGGATCGGTCCAACGGTGGCGATCACTTCGAGGGGTACGCCCAGCAGGGCCGCCGGGAGCAGCATAAAATTAAAGGGATTGATGATCAGGGATATGCTCTGCCGCAGCGCGCAGGCCAGGTTGAATTCCTCGCTGCTGTGATGGATGATGTGTAAATTCCACATCACGTTGATATGGTGACTCCAGCGGTGTACCCAGTAACCGGCGAAGTCGATGCAGATAAATGCGATCACGTAAGTAAGCCAGGTGGCTTTGATATTTACCAGCGCCACATGGTTCACGAGCCAGCCGTAAGTCAGAATGGAAATACTTAACCCAAGCACATCCTTGGTTACATTGGTCACCCCGCTGCTCAGGCTGCTGATCATATCGAGGTTGCGGACGGTATCCTTCTGCCTGCGCCAGCCCCAGAATTTTTCAAAGAGGACCAGTAACAGGAAGGCGGGCATGGCGATGAGAAGTATTTTACCGTAGGTTTCCATTGTTGGCTGATGGTTTCAAATTTACTAAAAATTTGGTTTTGGAGGTAAGAGGTCGGAAGTCGGAGGTATGAGGTATTAGGTATGAGGTCTGAGGTATGAGGTCTGAGGTATGAGGTCTGAGGTACGAAGATTGCGGACACAAACATAATTCGTGTTTTGAGGAAATTATTATCCGGCACCGGTAATTCCCTATTGAATACAATTATGATTGTGTTCAGGATTTTCCGACTTCCGACCTCCGACTTCCGACCTCTGACAACTGCCATCATCCCCCCGTTCCCCGTAATTTTATTTCAATTACATTGCAGCAACAACAGGATCCATGTCCAGACACATCTTTCATTGTATCGACGCCCATACCTGCGGCAATCCCGTACGTCTTGTAAAGGAGGGAGGCCCCGCGCTGCAGGGGAAAGACATGAGCGAGAAGCGGCAGCATTTTCTCCGCGAATACGACTGGATACGCACGGGGCTCATGTTTGAACCGCGCGGACATGATATGATGAGCGGGAGTATTCTTTACCCGCCGCATGACCCGGCCAATGATGTGGCGGTATTATTCATCGAAACCAGCGGCTGCCTGCCCATGTGCGGGCACGGCACCATCGGCACCATCACCATCGCCATCGAAGAGGGATTGATACAACCGAAGACACCCGGGATCGTGAGGATGGAGACGCCGGCAGGCCTGGTCATCGTTGAATATTTTCTGAATAGCCCGGGCCTTCAGCCCCGGGTTAAAAATGTTCGTTTAACCAATGTAGTTTCTTACCTGGATTCGTCAGGCTTAGCCGCCGAATGCCCGGATTTAGGCGAGTTGATGGTTGATGTGGCCTACGGCGGTAATTTTTACGCCATCGTGGATGTACAGGAAAATTTCCGTGGACTGGAACATTATACGGCCGGCAAACTGATCGCCTGGGCAAGGGAATTGCGGAGGAATATCAACGCCAAATATGAATTCGTCCATCCCGAAGACAATACGATCCGGGGTTGTTCGCATATACTCTGGACCGGCGCGGTGATCGATAAACATTCCACGGCCAGGAACGCGGTTTTTTATGGCGAAAAAGCCATTGACCGTTCTCCCTGCGGCACGGGCACTTCGGCGCGGATGGCGCAGTGGTACGCAAAAGGAATGCTGAAGAAAGGAGAGGACTTTATTCATGAAAGCATTATCGGGAGCCGGTTCACCGGGCGGATCGAGGAAGAACTGATACTGGCAGGGAAACCCGCTATCCGGCCATCGGTGGAAGGCTGGGCGAGGATATACGGATATAATACGATATCGATCGATCGGGAGGATGATCCGTATGCGTATGGATTCCAGGTTATATAAATGTTGAATGTTAGATGTTGAATGTTAAATGTTAGATGTTAAATGGTGCGTGTTGCGGGAGGAATTTGAATTTATCAGAATAGTCTATATGAAGCGGGTAATGTTCTTTTTTATTGTCTTTCTCTGCATCAGGGGGAATTTGCAGGCGCAGGATAATTTTCAGCTACGGGGAAAGATCAGCGGGGTGAAGGATGCCTGGATCTATATCAGTTTTGAAACGGAAGCGGAGGGCTATATCACTGACAGCGTAAAAGCGGACAAGGACGGTAAATTTATTTTCAAAACACATCTTTCCGACCCCTCACTGGCTACGCTCCGCCTGAGGAAGGATGCACAGGGTGAAGACCAGCTCTGCCGTTTCTTTATCGAACCCGGTGTCCTTACGGCCAAAATCGCCGCGGCAAATATTTCCAAAGGGGAAATTTCCGGTTCCGTTACGCAAAAGGAGTATCTTCTCCTGAATAAAATGCGCAGGCCGGTAATCAGGGAGCAGGAACCGCTCCGGAAATTATATGATTCCGCCAATGCGGCTTACCGCCTGGCGATAAAGAACCGGGAACCCGAACCCGACCTGAACCGGCGCCTGGCCGCGCTGGATTCCCTGCGGGATCTATTTACGCCCTTCCGGTCGCGGCTCGACAGCATCGACCGCCGTTTTTTTGCATTATATCCCCGCTCACCGGTAACGGGCTATATGCTGCAGTTTCATGTCGCCGAACTTAAACTGGCCGCGCTTGAATCCTATTATAATAAAATGGGCCTCAAAACCCAGCTCAGCATGTATGGGAAAAGGATCGAAGGGGAGATCGAAAAACTGCGGGGCGGTTCACCGGGTACGGTCGCGAAGAATTTTATCCGTGCCGATATCAACGGGGATACTTTGTCGCTTTACGATTACCGGAACAAGTCCTATGTGCTCCTCGATTTCTGGGCCAGCTGGTGCGTGCCCTGCCGTAAGGGCAATCCGCGGCTGAAAGAAATCTATCAAACCTATAAGGAGAAAGGATTTGAGATCATCGGCATATCCGATGATGATAACGCTATCGACAAATGGAAAAAAGCCGTGGCGGACGACGGCCTGCCCTGGCGGCAGGTATTACGCGGGATCGACTGGGAAAAAATCCGGAAAAGACAGAAAAATGAAAACGACCTGCACGATAATTTCGGGGTGCGGACCATGCCCACTAAAATCCTGATCGGTAAGAACGGGGTGGTGATCGGCAGGTATGATGAAACGGAAGACGATGCGCTTGAAGAAAAGCTGAAGGAAATATTCAACTGATGAAGAATTCCGGATTTTTGAATTTGAACGGCGGGGTTTAGGCGGTTATTGTTGCGGGGAATGTATCACGGGACTTCGCGGGCCTTTCATGTAGACCGGCATTTTCTTCATAGACATAAAATAGAAACATCAGGGCCATCGATCGTGAAACTGGTATTAACAATAATGACGATTTTTTTGCTTTTCTCCTGTAAACAGGAGCGGAAAACCGCTTTAGCTGATAAAAAGGAACTGCCTGAAAAATTCCTGCTCGTACTGGGCATCGCCCAGGATGCGGGTTTCCCCCAGATCGGTTGCGAAAAAGAATGTTGCAGGGCATATTGGGAGGGCAAAGCCGCGAAGAAACATATTACCTGCCTGGCGCTGGTGGACCGCGAAGCAGGCCGCTACTGGTTATTCGAAGCCACGCCCGATATTACGGAACAGCTGCATGAACTGCAGTCCTATCTTATACAACCCGGCAATTATTCACCCGACGGCATCTTTATCACCCATGCTCATACCGGCCATTACAGCGGGTTGATGCAATGGGGAAGGGAAGCGATGGGTGCGAAAGGCATCCCGGTCCATGCCATGCCGCGGATGGATTCATTCCTCCGCAATAACGGACCCTGGAGCCAGCTGGTATCCCTGCAGAATATCACATTGCAGTCATTGCAGGCCGACAGCGCGGTGCAGATCGCGCCGGGTATAACCGTCACCCCGGTCCGGGTGCCGCACCGCGACGAATATTCGGAAACGGTGGGTTTCAGGATTATCAGCGCGGGAAAAAAGATCCTGTTCATCCCCGATATCGACAAATGGGAGAAATGGGAAAGAAATATTAATGAGGAAGTGGCGGCGGCCGATGTCGCGCTGCTGGACGGCACTTTTTACAGGAACGGGGAACTACCGGGCAGGGATATGCGCGAAGTGCCGCATCCCTTCGTGGAAGAAAGCATGCGCCGTTTGGACGGGTTACCCGATTCCGTCCGTTCCCGGATTGTATTCATCCATTTCAACCATACCAACCCCCTGCTGAAAAAGGAATCGCCGGAAAAGAAATCGGTGAAAGCCGCTGGTTTCGGCGTAGCGGAGGAAGGGATGGTAATACCGCTGTAATGTAAAAAGACTGTATATGAAAAAAATTAGCGTCATCCTGTCAATTTTCGCCGCCGGGATTCCCGTGTTGGCGCAAAGTCCCCTGCAGCAATTCGAGTTTGTCAATTTTGCGCAGGTAAACATCACCGATAATTTCTGGAAGCCCAAAATTGACAAAGTGGCGACGGTGACGATGAAGGCCTGCATCTACCAAACCGAGGAGAAAACGGCGCGGATCCGCAATTTTGAAAAAGTGGCGCGCAACAAGGGTGAAAAATTCGAAGGGCTTTACTACGACGACAGCGACGTGTACAAGGCGCTCGAGGCGATGGCCTATTCCCTGAAAACCCATCCCGACAAAATGATGGAAGCGAAGGCCGACGAATGGATCGACAAGATCGCGGCGGCGCAGTTGCCGGACGGGTACCTCGATACTTATTTTACGCTGCGCGATATCAAACAGCGCTGGACCAATATCGAAGCGCATGAAGACTATAACGCCGGGCACCTGATCGAAGCGGCGGTGGCTTATTACCAGGTAACGGGCAAACGGAAAATCCTGGATGTGGCCATCCGGCTGGCCGATCATATTGACACCACGTTCCGGCTGGCCAATAAAAAATGGTTCAGCGGTCACGAAGAGATCGAACTGGCCCTGGTGAAACTTTACAGGGTTACCAATAACGAACGCTACCTCAAACTGGCAGACTGGTACCTGCAGCAGCGGGGAATGGGTTATTATACATATGGGAAAACATGGTTTACCCCGGGTTACTGGCAGGACCTGGTGCCGGTGAAACAGCAAACCGAGATCACCGGTCATGCAGTGCGCGCGATGTACCTCTATACCGGGGCGGCCGATGTGGCTTCGCTGACGGGCGACCGGGAATATATGGAGACCATGAAAAAAGTCTGGGATGATGTGGTGCACCGCAACATGTACCTCACCGGCGGGATCGGTTCGGCGGGCGACAATGAAGGGTTCAGCCGCGACTATGACCTGCCCAATGAAGACGCTTATTGCGAAACCTGCGCCTCGGTGGGTATGGTGCTCTGGAACCAGCGCATGTGCCAGCTGACGGGCGACAGTAAATATATTGATGTGCTGGAAAGAAGCCTGTATAACGGGGCGCTCGACGGGCTGAGTTTAAGCGGTGACCGTTTCTTTTACGACAATGTACTTGCCTCCAACGGGCAGCACCAGCGCCGGGAATGGTTCGGCACGGCCTGCTGCCCCGCGAATATCGCGCGGCTGGTAACTTCGGTGGGCAATTATATCTATGGAAAAAGCGCCGACGGGATCTGGGTAAATCTTTTTGTGGGCAGCGACACGAAAATAAAAATCGGGAATACGGACATAGCGGTGCAAACGGAGACCAACTACCCCTGGGAGGGAAAGATCCGTTTACGGATCAACCCGGCCAAAAAAGCGAAGTTTAAATTATATATCCGAATACCGGACTGGGTGTTGTCAACTGCGGAATCCCAGCAATTATACCCGGCATTGGATAAGAACCGGACGCCCGATTTCACAGTTACATTAAATGAACAAATGAAAGGGACGGAGGGGGAAGTGGTGAACGGATACCTGGTGATCAACCGGGAATGGGCGCCGGGTGACGTGGTGGACCTTGATTTGCCCTTCTATATAAAAAAGATTACGGCGATCGATACGGTGAAAGCCGACCGTTCCCGGATCGCCCTTCGCAGGGGACCGCTGGTGTACTGCGTGGAAGGAGCAGATAATGGGGGACAGGTTTGGAATATCCTGCTGCCCGAAGAAACGATTTTCACCTCCATGAAATACAAAGTACTGGATGAATCCGTCATCGCGTTAAAGGCCGAAGTTCCATCGGCAGTGCCTGCTGCGGATGGAAAGAGCGTGGAAATCAAAGGCAGGTGGATTACCGCCATCCCTTATTATTGCTGGGCCAACCGCGGCGCCAACCCGATGCAGGTTTGGTTGCCGACGAAGATCAGGGAGGTGAAGATAAATTATGCGTCGAAGTATGAAGACGGCGGGAATTACTGAAATTTTGGAATTTTGGAATTGGGAAATTTCGAAATTTCTTTAAAGCGGTAAGCTCACTTTATGACTCCATCATTCACTAAATTCAGAGATTCCTGCGCATTCAATCGCAGTAAAATAAAACAGGAAATCTTAAACGATGAAGCAATTTCGAAATTTCCCAATTGCACTTTCCGAAATATCAGGAAGTCTAATGAAAGAGTTTAAACAGGTCTTTAACGAAATCTTCTTATGAAGATCACCATAATAGGCGGCGGTATCATCGGGCTCAGTTCGGCATTTTACCTGCAACGTTCCGGCTGGGAGGTAACGGTGCTGGACAAAGGAGATTTTCTCGACAACTGTTCCTATGGCAACTGCGGGTATATCTGTCCCAGTCATTTTATTC
>CAYNSL010000133.1:0-7835 GCA_964399755.1 uncultured Chitinophaga sp. | reverse complement strand
AATATCTTTTCAAAATTCATTTTCACCTTTTCCTTCACTTCAACCATTTCCACCGGCCGGCCCAGCTCCTTTTGAAGAGAGGTAACCTGTTTGCCCACGATCCCACAGGGGATAATATGGTTGAAATATGAAAGATCGGTGTTCACGTTAAAGGCAAAGCCGTGCATGGTTATCCAGCGGCTGCAGCGAACCCCGATGGCGCAGATCTTTCGCTCACGTCCGGGCGTACCCGGTTCGATCCATACTCCCGTTTCACCGGCTGAACGTTCGCCCCTGATCCCGTATTCCGCAAGCGTGGCGATGATTACTTCTTCGAGATTACGGAGATACCGGCCGATATCGGTGTAGAATTTTTCGAGGTCCAGGATGGGATAGGCTACAATCTGGCCTTCCCCGTGAAAGGTAATATCGCCGCCGCGGTTGGTATGAAAAAACTGGATTTGTTTCTCCCCAAGCTCCTGTTCATCCAGCAATACATTCCCCCTGTTCCCGCTCTTGCCGAGTGTATAAACAGGTGGATGCTCCACGAAAAGTAAATAATGTTCCGTGGATGCCCCGGCTGCCGCGTCTCCCTGCTCCATATGATTTAAACCTGATTTTTTCCGCAGGTTTTCCTGCAACAGCTTTTCCTGGTACGCCCAGGCAGCCCCGTATTCCATTTTTCCCAGGTCCCGGAAAATGACCGCTTGTTTTTGCATCCTGTAAGTTCCCTTTATGTCGCAAAGGTACCGACATTTCCCAAGCCATAACTTTGCCCGGTTAACCACCCGGGGCACAAAAGAACCAACACTATATCTTTGGCGGGATGAAAAAAGAAAATACCAGCGGACCGGCAGACAACAACGATGCTGGTGACGAATTATATGAACGGTTCAGCATGACGATCGACAAGGGGCAGGAACCGCTCCGGATCGATAAGTTCCTGATGAGCCGGATCGAGGGGGCTACCCGTAACAAGCTGCAGCAGGCCATCAATACCGGGTTGGTATTGGTAAATGGAAAGGAAGTCCGTCCCAATTACAAGATCCGGCCCGCCGACTCCATCATCATTTACTCAGACATGAGTCCCGAGGATACGGATGTGGTGCCGGAACAGATTGATCTCAATATCGTTTATGAAGACGCCGACCTGATGATCATCAACAAACCCGCAGGCATGGTGGTGCACCCCGGCAGCGGTAACTATACAGGCACCCTGCTCAATGGTGTAGCCTGGCACCTGCAGGCGCAAAACCCGGATATTTCGGATGAACACCTGCCCCGTTTCGGGCTCGTGCACCGGATCGATAAGAATACCAGCGGGCTGCTGGTACTGGCCAAAACGGATGTGGCCATGCGGCAACTGGCCAGGCAATTCTTTGACCATACCGTAAAAAGGAACTATGTAGCCTTGGTCTGGGGCGACCTGGAAAATGAAAGTGGTACGATCCGCGCGCACGTGGGCCGTCACCAGCGGTTCCGTAAAATCTTTGAAGCCTACCCCGAGGGCGACCACGGCAAGGATGCCATTACGCATTACCGCGTGCTCGAACGATTCGGATACGTAACACTGGTGGAATGTGTACTGGAAACGGGGCGCACCCACCAGATCCGCGTACATATGAAATATATCGGCCATCCCCTATTCAGCGATGACACGTATGGCGGAGATAAGATCGTAAAAGGGACCATTTATTCCAAATACAAGCAATTCGTGGAAAACTGTTTCCAGGTATGCCCCCGGCAGGCCCTACACGCGAAAACACTGGGTTTTGTTCATCCCGGTACCGGAAAAGAATTGTTTTTTGAAGCGGAGATCCCCGGGGACATGGCGCAGTTGATTGAACGGTGGAGAAAGTATGCCAAACAATAGTCAGTCTGCAGTACACAGTCTACAGTACTCAGTACACATTGTCAGATTTAATTCGAAAAATCGAAAAGGGTGGCAGTAAACATTCCTCTTTCTCTTTTTTTGAATACCACGTCCCAGTTCCCGATATAGCGCAGCAGTTTGGGCACCAGGAAATCCCCGAATTTGGTGAGCTGCACTTCCATGTGCACATCGAAATCATAGACCCCCGCATCATAACTCATATCATAATTGCGGGCCATCACTTCAAAGGTTTTTACATTGAACCAGGTAATCATACTGTCGATTACGATCCGGTTTTTGGCGGCGCCGGGAAGTCCGCTCTTTGACCGGATGGAAAAAATATAACAGGATTGCCCCTCATAATCCCCGTAGTCAAGCGTAAAATCATAAAGGGCAGCGCGTTCAGGATCGAAGATGTCGATCTTATCGCCGATAAAGGGTATCCCGGGTATTTTTTTCCCGGGATTGAAAAAAAGCATTTTCAGCTGCTCTTTGTGTTTTTCAATGCCGCTTTTGGACCGGGGACTGAAATCGATACCCTTCACGATATTGGTTTCCCCGCATACAGAGCCCCTGGTAAAGAATAATCCCGCATATAACTGGGCAGTATAATAATTATAATCGCCGTTCCCGTCATAAAAATCGCCGCTGTGGTTTTCGTCCAGCACCTGCATGCTGCGGCAACCGCCCGTACGCAGCTGCCGTGTCTTGCTTTGTAACGAGGCCCTGGTCTTCCCCTTTTTGTCCCTGATACGGATATCATTCCAGGCGCTGAAACCCAGCAGGTGAAGGTTGCGGAATGCTTTGTAAAAACTGGTGTCATTTTTAACCCGCTCTATAAAACGGGCCACGTTCAGGTCGCTGCGGATGATCACTTCGGACAAACTCACCATCCTGGCCAGTCTCTCGTTGTCCAGAGAATCCTCGGCCTGTGCAGCGGCCAGCCGGGGGAGACAGCACAACAGCCAACCTGTCATGATTCTCAGGTTCATACCGCAAATTATTGTTTTCAACATGAAAATTCCGGAATTTAAACGGGAAGGCCTATTTTTATCCACTAATCAAAAACCTGTAAAATGAAAAAGTTTGTACCAATTTTTATTTGTGTGGCGATGGCAGCGGGGGCTTCTGCCCAGGACAGTGCAGCCCTGAGGAAGCACTACCTGAAGATGTATAACCAGTCGATTGCCTACAACGATATTAACGCAGCTATATATTCCCTCCACGGGTATATTGCCACCGACAACAGCCTGCTCTACAAGGACACGTTGTCAATGCTTTATTTCACGGCCAAATCCTATGTCAGTTCCCTGATTCTTTCTGAAGAAGTATATAAAGCCGTTCCGGATAACGTGATGGCCAAGGCACGCGCCGCGGAATGTTACGATGAACTCGGCGATCCCAAAACCGCCGTTAGTCTGTACGAACAGGTGGTACCCAAAACCAAGAGCCCCTATCATATTTATAAACTGGCAGTAGGCCAGTACCAGTTAAAACGGAGCCTCGAATGCGCCGCTTCAGCTAATGCAGTGCTGGCCGACACCTCGAGTAAGAATATCGGTATCAATTTTACCTCCATTGACGGAAGCCAGCAAACCGTACCGGTGAATGCGGCCGCCGCCAACCTGCTGGGGGTACTGAAAATGGACGCCAAGGATTATACCGGCGCCAGGGCCGAATTCCAGCGCGCGCTCACCTTATATGCTAAATTCGAGGGGGCCAAAGCAAACCTCGATGTCTGCGAAAAGAATATCAAGGGCACCGGGAAGACCCCCGCCAAGACGCCCGCTAAAAAACCGAATTAAATAATCAAAATTTACAGATAAAGGGTGACCAATGGTCACCTTTTTTATGAGGCCTGTTTCTGCCTTTTAAGATTTTCTTACCGGCAACAGTCAAGCATTTAGATAAATCGCGGCTCCCGGAACAGAAAGGAGAACAAGGGCATGATGTAATTGTAAACATGAAGTAATTACTGAAAGTATTGCGCCCGCATTATTGACTTGTGCCCCTGGCCATCCCCTCCTGAAAAGCAATGCAATCCGGTTTTTCAAACCATATGATTTGACCGGTGCCCGGGTAAAAAATATTCGGTCAGCCTTGCCCCGTATTTTCCATGGTACGGATAAAAAAAGAAGGTCCCGAAGGACCTTCTTTCCCTAACAATTTACTTACCGTAATGCCGGTCAGTCTTTCTTATCTTTTACTGAATCAGCGGGACGGCTGGCCGGTTTTTCGGTTGTAACCGCTTTGTCCGGAACAGGCGCCACTACTTTCACGGTTTCGGTCTGCACGATAGCATTCGGATCCGCAGATGTGCCCTTAATATTCTGCACTTCAGCCACCTTCTGCTGTTCTGTTGTAGCGGGAACATTGTGGAAATTCCCGGGCAGGTTACTAACCGTAGCAGCCGTTTTGGTTTCCACCGGTTTCACGTCTGTTTTAACCACGGAGTTGGTCACAACAGGCTTGGGGCCCATTTCGTCCTTCCCGGATTTATTTTCAACCGGGGCAGTTGATTTGGTTTGTACAGGCATATTAGTCAGGCCGCTGTTTGAATTTTTATAAGCGGTAGTCGATACCCGGCTGGCGGCTTCCATTTTCAAAGCGTCCTCTGCTGCCTTGTTCTTAATCTGGTTTTGCCGGATCCTTTCAAGGTTCTGGGCATCGGCATTTACATTGCCCGTCGATTGCTGCGAATAGGCGTTCGCAGCGGCAACCAGGCAAACGGTAATGATGAGTATTTTTTTCATGATTATTTTATTTAATGATTATCTGATCTGAATTACGCTGAAATCCATATCCTGCGTTACCCAGTTCGGTATGGAAGTGTTTTGCGTGCTAGCATTATAGAAATCAATCCTTACTTTATCTCCGGCATTGAGCTGAACGGTAGTATTGACAACGGCTTCGATAATACCGGCGTTTGAAACAAAGGTAGTACCATAAGCGACATAAACTCCATTTACCGCCACTTCCATATTATAATAACCTGTTCCGGCGTTGCCAAAGGTCTTAGTCTTTGCGTAAACGGTATACAGACCGGTTTTGGCAACAGTGTATTCACCTGTTCCGCCATTATATGAACCGCCACCCAGGTTATATTCGTTTACATTCCATGTATTGATCGTTGTGGTCACACCGGCGTTGATGTTGAGATTTGCATTAGCTCCTGATTGTTTGAAAGCCGCCCTGGAAATATCCTGCCAGCTGGCGCGGCCAAATGCATCACTTGTCAGCACTTTACCGGTACCCTGAGTTCCGTCTACTACTTCAATGGTTCCCTGGAATTGAGCAGCCGTATTGGTCGCACCATTTGCAGCGCGGGCAATTAAACCCACGTTAATCCCTGCAGAAGGCGTTTGTGCCAGGAACAAAGCACCCAGGTTGATAGAAGCGCTTCCGCCCGCTACACCGAATAATCCATATTGTTCAACAGTCGCCCCATCCACATAAGCCTGTACGCCTGAGCCGGCAAAAGGGGCAACCCCGGTTTGCAGCACAGCCGCGCCTGTAGCGCTGGCAGCAACAGAAGGAACGGCAAAAGTGGTGTTATGCGTACCCACAACATGCAACCTGGCGGAGATAGAGCCGGTACCGATACCGACACCCTGTACACCGTCATCATCTATCGTCATAACAGTTTGACCAAAACCCACTCCAGTATTGTTGGCTTCAATTTCCAGCATCCCGGCCGGGTTTTCATGAATGTTGAAACCCTGTCCGGCTGTGGCAAAGGAAACAGAGGCATTGGTTGTTGCAGTAGAAGCACCGATATTCAGCGTTGAGCCATTACCGGGTGTTGTACCTACCTGCACCTGGTTGCCGTCATCAAAGACCTGTGAGTTGCCCAGGGTGGTCCCGTTCGGTGTCCACTTGGGAAGAAAATTCAACGTTCCGCTGCCGCTGACCAGGCCTGCACCCGCTGCGGGTGTCCAGGTACCGGTACCTGATGCATCAGAAACCCATATCCGTCCCACACCCTGTGAACCATCGCTAACCTGAACCTTGCCCTGGAAGAAACCGGCAAAATTGCTGGCCCCGTTCTGGGCGCGTCCGAATACGGCTACGTTTGTACCTGCGCTGGCAGCCTGTGCCAGGAAGATACCGCCGATATTAAAACCACTGCTGCCGCCAACGGCTGCGATGATACCCTCGTTTTCAGAGGTGCTTCCATTCGCATAGGTTGTGATACCGGCCACTTCATTACCGGTAGCGATATTCTGTTCAACGATATGACCGGAAGTAGTGGGGAGGATGGAAGGCACGGCATAGTTCAGCGCATTGTCACTGGTTACATGCAGACGTGCCTGGGGATTTGTATTGGATAAACCGACATTACCGTTTGCATTCTGGATCAACAAACGGGTAATACCGGATTTCATATCATGGATCTGGAAACCGTTCAGGCCAACACCGGGACCATTGCCCACGTGCCAGTCAAATACGCCGTTTCTCAGGAAACGCAATGCGGCATCCGTATTCTGTGCATCGATATCCACGATAGAGAATCCTGCAGTTGATTTACTGAGGATACCCGTACCGCCGCCATGATAAACGCTCAGTTTATGAGTGGGGTTGAGGTTGGAACCAACGGCCATATTGCCGGTAGCGCCATTAACCAGCATGCGGATCGCATCGCCGGCGCCGACATCCGTCAGCAGGAAGTTATTGTTACCAAAACCCGAACCGCTGCCGCCAACGAGGAAGGTATATTCCCTGCCACCGTTGTTTACCATACGCAGGCGGATATTATTAACGTTGTTGGTGCGCAGGCGCAATCCATCATCGCCGCCTGATGTCAGTACATCCAGCCTGTAAGCCGGAGTGGCTGTACCGATTCCCACATTCAGGTTAGCACCATCCAGTGTCATTATTTTAACACCCGCATCCGCATCATAGGCGTTGGCTGTAAAATGCGTGCGGTTAGCGCCCTGTTCAAGATAAATGCCAGCTGCATTGCCAAAACCGTTACTTCCCTGAAGCGAGATACTGGCATTACCACCGCTGGGGTTGGTATTATTTACAGTTAGTGAATTGGGGTCGCCGAAATTGGTACCGATATTCACCCGGTTCCCGTCATCGAACACCTGGCTGTTGCCGAGGTTTGTACCTACCGGCGTCCATTTGGGAATAAAATTCACCGTACCGCTTCCTGTTACACCGCCGATAGCGATCAGGTTTTGCCAGGTGGCATTACCAACAGGGTCGCTCACCAGTACACGGTTATTGGCTTCGTTAATCCCCTGCAGTTGCACACCGCCCTGCGTGCGAAGGGCCAAAGGTGTTGCATTGCTGCTGGTGATATTAGCCGCAAAACCGGTACCATTGGTCAGTACACGCAATGCATTAGCACCGCTGCCGGGATTATTATATGTGAAGATACCGGCACCCTGTGCACCTGTGCTGGTTGCCCTTAAGGCCCAGCTGGTGGCGCCACCGTTTGTTGTAGCTAAAAGGGCGTCTGCGGGGCTAGCTCCGTTATTCACGGTAAATGAACCCGCATTGCCTGTTCCTATGGTTGTAGCCTGGATAGCGGGTGAAGCATTGGCCGCGTTATTAACATTAAACAAACCCGCGCTTCCTGTACCGGCCGTGGTAGCGTTGATCGAATGACCCGAACCACCGGCATTGTTCACAGCCAGCACGTGTTGGGTGTTGGCCGCGTTATTATTTTGTATCAAAGCGCCGCGGCTGCCTGTACCAGTTGTGGTAACGGTAAGGGCATCGCCTGTACCATTGGTGCTAACATTAAGTGCCGTGGAGGTATTGGCAGCATTGGTAATCGAGAACACACCGGGAATTCCCGTGTTGCTGACACCCTGCACACCTACGCCTGTTGTGGCTTCACCTCTTACACCCGTTCCGCTTAAAGCTGTACCATATACGCCCCAACCTGTTCCGTTCTGGCTACCGTAAACGCCGATGCCATTACCGGCATTGCCGTTATTAATACCTCTTACACCGGCTGAAAACCCGCCGG
>CAYNSL010000132.1:0-7841 GCA_964399755.1 uncultured Chitinophaga sp. | reverse complement strand
GGGATTTCAAAACCCTAGATAAAAAGGCTATGTCAATTATTCAAACCATACGTGAAAGGGGAGCGAGAATTTCTGTGATACTGATCGCGCTGGCCCTTGTCGGATTTATCCTGACCGATTATTTTTCCAGCAGGAGCCGGGGCGCGTTCCGTGGCGGATCCGGGAATACCGTGGGCCGGGTGAACGGCGTGCCGGTTAACTTTGAAGACTTCAACAAAAAAGTCGATCAGAACCAGGAGAACATGAAGCGGCAGGGTTACCCCGTATCGGCGGCCACCACGCAAATGGCGGTTGACAATACCTGGGAACAGGAAGTGAACAGGATCCTGCTTGAAGGTGAATTCAAAAGACTCGGCATCAGGGTCAGCAATAAAGAGCTGGGGGATATCCTGTATGGTCCCAATGCGCCGGCCGACCTGAAAAGCCAGTTCACGGATCCCAAAACGGGACAATACAACGCGATCCAGGCCAAACAGCAGGTTGACCAGATCCTGAAAAAGGGCACCCCGGAACAAAAAGCAAGCTTTAACGAATATATCAACTCGCTGATCGAACAACGCAAGGGCGAAAAATATATCAGCCTGCTGAACAACAGCACGAATGTGCCCCGCTGGTTTGTGGAAAAACAAAACGGCGATAACAGCCTGATGGCAAATATTTCGATGGTCAGGGAAGTGTATTCCAATATCAGCGACAGCGCGGTTAAGGTGAGCGACGAAGAGATTGCCGACTATATCAGCAAACACAAAAATGATTTCAAACAAAACGAAAGCCGGACGATCAATTACGTAACATTCAGCGCCGCGCCCTCGGCTGCCGACAGCGCCGATACGCGGAACAAGCTGCTGGCCATGAAAGAATTGTTCGACACGACCAGCAACATGCAGCAACTGCTGGCCAGCGAAGGCGTGGACCCCAGTTATAATTACGACGGTTTTAAAAGCGGGAAATCATTTGTATCGCCATTCAAAGATTCCATTTTTAAATTACCGCTGGGCGCCGTTTACGGTCCCTATCTTGATGGCGGCAATTATATGCTGGCCAGGATGGAAGGCGTTCGCTCCATGCCGGATACCGTGAAAGTCCGCCATATCCTGATCGCCACCATGGAAAGAGATCAGCAAAGCGGGCAGATGTATGAAAAAAGAGATTCGGCCACCGCTTACAAGCTGGCCGACAGTATCCGCACAGCGATCGCCAATGGCTCCAATTTCGATTCGCTTTGTGTGAAGTTCTCGGAAGACCCCGGCAGCAAGGACAAGGGCGGCGTGTACGACAATGTGCCTTCGGGTCAGATGGTCGGCCCCTTTAATGATTTTATTTTCCTGAACCCCGTTGGGGGCAAGGGGATCGTGAAAACCGATTTCGGGTATCATTATATTGAAATTCTCTCGCAAAAAGGAAGCGCCACCGGGTATAAGATCTCTTTTCTTCCGAAAGAAATCGAAACGAGTTCCGCGACCGACGACAACGCCAACAACGAAGCCAATCTTTTTGCGGGCGACAGCCGCGACAGCAAGTCGTTTGACGCCAATTACGAAAAGAACCTGAAGGCCAAAGGCATCAAGAAAGCTTCCGCTACGATTTCTCCCAAGGACGCGCAGGTGTTGGGGCTGGGCTATTCGCGGCAGTTTGTGAAAAAGATATTTTCTGCCAAACTCGGGGAAGTGATCAAGGCGGATGAAAAAATCGGGGACAATTACGTGGTGGCGGTGGTCACCGAAGTCCTGAAAGAGGGAACCCAGAGCGTGGAAAAAGCAAGACCAGCGGTGGAAGCGGTATTGCGCAATAAAAAGAAAGCCGACCTGCTGAAGAAAAAAGTCGGCACCATTACCACCCTCGAAGCGGCCGCCGCCGCGCTGGGCAACAAGACCATTGAAACGGTGGACAGCCTGCGCATAAACGGGAAATCATCCAATGTGGCATTCGGATACGAACCCAGGGTTACCGGGGCCGTATTCAATCCCGCCAACAAAGGGAAAATTATTCCGGAAGTACTGGCGGGCGTAAACGGGGTTTACGTGGTGCGGGTTGACAACGTTACCACCACCCCATTGGCGGCGGGTACGACGGCCGAACAAAGGGCCACGCTGATCAACCAGCGAAAATCGGCCGCCAACCCCATTGAGGGGCTCAAAAAAGCGGCAAAGATCAAGGACAACCGCAACGATAAGTACTGATCGGATAAACGAAGATTTTCAAAACCCCGTACCGTTGCCATGGTGCGGGGTTTTGTTTTGCCGATATCGCAAACCAATACCGGGCCTTATTTGTTAATTTTACAGGCTGATTTCCGAAACATGAGCGAACCCCTCATCAATAAAGTTGCCGACAGCGGACTGATCACCCTCGACCTGGAGAAATATTATCCCCGGGAGGAGAACAGCGTGTTTGACCTGAAAGACTATCTTTTTATGGGAATGATCCTGAAAGAAAAAGATTTCAGGGAAGCGCTGAAGAAAACGGACTGGGCCCAATACCAGGATAAAAATGTGGCGGTCACCTGCAGCGCAGACGCTATTATCCCCGTTTGGGCCTATATGCTGGCGGCTTCATACCTGCAGCCCGTGGCCAGGGAAATCGTAATGGGAGATGAAAAAGAATTGCACAAGACGCTTTTTCTCAAAAACCTTTCGCAGATAGATCCCCGCGAGTTCGAAGACAAAAGGGTTGTGATCAAGGGCTGCGGCGAAACCCCGATCGCCGACTTCGCGTATATGGAGGTCACCAAAAAACTCAGACCCGTGGTCAAAAGCATCATGTACGGCGAGCCCTGCAGCACCGTTCCCGTTTTTAAAAAGAAGTAGTAATTATTCCCTCATTTTTCACGTTAGCTGAAAGGCCGGTCAGAACCAGCCTCTTTTGCGGAACATATACAACATTCCGATGGGAATGACCAGCATCAGGCTGACCGCTGTATAAAAGCCCCATTTCTGGTGAAAAAAGTTTACGTTTTCATCGAAGTTCATCCCGAAGATCCCGCCGATCACGGTGGCGGGGGCGAGCAGGCAGGTTACGATGGCCATCACCTTCATCACTTCATTCATCCGCAGGTTTACATTGTTGATATGCAGGTCCTGCATGCTGACGGTTACGTCCCGGTAGTTTTCCACCAGGTCGATCGCCTGCACGATATGATCATACACGTCTTTATAGTACTTGGTGTGCCGGTCTTCCAGGAGTTCGCTTTCGCTGCGCAGGAAACCGTTGACCAGCTCGCGCACCGGCGAAAAGTTCCGTTTTAAAACGATCAGTTCTTTGCGGAGCTGCGTAATATGTTCAAGCGCGCGCGGGTTGTTGGTCCTGGTTACTTCTTCCTCCACCTGTTCGATCCGTTCGCCCAGTTTTTCCATGACGACGAAATAATAATCCACGATCAGGTCGAGCAGGGAATAACAGAGGTAATCGGCGCCACGCTGGCGGATCTTGCTGAGGGGCGATTTCAGTTTTTCCCGCAGGGAATTGAACACATCGCGGCGGGCGTCTTCCTGGAAACTGATGACCACATCTTTGCTAAGGATAATACTGATCTGTTCCTGTTCAACCGCGAATGTTTCTTCGTTATAATAAAGCATATTCAGCAGGCAGAACACGCTGTTTTCGGCTTCGTCGAGCTTGGGGCGCTGGTTGATGCTGAGGATGTCTTCGATCACCAGCGGGTGGATATCGTAATGACTGCAGACCGCCTCCACATCGCTTTTTCGCAGGCCGTCGATATTGATCCAGGTTGTGCGACCGCTGGTTTTGTAGCTGAAACAGTCGCCGACCTCCGTCATCTTTTTTTCTTCGATATTATCGGCGTTATAATCGTAAACGGAGATAATGACCTCCTGGGCCTCTTCGCGGTGGGGAATCACGGTGGGATTAACCACCAGGATTTCCTTTGTTCGCTTCGGGGCGAACAGGTTGGGGAGGTAGAGATACCGCAGGTATTTATCGGGCCGCAGCTTTTCGAGATTCATATCGGGAAAGTTAGGAAAACTATGGCAGAGCCGGTAAACCTTGTGCCTGCGGGATGGTCAAACCCGCATAAAAATTGTAACCATGAAAACGAAATCAGTTATTATCCTGCTCCTGATTATAATGACCGCAACGATTTCCCGCGCGCAGCATATCAGCGTCCGGCTTAGTTTTCCGGTTGGGACCCGCCTGGGTGCGCCGGGTCCGGCCCCGTTCCGCGGGGCTGTATGGATAGGACCGGAATGGGAATGGCGCGGCGGGCGTTATGTAACGGTACCGGGTTACTGGGGCCGGCCTTCCCGCTTCGGCGCCAGCTGGGTGCCCGGCCACTGGAAATATACGCGGCGGGGATACCGCTGGATCCCCGGCCACTGGCGTTAATCAATGCTGCTCTCTTATATCTCGGGTAATCATAACGGCCCCTCCGCGGAGGGGCCGTCAGTTTTTAATTCAGATATTCGCCCGTAGAATTATTTGAATACTTTAACCAGCGTTACGCCATGCGGAGGTATCCGGGTTTCAAAACTGTCAACTGCGCCCAGATCTGATTGACGCCAGCAATCGCGGACCCTTCTTTTTCCTTCCCATCCCAGTTCCTTCATTGACAGCGAAACGCTTTGATATTTTTCTGTCAGGTTAAAGAGCCCGACCGCCCTGTTGCCGTCGCTCAGTTCTTTGACCCAAACCTGGTATCCCTCTTTTTTAACCAGCTGTCTCGCCTGTTTACCCATCGGGTCCTGGTCCAGCGCAATGACTTCGTCGTTGCTGAGCAGATTCAGGGTAAATGCATCCATCCTGCTGATATCGCAGCCAATCAGCAGCGGCGCGGATAGCAGGCACCAGAGGCTGATATGCGTGTATTGTTCATCGGGCGTCAGCCGGCTGGGGTGCAGGTTCTCTCCCCAGCCCACCATGCCCACGATCAGCATATCCGGATCGTTCCAGCGGCCGGGTTGCGCATAGGGCGACATTTTTTGCTGACCGAAACCGATATCGCGCAGGCTTTCCCAGGTATCTTCTATATCACCGGTAGTGCGCCAGCAGTTACCATCCACTTCGTGTCCCCATTGCCATACGTTTTTCATACCATACTGGCAAAGGCTGTATACAATATCGCGCGGCTGCGCCCGCAGCGCTTTCCGCATTACTTCATACGGTTTTTTATAGGAGAAAAGCGAACTGTCTTTTCCCCCGTGAATGGTTTGATAGCTGCACCAGTCGTATTTTAAATAATCGATACCCCAGCTATCATAGGTAACCGCATCCTGGAGTTCGTGCTGGTAGGAGCCGAGGTAGCCGCCGCAGGTCGTCGGCCCGGGCGAAGAATAGATCCCGAATTTCAGGCCCCGGCCGTGCAGCCAGTCGCCCAATGATTTCATATCAGGAAATTTTGAATTGGTAATAATTTCCCCCTTCTCATTCCTTTGCGGCGCTTCCCAGCCGTCGTCGATATTCATATAGGTCCAGCCATGATCTGCAAGACCCTTGTCGATCAGCGCCTGTGCCGAAGCCCTTAGTTTGGTATCGCTAACGCTGAGCCCCCAGCAATTCCAGCTGTTCCAGCCCATCGGTGGCGTAAGCGCCAGTAGGCTGCCGCATTTTACCAGTAATTCTTTTTTATCGCTGCCCAGCGAATTGCTTACGGTCAGCAGCAGTTTATACGGTCCCGCTTTATCGATGGATCCCGTGATGATGCCGGATGATGCATCCAGTTTTAAACCGGCAGGCAAATTCTCCACCGCGTATTGCATCGGCCTTTCTCCGGTGGCGGCAATTTTATAAAGGAAGGGTGATCCCGGTCTTACCCCGAAGACAAACGCGCCATTGATCCGCGGGTGCGGTGAGGGTTTGGGGGTAAGGATATAGGGAGGCGTTTGCACGAGCGAAACGCTGCGGCCCGTATTTTTTTCAGTAAACAGCACGCGAACCTCCTGCCTGGCACCGGGATCCACTTTCAACCGGCTTCCCATCGAGGTGTGCGGGAGCACTTCCGCGTTTACGGAGGTGGATTGGTATATGGAATCGTTACCGGGGTTGACAACCGAAATCTTCAGGGTGCCGCTGATCGGGACGTCAAAAATATTGCGAACGAAGAGCTGGTTTCTTTTTTCATTGTCGGGGTCAAAACCGGTTTCCAGCCGGATGCCGTCAATAATATCCATCATGTTGATATAGGGCGAAGCGGAAAACAAACCGCCCGGCCCGCCGCCATCATACACTTTTATCGCTAATATGTTTTCCTTGTCCCAGCGAAGAAGACTGTTGCCGGTGGAAAGATGATATTCCCGCCACTGGTTCCATTTGGTGTCGTAGCCAGCTGCATCAGAAGGAAACGACCCGTCTTTGGCGATCAGGGTTCCGTTGAGGAAAACTTCGTCGGCATCATCGATGCGCGCGAGAAATATGCGCAGGGAATCTTTCCAGAAGGCCTCTTTTTTCAAAGCGGAGGGCAGCACAAAATGAATCCTGTACCAGGCGTACCCGTTGTAGTCAGCAAAGCCCTGCGATTCCCAGCCCGTATTTGTTTTGATGATTTTCCAGTCTTTGTCGTTAAAACCCGGGCTGGCCCAGCTTTTGTTGTCGCCGGTTTTGAACCGGGCTTCCCGCAGTTCAATGCGATCCTGTTTTTGCGCGACGGCCGTAACCGCGGCCAGCAGGGTGGCGGTAAAAATAAGTGTACGCATGATCATAATTTTTCAAACAGGGCCCTGAGTTTATTCCTTGTCATGATTTTTTCCCAATCCTTTCCCAGCGCGTTTTCCCAAAGCGGTTTCATTCCCATCGATACATTGATCATGGTGTCGAACTGCGCATCGCTTAATCCGCTGCACAGGCCGGTTGGTATCTCGATCCCGTTTTTTTCTACCATGTATTTGAATTCTTTCACGCCTTCGGGATAGTACTCCTCCAGGTGGTTCATCACGATACAGTTGCCGATCCCGTGTTTGGTGCCCAGCAGGTAGCTCAGTCCGTAGCTCACCGCATGCGCCACACCCACCTGCGAGTAGGCGATGCTCATGCCTCCGGCGTAAGAGGCCATCATCAGTTTGTCATCGCAGTCATCGTCCCAGGCCTTTTTCTGTACAAATACTTCGCGGCAGAGCTGCAGCGCTTTTTCGCCGTAGCTTTTACTGAATTCATTGAGGTAGGTGCCCTGCAGGCTCTCGATACAATGGATATAACAATCCATGCCGGTGTAAAAGCGCTGGTTAGCCGGCGCGTTGGCCGTCAGTTCGGGGTCGAGGAGGATCTGGTCGAAGGGCGTATAATCGGAATTCATCCCCAGTTTTTTGGTGGGCCCGGTGAGCACGCAGGTGCGGCTTACTTCGGCGCCGGTGCCGCTTAGCGTCGGGATGCCGGCTTTATAGACGCCGGGTTTTTTTACAAGATCCCAGCCCTGGTAATCCGCGGAAGAACCGGGGTTATTCATCATCAGCGATACGGCCTTGGCGAGGTCCATGGTGGAGCCGCCGCCGATGCCGATAATACCGCTCACCGTTCCAAATTCATTTTTCAGTTGCTGCGCAAGCTGGTCGACATAACTGGTCTTGGGTTCGTATGTCACATCGGCAAATATGATTTGATCGTTTCCGCGAACAGGGATACGGCTGAGCAGGGCTGTGCCGGAGGGACCGGAGAAGAAATGGTCTACCAGGAAGATCATGGGACTTCCGTCTTTGCGCTGCGGGGAAAGGATTTCATCGAGCTGGTTAAAAGCGCCGCGGCCGTAGATAACGTAGCCGACCATTTTAAAGTTGCGAAATGACATGAAATGAATTTGCCACGAATTTCACGAAATGGGGCGAAAGGGAGAAAAGATATTGGTAGGGCCACGAAATGCACGAATGACACGAAAGCGAAAAGGGGGGCCACGAAATACA
>CAYNSL010000131.1:2311-7900 GCA_964399755.1 uncultured Chitinophaga sp. | reverse complement strand
CACCGGATCCCGATCGGGAAATCCTGCCCGAATAAAAATGTGGTGGGATACTGGGGCTGGCCCTTGTATTTTTCCGTGTACACCGGGGTCTGGTCGTCGATAAAACTCTTTAAACTGGCCGCCGTAATCTGGCAGTTGCCGATGGAAGCTTCCCCGCTGAAGGCTTTTAACAATACATAGGTGAATACGCCGTGATTGAGCTGGCTGAACTCCGAAGCGAACTGTTCCTTGGTGGTAGACGCGAAAATGGCGATACCCGATGCCCTCGAAAGCTTGGCCAGGGCGTTTTCCTCGGCCGCCCCGCGGATCACGAATTTTTCGGCGAAGGCCCCCGAATTGCAGGCGTCGAGGAAAAGGATCTGCTTATTGGCCTTGATTGATTTTAAAAGCTCCCGCAGTTCGGTTCCAGAAAGCCCGTTGGCTGTACAATTCGACGGGTCCGTCATCTGTGTCACTTCGGGCAGCACGCAATAGAAATCCAGATTGGTATTGGCCGGGTTATTGGGGTTTTCCAGCGCGATACCGTGCCCTGCATAGAAAAGTATGAACACATCATTAACCTTTATTTCATTTGCAATGGAACCAAGATAATTCCGGATGTTTTCCTTGGTCGCTTCCCTGTTCCGGAATGACTTCATCACGATAGATCCGAATAAATTGCGCGCGATGTATTGCAGCGAATCTGAAAATGATTCCATATCTGCGATGCAGTAATTCAGGTTATACCTGGTATTCCGGTATTCGTTCGCCCCCATGCTGAGAATATATAAATTAGGCTTGACGGGATTGCCTGCTGCCACCACCCTTTCTATTTTCCGGCTCAGCAGCCTCGACTCGGTGTAATCATCGGCGATGGCCATGGCCTCCACCAGGTTCACCCCCCGCGAAAGTTCCAGTTGCACCGTTAGCTGGAGCGAGTCTTTAAAGAGAGCGGCCGGGAGCATTTTTTCCTCGATCAGTTTCTTGTTGTTATAAACCCGGATTCCCTTTACGCCACCCCCATTGTCTCTGGCCGTGAGCGAAAGCTCCACTTTTTCACCGGCTTTGTAATCCGAACTGGAGAGGATCACGCCCCGGTTACCGGGACCGGTAACCTCCATATCAAGCAGGGGAGGGCTCTTCACCCCCTTGTTGATCGACTCACCCTGCGTAACAGGAGGGGTGTCGCCATAGAGCAATGATTTAATGATATCCGGGCGGTAATATTTTTCGTAGAGCTGGTCAAATGAGATAAGATTACCGTTTACGTTATAGGCAACGCCGCCGGCAAAGCTTTCGCTCTTGTCGAAATAGCCGTCGGGAGTAAAGGCCAGGTAATTCAGGTTGTAATCGATATAGAGGGTCACCAGCAGGGCCCCTGTCTTTATGTCCCAGAGCCGCAGGGCATTGTCTTCAGCGGTAGAGAACAACACGCGGCCGTCGTTGCTGATTTCGAGATCCGTGATCTTCCCGTTCGAACCGCTGAATTTTTTGAGCACTTTCCCTGTCAGCATATCGTGCATCAGGATCTCATTCTTAAGACTGCCGCTGAACACGTATTTGTTATCCGGCGAAAAACTGATGGTCTGCACATAACTGCTGGCCGGCGCGGCGAACAGCTTCCGCTTGTTCGCCAGGTCCACTACGGTAATTGTCTTATCCGATCCGCCAAAGGCCGCGTATTTTTCATCGCGGCTGTATTCCACGTGGTACATCACCCCGTTGGCGGGGGCCGACACGATTTTGGTATTGTTCCTGAAAAAGGAAACATCCGAAAAACTTCCGGCGATGGCGTAAATATTTCCCGATGGACTGTAATTCTTCCCTTCCACCGTTCCGTATTCGGAGGGCAGCGACCCGTACTGTGTAAAACGCACCGATTTAAGCAGGTCGCTGTTCGTGCTGAGTTTGCCCGAGACCAGGTTCAGGTAGGCATAGGTGGCGTGGTCTTTCCAGAGTCCCATTAGTTCGGCCGGGATCTCAGCGGAGGAAAGCTCTTTCTTGAAAGTACAAAACCCCAACTGCCCGCGGAAATTGGACCCGTTGCTCAGGTCGAAGAACTGTTCCGCTTTCTCAGGGGTATAAGTCTTACCCATGGCGCTGATGACGTCCAGTACATGAAAATATTGTTTCCCGAATTTGAGCATCATATAATTATTGTCAGCCGGAAGCAGCTGTGAGAAATTTTTGATGTCGGGAGAGGATTTGTCCCAGACCACGAACCCGGGCTGGTTCACTTTATCGAGGTCGATCAGTTCGAATGATTCCGTGCGCGAAACGACGGCCCTGTTGGAATGATGCAGCGCCAGTACCTCGTTGGTCTTTGCCAGGTCGCGGTAGATCTCCCGGTAACTGGTTTTATCATCGTTTGCCGCCAGGATAACGAGGTGCCCGTCGCCGCGGATCCTATTGTCCTGGCCCTGGTGCGAGGTGGCGATGAAATAACTCATGTCCCGGCTGAAATCAAAATTGGCGCAGTTGGACAGGTTGTCGAAATTATATTCCCGGTTAAAGGGAATGCCGGCCGACTTACCCGTTTCGATGTTTACCACCCGCACGCCGTTATTATAGCCGATAAAGAGCAGGCCCTTGTTTTCATTGAAAAAGATATTGAAGCCTTTATCATAGCGCTCGATAGGGTAGGTTCTCAGCTGCCGGTCGGTGTATACGTCGTACTGGCTGATATTCCCGTTGGCGGGGTTGAACGTATAATATTTGTCTTCGAAAAAGTACATGCGGGAAAAAGGATAGGTCTTTACCTGCTTCCCGCCTGCGAAATCGTATTTCACGCGCTGCGCGAAAACGAATTTCCGCTTCGAATCGATATACACGTCGTTCATGAACTGGGAATGAAAGCCCTGCCTGATTTCCTTGATCAGCGCCTGTTTCGCAATGTCCCAGATCTTTATTTTTTTATCACCGGTGGTGACGAGGATATTGTTCCCCGCGTCGTAATAAATATCGCCTTCCAGGGAATGGCCTTCGAAGAGGTTGAGCAGGGTTCCCGTTTCCAGTTCATAGATCCGCAAACCGGAAGAAAAATCGCTGACAAGAAGGTATTTGTCGTCGGAGCTTACCGCCAGTTGACGCACCCATTCGGATTCTTCGTAGCGGCCGTTGTCCACCAGCAGTTTAACGGAGGGTCCCTGCGCGGTAGCCCGGCCCGAAACGATGCATATGATTAAAAAGGATATCCATTTTTTCATGCGCAATAAGATTTATCGGTCATGACGGAAGGGGTTGGTAAGCAAAGGAGACGGATCCGGGGAGGAAGACTGTTTTAAAATTACAGAAGTTTAGGATAGGAAAATATACCCCGGAAGGGTTAGTGGCCCCTGACCCGGCGCTGCTTTGTATCTGCTTTATTTGACATCCAGGTAGTTCATCACCGTTTCCCAAACCCGCAGCCGGATGGGGTTAACATTATAATATTCTCCGGAAGGAAGCAAACCCCTGTTCTGCCGGTTGATCAGCAGGATCACCGATATTTTTTTAGCCGGAACAGCCGCGATGCTGGTGCCGGTAAAGCCCGTGTGGCCGAAACTACCTGCAGGGGCATTTTTCATGAATGAATTCGCCGGGTCCATCATCCATCCCAACCCGTTTTTAAAAGCATCCTGCGACAGGAAAAGATCAATGGTCTTTTCCGAAAGAAATCTCCCGTTTTTCCCAACACCTTTATGCAGCAGCATATCCACCAGCAGCTGCAGATCGTCGATCGTGGAAAAAATGCCGGCCGCTCCGCTCACGCCGCCATTGGCATACCAGGCATTGCCGTCGTTCACTTCACCGCGAAGGGTATAATGCCGCCAGCCATTCCATTGATCGGGGTTGATCTCTTTGAATACAAATCCCAGCGAACTGTCGTGCACCATCCGGTATTCATAAGGATTGCCGTGCGAGGTGGCGGCGATCCTGTCGTAGCCCCCGGCTTTGAGCGGGTTGTATAAAGTATGCATCATGCCGAGTGGCATGAACACTTCCTGAAGGAGAAAACTGTCCAGCGAACGGCCCGAAACTTTTTCGATCACTTCTCCCAGCACGGTAAATCCAAGATCGCTGTATTTACGTTGCTGCCCGACCGGGTATTTCAGCGGCAGTCCGCCGATCAATTGAAAGGTTTGTTCCTTGCCGGAGGAGCGGTAATACATCGGGTACCATTCATAAAGCCCGGCGGTATGGGTGAGCAGGTGACGGAGCGTTATGGATTTTTTATCCGCCGCGTTGAATGCGGGAATAAACTTCCCGACGGGATCGTCCGGATGCAGGAGCCCCCTGTCGGTGAGCAGCATGATGGCCGTGCTGGTGCCAACGACTTTTGTCAGCGAGGCGATATCGAAGAGATGCTCCGTCGTCATTTTCTCCGGAGCAGGAAGAAGACGGGAGGAGTCGTCAAATTTTTGTGCGAAGCCGAATGCTTTTTTATCAATGATCCGGTTGCCTTCTTTGATCAGGATAACCGCGCCCGGGATATCGTTGCTGTCAACCCTGTCCTGCAGGATTTTGTCAACGGCCTGCACCAGTTTTTTTCTCCTTTCCTTTAGCCCGGTATGCTGGGCCTGCAGTAAACAGGTGAATCCCAGGACAAAGATCGTGAGTAAAAACTTGCGCATTCGTAATAAACTATTTCCGTTAAACGAAAATTCATCAATTGCTCACAGCTCAAAGCCCGCAGCTCAAAGCTCACAGCTCAAAGCACGCAGCTCAAAGCTCACAGCTTCTCATCACACACTCACATTAAAATCACGCAGCGCATCATTCAGGCTGGTCTTTAGATCCGTACTCGGTTTCCGCTGCCCGATGATCAGCGCGCAACCCACGCCGAATTCCCCGGCGGGGAATTTTTTAAGATAGGAACCGGGAATGACCACGCTGCGCGCCGGAACGCGGCCTTTCATTTCGATGGGTTCGGGGCCGCTGACATCGATGATCTTGGTAGACTGGGTCAGCACTACGTTCGCGCCGAGTACGGCTTCCTTCTCCACGATCACGCCCTCCACCACGATGCAGCGGCTGCCGATAAAACATCCGTCTTCGATGATGACGGGAGCGGCCTGCAGGGGTTCCAGCACACCGCCGATGCCTACGCCACCGCTGAGGTGTACGCCTTTGCCGATCTGCGCGCAACTGCCCACCGTAGCCCAGGTATCCACCATGGTGCCTTCATCCACCCAGGCCCCGATATTGACATAGGAAGGCATCAGCACCACGTTTTTTGCCAAATAGGCGCCGTAGCGGGCCACGGCATGCGGCACGGCCCTTACGCCAAGCGCCCTGTAATTTTTCTTCAATAACATTTTATCGTAAAACTCGAAGGGGGCCAGTTCCCATGTCTGCATGGGTTGTATCCCGAAATAGAGGAGGATGGCCTGTTTCACCCATTCGTTCACCACCCAGCCATTTTCTCCCGGTGATGCCACCCGCAGGCGGCCTTTGTCCAGCTCTTCGATCACGGCTTTCACCGCGCCGGTATATACCTCGTCTTTCAGCAGTTCACGGTCGTTCCATGCGCGGAGAATGAGTTCTTTCATGTGCGGCGATTTTTGCATTGCGAAAATAAGTATTTGTTACCGTGACCACGCCCTTGCCTATTGCTTATTGCCAATTGCC
>CAYNSL010000131.1:0-2211 GCA_964399755.1 uncultured Chitinophaga sp. | reverse complement strand
ATTGCCCATTGCCCATTGTCTATTGCCCATTGCTTCTTTTCCCTCAATTTTGCGCCATGCGAATCGGGTTCGACGCCAAGCGGGCTTTTCATAATGGTACGGGACTGGGTCATTACAGCCGCGTGCTGATCCGCCTGCTATCTGAGAATTACCCGGAGCATGAATATTTTCTTTTCAACCCCCGGCAATCGGATCAATATGAATTAAAAGGACCCCGCCTCCACGAAGTGCAGCCGGCTGCTTTCCTGCACCGCTTATTCAGCTCCGCCTGGCGCAGCAGCTGGGTGAAGCCGGACCTGAAAAAATATAAGATCGGCCTGTATCACGGGCTGAGTCATGAGATTCCCTTCGGGATACAGCATACGGGTGTAAAATCCGTGGTAACGATCCATGACCTGATCCATGAACGATTCCCGCAATGGTATAACCCGATCGATGTACGGATCTACCGGAAAAAATTCAGGTATGCCTGCGTCCACGCCGATAAAGTGATCGCCATCAGCGAACAGACCAAACGCGATATCATTGAATTTTATAAGATCCCCGCGGAGAAGATCGATGTTTGTATCCAGAGCTGCAGTCCCGATTATGCCGTGCAGGTAAGCGAGGAGCTGAAGCGGGCGACCCGTTTGAAATACGGTTTGCCGGAACGATTTTTTTTATATGTGGGTTCCATTATCGAGCGAAAGAACCTGCTGAATATCTGCAAAGCGGTGTATTTGCTGCGCCCGGAACTGGATATCCCGCTGGTGGTGATCGGCGACGGGGGTAAATACAAACAGCTGGTGAAGGAGTATATTACCCAGCAGGGATTGGGGGAACGGATCATTTTCTTATCGGAACGAAACGAAACGAAGCATGATCCTGCCTTCCGCACCCCTGCTCAGTTTGCGGCGATTTACCAGTCGGCGATCGCCATGATCTATCCTTCATATTTCGAGGGTTTCGGCGCGCCGGTCATGGAAGCCCTATGGAGCCGGGTCCCTGTAATTACCTCCAATCTCTCCTGCCTCCCGGAAGCGGGCGGAGATGCGGCATATTATGTGAACCCGGATAGCGCTGAAGAGATCGCCGGAGGGATGCGGAAAATTTTTACCGATCCCGTGCTTGCGGATTCGATGCGGGAAAAAGGGATCCTGCACGCCCGGAAATACTCGCCGGAAAAATATGCGGCCGATGTGATGAATGTATATAAAAGCGTATGGTAGATTTTGAATCTGATATAGAACAATGTTTATCCGTGCTGAAAAACGGCGGACTGATCCTGTATCCCACCGATACCGTCTGGGGTATTGGCTGCGATGCCACCCATGCGGCGGCGGTTGAAAAAATATACGCGCTGAAAAACAGGCCCGGGCAGAAAGCGATGATCGTACTGGTGGCCGATGAACGCGATGTGCTGCAATATACCGCGGGTCCCGACCTGGCCGTTTTTGATTACCTTCAAAATACTACCAAGCCCACCACGGTGATCTATGATGGCGCCATCGGTCTTGCGGATAACCTGGTGGCTCCCGACGGCAGTATCGCCATCCGGATCTGCGGGGAAGCTTTTTGCAGGCAACTGATCAAACGATTCCGCAAACCCCTTGTATCTACGTCGGCGAACCGTTCGGGTGAACCGGCGCCCCGGATTTTTTCCGAAATAAGTGAGGATATTAAAAAGGGTGTTGATTACGTCGTTCGGTACCGGCAGGATGATGCGCGCGTGGCGGAGCCTTCATCGCTGATCCGGTGGGAGAACGGGAGGGTTGAAGTTATTAGAAACTGAAAGCGTGTAACGATGAGTTTTTCTTCACCGCAGAGAACAGGAGGGCGCGGAGGTTGCGCGGAGTTTTGAATCTCTGTTTCTCAGATTTCCTAAAGTTTTTGACGTTTTCTTTAACGCGGAGTATAGAGGACGCAGCGGGTTCGATGCTTCGCATCTCTCCTTTCACGCAAAGGCGCAATTCTTAGTTTATGCACTTCGGGCTTTTCCTCTTGTCTTCCGATTGACGCGAATCCGGAGGCATAAGACCGCAAAGGATTCGATGCTGCTCATCGAATAAGATAACCTAAACCAATAAACGACCTCCTGATAGCACGCCCAACCAGCAATCAGCAATGGGCAATAGGCAATGGGCAATGGGCAATGGGCAATGGGCAATGGGCAATATGCAATAGGCAATGGGCAATAGGCAATGGGCAATATGCAATAGGCAATAAGCAAGC
>CAYNSL010000130.1:0-7939 GCA_964399755.1 uncultured Chitinophaga sp. | reverse complement strand
GCCACGGTGGCCCGCCGGCTGGTGTACAGCGAATACATGGTGGACGAATTCCTGGAAAAAGAAAAGAAAAACTGGCTCGGCACTCATGGAAACGACACCGCTTTGCTCAACGCCTCGGTCGCTTACGGCCGGCAATGCGGCGAGCAACTGTTCGCCGGTTTAAAAAAAGACAATTACGATTATACGCGTACGCTTACCCGTTATGTCGTGGTCGACTCCGCCGGCGCCTGGCAACCCACCTCGCCCGACTACGGCAATGCGATCGAACCCAACTGGCCCCTGATCCGTTCAATGCTCTTCGACAGCAGTTCCCGGATCAAAGTGAAACCGCCCCTGCCTTACAGCGAGAATAAATCATCCGCCTTTTATAAAAGCGCGATGAATAATTACCGCCAATCGCAGCGGGCCGACACCGTACAGCATTCCATCGCCCTGTTCTGGGACTGCAATCCCAATATCGTCCGCTCCGCCGGTCATTTTATGTATTATGTCCATAAGGTGTCGCCCGGCGGGCACTGGCTGCGCATTACCGGGCAGGCCCTGAAAAACCTGGGCATGGATGAAAGCCGCAGTGCACAGGTCTATACAATGGTGGCGCTGGGATTGTTCGAAGGATTTTTAAGCTGCTGGGCCGATAAGTATATCTATAACCTGCTGCGGCCCGAAACCTATATCAACAAACTGATCGCGCCCAGGTGGCGGCCCTATATCGAAACGCCTCCATTCCCCGAATACCCGAGCGGGCATAGCGTGGTCAGCGGCGCCTCCTCCGCCATCCTGATGCAAATGATCCCGCAACCCTACGCGTTTACTGACTCAAGCGAGATGTATATCAACCTGCCGCCCCGACGTTTCAGCAGTTTCAAACTCGCGGCGGATGAAGCTTCCGTCAGCCGGTTTTACGGCGGCATCCATTTTATGGAAGCGCTGAACAACGGGCTCGACCAGGGCCGGGAGATCGCGAACGCCATCCTGCAAAAACTCAAACTCAACCAATGACAAGCATGTTGACGGTACGGAAATACCTGTTGCTTTTTTTGGGCTCCTGCGCGATGCAAGCAAGCAGGGCCCAGCAAAAACTGTTCAGCCTGCTCTCGCCGGATTCTACCGGCGTACAGTTCAATAACGTGATCATGGACAGCAAGCAACTGAACGTGATCAGCTATGAATATTTTTACAACGGCGCCGGGGTGAACGCGGGCGACGTGAACAACGACGGGCTCACCGATCTCTATTTCACCTCCAACGTGGGCGACTGCAAACTTTTCCTCAACCAGGGCAACCTGCGGTTCAAAGATGTTACCAATGCTGCGGGGGTGAACGGCAACGGCGGTTATAAAACCGGCGCGGTGATGGCCGATGTGAACGGCGACGGATGGCTGGATATCTATGTCTGCAAATCCGTGGCGGCCGACCCGAAACTGCGGAGGAATATTCTTTATATCAATAACCACGACGGCACGTTTACCGACAAGGCCCTTCAGTACGGCGTGGCGGACCCGGGATTTTCCATGAGCGCGTATTTCAACGATATGGACAACGACGGCGACCTCGACCTGCTGGTGCTCAACCATCCCTATAACCTCGATTTCGCCAAACTCATTCACCTCGCTTATAATAAAAAGGGAGAACTGGAAGCCGTGCGCGACAAACCCACGCCTTATGAATCGGACCAGTATTACGAGAACATGAATGGAAAATTCGTCAACAAAACCGCGCCAGCCGGTCTCGCCACGCGGTCCTTCGGGCTCAGCGCCATTCTCGAGGATTTTAATAACGACGGGCTGAAAGATATCTACCAGGCCAACGATTACCTGGAACCGGATTATCTTTTCATTAACCAGGGTAATGGCCGTTTTGTAAATGAATTCGATAAGTATTTCAAGCACGGATCCTATTCTTCGATGGGAAGCGATTACGCCGATATCAACAACGACGGTTTCAGCGACCTCGTGACCACCGACATGCTTCCCGAAGGGAATTACCGGCAGAAACAACTGCGCCGGGGAAATAATTACGACGAATTCGACAAACTGGTGAAATACGGATACGGGTACCAGTACGTGAAGAACGTGCTGCAGCTGAACAACGGCAACGGCAGCTATTCGGATATCAGCTATTATACGGGGATGGCCTTCAGCGACTGGAGCTGGGCCGTGCTGATCAATGATTTTGACAACGACGGGCTGAAGGATGTGTATATCGCCAACGGGTATATGCGCGATATCACCGATATGGATTACGTGCGGTTTAAAATGGATTCCGTGCGCAAGGCGCTGGTGAACACCGGCAGCCAGGACGATGTGCTGAAATTATTATCCGTGATTCCTTCGGTGAAAGTGCTGAAAAGCTATTTTAAGAATTACGGCAATTTCGAATTTAAAAAGGAATCGCGGGAGAGCGGGCTCGACCAGCCGGCCTGGAGCTTCGGGGCCTGTTATGCCGATCTCGACAACGACGGCGACCTTGAGATCATCGTCAGCAATGTAAATGATAACGCCTTTATCTATCGCAACAATACCAGCGAAATCGGCAAATTTCATTCCGTCTCGGTCCGGCTCAGGGGCCCGGCCGGAAACAGCAACGGGCTTGGCGCGAAACTGGAAGTGGTAACGCCAGATAGCATACACCGTTATGCCGTGGCCAATACGATGAAAGGCTACCTGTCGAACAGCGATGATAAAATGGTGATCGGCATCGGGCAAAACACGAATGCCGTTGTACGTATCACCTGGCCCGACGGAAAAACGCAAAGCTTTACGGTAAAGGCCGGTGATCTTTTAAAGGCTGATCATAAGGAAGCTTCGCCCGCGACGCCGCCGGTGCCTGTACCCGGCGGTTATTTTAAAGACATTACCGCGGATACGAAGATCAATTACCTCCAGCAGGAAAATCCTTATATCGATTTCAAACTCGAGCCCTTGCTGCCGCACCGGTTTTCGCAACTGGGGCCCTGCATTTGCGTGGCCGACCTGAACGGTGATGGCAAAGATGACCTGGTGATCGGCGGGGCGAAGGATTACCCCGCCGCCTGTTATTTCCAGAACGAAGACGGCAGTTTTACGGCGGTAGCGCAATCCTGTTTCAGCGATGATAAACAATTTGAGGATGGGGCCATCGCGGCGGTGGACTTTGACGGGGATGGCGACAAAGATCTCATCATCACATCCGGCGGTAACGATTACGCGAAAGATATGACCAAATACCCCGTTCGTTTTTACAGCAACGACGGGAAGGGCCGCTTTAAACGGTACCGGGAAAAATCGGCGGTTATCAATACCAGTTCAAATGTGCTGGCCGCCTGCGATTACAATAAGGACGGGGTCATGGATATTTTTATCGGGGGCACAACCAGTCCCGGAAATTACGGGCTGATTCCCTGGTCGGGAATTATCGACCTGGTGGACTCATCCGCAAAACCGGTAGGTCCGGCTTCACTGGCAAAGGCGGGTATGGTGAAATCGGCAAACTGGTGCGATATGAACGGCGACGGCTGGATGGACCTGGTGATGGCCGGCGAATGGATGCCCGTCACTATTTATTTTAACCGGGGAGGCGTGCTGGACGAAGGCCCCGTGGCGATTCCCAATACCTATGGCTGGTGGAATAAAATTGTATGCGCCGATATTGATAAAGACGGCGATATGGATATTATCGGCGGAAACCTTGGATTGAACACGCGCTATACCGGAACGCTGGAGAAACCCATTAGCATGGTGGTGAGCGATTTTGACAATAACGGCAGCACCGATTGCCTGATCAGCACTTATGTGCGCAACGCCAATTACCCGATCGCCATTCGCGACTACGTACTCGACCAGATGCCTTACCTGCGGAAGAAATATTTACGCTATGCGCCCTATTCTTCGGCGGCGGTGCCGGATATATTTACCAAAGAGCAATTGCAGAAAGCGGCGCTGTTGCTGGCCGACAATATGCAAAGCGCGGTTTACCTCAACGACGGCACGGGCCTTTTCTATACCCAGAAAGTTTTGCCTCCCGGGGCCCAGTTCTTCCCGGTAAACGGGATCCAGTGTATGGATGTGAATAACGACGGGTTCACGGATCTGCTGCTGGCCGGTAACGATTACAGCACCGAAGTGGAAACGGGGAGGAACGATGCGGGTATCGGCCTGATGCTCCTGGGCGACGGGAAAGGCGGTTTTTCCGCGCAGCCGGTCACGCGGTCGGGATTTTATGTGCCGGGCGACGTGAAATGCCTGGAGAATATAACGATCATGGGTAAGCGCAGTTTTATTGCCGGCAAGAACAAAGACCGGGTCCAGGTATTGCAGCCCCTGCGCTGATCCCTCAATAACGTCATGATGATGCAAACCATTCGCCTGGCCCGCCCGGATGATGCGGCGGGGATCCTCGCCATCTACGCGCCGTATATTACCCAAACTTCTTTCACGTTCGAAACAGAAGTCCCCTCCGTTGCCGCCTTTGCCGAAAGAATCAATACCTATCTCGCCAGCTGGCCCTGGCTGGTTTGCGAGATCGACGGCAATATCGCCGGGTATGCTTACGCTTCGCGCTACCGCGAACGGACGGCCTATCAGTGGAGCGTGGAGTCTTCCGTATATATCCATGACGATTTTCAGCGCCACCACATCGCCCGGGCGTTATATCATGCCCTGTTTGGCATGCTGAAAATCCAGGGCTTCCGCAATGTATATGCGGTGATCAACCTGCCCAATGATAAAAGCGTGGCTTTTCACGAATCCATGGGGTTCCGGTACTTCGCCACTTATGAACAGGTGGGGTACAAACTCGGTCAGTGGAAAAACGTGGGCTGGTGGCGGAAGATCCTGAATGAATTTAATGCAGAGCCCGCCGCGCCGGTTGCATTCGAAGCGCTGGATCGCGCTTTACTTCCTGACCTGCTAACGGAAAGCGCCCGGATATTAAGGTCATAAGAAAACCGTTTCGCTTACACGAAACGGTTATGAATACCCTATTATTGGGATCAGAAAATAAAAGCCAGCCTTGCAAACAGCCTTCTCCCGTTAAAACCCATCTGCACGGCATCCCAGGCTCCCCCGGTCTCCGTATTATAGGCCCAGTCCTTGGCGCCTTTCACCACCCCGAAATCGGGATGGGTGTTCAGGAGATTATCCGCGCCGGCGTAAAAAGTAAAATGCTTCGAGATCTGGTAGCTGGCATAAATATCCGTGACCAGCTTGCCGGAATAATTATACCGGTCCGGCACATCTCCCGATCCGTTGTCGAGAGGCACGGTGGGATTGATGCCCAGCCCGTCCTGCCCGTAACCCAGCAGGGTCACTTCGCCGAAATAGGTGAAGCGCAACCCGCCCGCTATTTTCTGGTGACCATATTCAAGATTCAGCGCGAATTTGGTTTTGGGCGCGGAGGCGAGGATGAACTTCTGTTCGCGGTCGCTCAGGAAAGTCTGTTTCAGGAAATCCGACCCCGAAAGTTTGGCGGGAACATTGATCCTGTCGATATCCATCGACTGGAAATTACCGGCGAACAGGGCCTTGATGCGGTGGTGTCCCCATTTTTTATTATAGTCGATCACCACGTCCACGCCTTTATTGGTCGTGTTCACCGCGTTGGCGAAGAACTGCGCCAGGCTCACGTTGAGCGCGGCCATCTGCGCGCGGAGACCCGCGTCGAGATTGGGATCGCTGCCATCGAACTGCCCGCTGAGCACCACGCGATCCCTGATCTGCGCCCAGTAACCGTCGATCGTGATGTTTAATCCTTTGGCGGCCTCCCAGGCAAATCCCAGGCTGGCATTCACGCTGCGTTCCTGTTTCAGTTTGGGAATACCGGCCGATTGCGTGATGGGGCTGTAGTTGGGCGCGATCTTTACTTCCGCGATCACACCGGCCTGCACGGTAGTAAACGTAGAACTGAAATTAATCTGCTGCAGTGAAGGCGCCCGGAATCCCGTGCTCACCGAACCGCGGAGGTTCAGGGTGGGCGCGGCTTTGAAACGGGTGGCGAATTTATAGTTGCTGGTAAAACCGAAATCACTGTAATTTTCGATTCGAACCGCGCCATCCACCAGCCATTTGCTGGTTACATCATATTCCGCGTCGACATACAAACCCACCACCGAACGTTTGGCCCGAACCACATCGTTGGGCTGGTAGCCGGGAAATCCCTGTGAGCCCGTGGCCTTGGTGCCTGTGGGGTCATAATTTTTATATGACCCTTCTTCCCCCGCGTAGATCTTGTAGATCTCGTAGCGGTTTTCGGCGCCGATGGCGAAATTGAAACGGTTGCTCACCTGTTTGCTGAAATTCAGGTTGGTGGTGCTTTGCAGGAACCGGAAGCCCCCGTCGTCGAAATGCGTTTGCGTGGCGCCCAGCGAAGCGTTGAAGGTCTTGTCGCCGCAGAAATGAAAATTATTAAAGCCGGTGGTATTGCTGAAATCCCAGTTCCATTTATCCTCGGTTGTTCCTTTGACGCCCGCGGTCCAGGAAAAATCGGTGATCTTGGTTTGGATATGCGGAGAATAATAGGTCTCGCCGTCGTTACTGTTCTTCATGATTCCATTCACAAAGATCAATCCCCCCATGGCGTCGGTGGGAAAGCGGTCGGGGCGGGCCGACCAGTTACGCGTAAAGGCGAAAGCATCCGAAGATTTAAAATTATAACTGCCGAAGGAATAAAAAATGGCGCTGCTTTTCGTGGGTATTTCCGTATTCACCGAAAGACCGATCATATTCAGGGATCCGTCGCCATGCGCGCGCCGGTAAATATCGATATACATCGCGTCGTCGTTATTATAGTAGTTGGAAGTATCAAGCACCTGGCGGAAAGTTTTGCCCGTAGTGATCGCGTCGGCGGTGAAATTGATAAAGCCGCCTTTCTTCCCTACGGGGAGACCGTAATTCAGTCCCACGGAAAATGAATTGCCATCCAGTTTTTTGGCCGATTCATACTGGGTCAGCAGGTCGCTCGCATAGGCCGTGTTGAATTTGGGATCGAGGTAACCGGCCCAGCCGATATTTCCCGTTAATTTTTTGGTGTTTTTTTTCAGGATGATGTTCATCACGCCGGCAATGGCATCCGAACCATATTGCGCGGAAGCGCCGTCGCGGAGAATTTCTACCCGGTCGATGGAACTCACCGGGATGGCGTTCAGGTCGGTGCCCGAATTACCGCGGCCCCTGGTGCCGAATACGGCTACGAATGCGGTCTGGTGGCGACGTTTACCGTTTACCAGCACGAGGGTCTGGTCGGGACCCAGGCCACGCAGGGTGGCGAGGTCGATATGATCGGCGCCGTCGCTGCCGCTTTGTTTATTATAATTAAAGGAAGGAGCTGCGAAATTCAATACGGAAGTCAGGTCCATCCTTGCCGTGGGCGCCGTGGCCTGTCCCACATTGATCACATCCACCGGCGCCGTTGTTTCAGTCTTCACGCGTCCCGCGCGGCGGGTACCCACCAGCACCACTTCGGCGAGGCTTTTTTCATCCTGCGCCAGGGTAACGCTGAAAGAAACGCTGCCATCCGCTTTGATGGTTTGCGGGATATAACCGACGAGGGAAATTTCCAGCTCATCGTCCGTACTCACGTTGATGCTGTAGGTACCGTCGTTGGCGGTTCCCGTTCCTTTCCCGGTTTTCTTGGAGGTAACAATAACGCCAGCCAGCGGGAGGCCGTTACTGTCGGTCACTTTCCCGGTGATCACGCGTTGTGCCGATACGGCGGAGAAAAGGAAAAATACACAGGTACAAAGAAGGAGCGTCTTTCTCATAGCGGAAATTTTGGTTAATAAAGCAGCTTAAATATAATGGAATTTTGGCGGCCGGGTTGCAGGGATGGCCGCATAGATGATAAATGTGGAAAAGAGGGGGCGGGGTGCCCGGGAATGCCTGGGTGGGGCCACGAAAATTGGTTGGCCACGAAAGACACTAAATGACACGAAAGGATCGCTGCGCGATGGGGTTAGCCACAGATA
>CAYNSL010000129.1:0-8098 GCA_964399755.1 uncultured Chitinophaga sp. | reverse complement strand
ATTTACCCCCGGCAATGCGGTCATACATGAATTGAGAAAAGCGGGGGATGAAATGGCGGGTTTAACATTCGTTAACAGTATGCCCCGCCCCCCAGGCTAAACAGAAAGTAATTAAGGCGATCTCCCTGTAATGCTGGCGACCGGCTTCCTGCCAGGGTTCAGGAAAGTTGCCTTTTTTTATCATCCTGCTGCAACTTCCGGTACAGGAAAAATCCCGCCGGTATCGGCAGCCAGAAGGAAAGGACCCGGTATAACAGGGTAACCATGGCTGCCATGGCTACCGGTACGCCAAGGTGTACATAAAAAAAAGTCATACTTCCTTCGTAGAGGATCAGCGCGCCCGGGATAAATGGTAACAGGGAAATAATTTTTGTCAGGATAAATCCGGTAAATACGGCCAGGTAGGTGATAGAGACGCCCAGTCCGTGAAAGAGCGCGAATACCGTGATTGAATCGAAAAGGAAAATGGAACTGTGAAGAAAAATGGTCCGGATCACAAGGGAAGTATGTTCTTTATAAATACGCCAGGGATTCTTCAATTTCGCGAAGGGAATCGTTTCAAATTTGCTGACTCCTTTTTTCAGGAACCGGATACGGGCCAGTTTCTTCAGTAAGGAAGCGACGTTCTTCCCCCTCCCCAATAATCCGATAAGGAAGGCAAATATCGCAAAGGCAAAAATGCCGCTTACAAAGATGACGGTAAAATAGGCCGGTGCGGCCTTTTGGAATATACTGATCGCCAGCAGCACCAGGATAATGCAAATAACGGCCGTATAAAAAGTAAGCAATTCCAGTAATAAAAGGGAATAAGCCTTCTGTTCAGCAACACCCCGTCGCTTGAGGAAATTGAAAAAATAAATATTACCGCTCAACTGGACGCTTGGAATGGTTTGGTTAATAAAGAGCGTTACAATATTGGCCTTGAACAAATCTTTTACGGGAATGCGGGTCTTCGGATCAAAGCTGCGAAGGAGGATGTGGCCAATAAACGAATTGAGCAGGTAGGTTCCTGCCTGTGCACCCACTGCAATGGCCAGCCAGGCGGGCTGAACTTTGATCAGCAGGCTGAAATTATTCCTGATCCGGGCGAAATAATAAACAATAAGGACAAAAAGGAGCAACGCGAAAAAGTAGAAAACCAATTTTCCTTTGGAGAACTTTATTTTTTCCTCCTGGAGCTGCGGTCCGGGGATCTCCATGACGAAAGATTTATCCGAAAATATGTTTATTTTTCTTCCACCACTAAAATAACCAGCCCCTTCGGAGCTGGTTAATATACAATTAAAGGCTACTGATATGCGGGTTACGTTATGATCAGAATGCCCAAAGCCTGGTGATATTGAAACCGATCACGAACTGTCCGTCGCGGTAATCATTTTTGTTAAACACGTTGTTGCTCTGGGGTACGATGCCGTAATAATTACCGAAGAATATCTGGAAAGCATGTGAATCGGTCGTTACTTCAAACCCCAGCGATAAATTCGGGTGCGGGTTATTGGTCGGGTGCTGGGTAAGCGGCTGGTCGTAATTGACCAGGATAGAGGATCTGTCTGAAAATTTATACCGGCCGAGGAAAGCAATGGCGAAATGCCCGTTTTTCATTTTGCGTTCTATTTCCCCCTTGCTGTTTACAAAGGCCTCGACATTATTAAACCAGGAAAAGCTGGGAGCGACCTGCGCCGAGAACCTGTCGGTTATTTTCCGGGCGATCATAACCTGGTTGAAATAAGAAAACCGGTGAACCCCAAACCTGAAATTGCTTTTATCGCGGGTATCGATCACGATATTTCCGAAATAACTTACACTGACAGGCACTTTATTGCTTTCCGTTTGCTGCAAAATGGCGTACTGGCCGTCGAGGTCCACCTGCATCCTTTCCTTGGTTAACCCGACACCGAGGTTCAGTTTATGGATGGGCACATAACTTATTCCCAGCCGGATATTAGAAGGCGCGAAAAGTCCGAACAGATCCTTGCCTCCATTGTTAACTGTACCAAACCGGTGCTGGATGGTCATTTCCAAGGACCCCTTTTTGGAGACGATGACGGTATGGTTGTCCATGACCCAAACACTCTCGAATGTGTTTTTCGCCAGCCTGACGGTTTGTTTTTCCGGTTTCGCGGTTACCGTCGAATCCTGGGCTATTAGCCGGCCCTGGCTGAGGAATAACAGGACGGTCGTCAGGGCAATGTTTTTCATTGCTGACCCTATTGATAACGCATAATTTTTCATACCATTTTTTTTAATTGTTTTTGGCCCCTTGTTTTATCCAGGCAAGCACCAGCGCGTTATAATCTTTATTCAAACCTGCGGGTGGCATCTGGGTACTCTTCTTACCGGTCAGCCAGAGATATAACAAGCTGCTTTCCGGGTTACCGGTGTTGCAATAATTCCCGACTTTAAGTGAGTTATAGGCATTGGCGGCGGTCAGATCCGGCGATTTGCCGCCCGTGGTATGACATCCGCTGATACTGCAACTTTTATTGAATATGGGTACCAGGTCGCCCGAAAAAGTAACGGTCCTGGTAATCGCCGGCGCTGTATCCAGGATCACGGTCTTGTCTTTATAACAACCCGGCAATAACCAAAGCAACACGATACCGGTCAGCAGGAAGCCCGTGAAGTATTTATGGCGCAACATGATTTTGAAATTTATAGGTTGACAATGGCCATCCCCTTATTTTTTAAACTTCAGCACCAGGTTCGGATTGATGCCATGCTGGTAATTGGACCTGTTCCAGATGGCCACGCCGAATTCCTGGTCCTGCAAACCCGTAAAATCAATATCCTGGTTCAATACATCGCCCGTACTGAGTTTGCGTTTGAATTCAACGATCCAGCCGCTTCCCGTGTACACGGCCGTACTGGTTATATCCGCACGGCTCCCGATTAAAGGAACGGCAATAAATGAGGCGATCGATTTTGCCGCGGTAGGTCCGGATGCGCTATTGCCGGTGCGCTGATAATCTGTTCCTACTGTCGGATCGATGGTGGAAGCGTCGCTCAGTGTCAGTACACCTGCGGAACTCACCCCTACCACTTTTTTGGCCCTTCCGCTGCTGGTATCGGATACCAGGATGAAATTTGAATTGGAGCCGGGAATGACCCAGAGCGGAACGGCGACAGTGGCGCCGGTGCCATCGAGTTTTAAATTCTGGGAATTATTGACCTCGCCCTGTGCGGGTGAGGTGGTATAATTGGGCCGGTAGGGCCATGTGGCCGATTTGGTTCCGTCGGGAACAATTCCGTCCACATGCCTGCCGTTGGCATTACCTCCTGTTAAATTGTAGATAGCGGGACCGCCTGCCCAGTCCTGGTAATTATCATCCAGCTGGTTCAGCGTAGCATCCTTGCTCATAAACCCTAACCGTCCCCACCACATATCTATTTTCTCATTCGCGCCGTTCGTATAGTGATTTCCATTGGCTGAATTAGATACGATGGTATCCAATGGCGAGGAAAAATCTATATAAGGCGTAAATACATGGCAACTGGCGTAACAGGTTTGCGTAAGGAATTTGGGTGTTGATTTATTGATATTCCAGAGAAAGGCGATCTTATCCTCACCCCAGCCTTCCCTCGACATAACACCGCTGCCGTCGAATGTCCTGCTTGTCGGTTCCTTTTGCCAGCCCGTTTTACCGGTCACATTCAAAGCGGGGTTAAAATACCAGGGAGCTACGTTCGTGCTTTGTGTGGCATCGGCAAATTCCAGCAAAAAGTAGATGTACTGGTTGTCGTACATCGACCGTAGCGTAGCCGGATACTGCTCCCCGATATACCCTGCAAAAAGCGCATTGCCCGGATCGGGAACAGTTGGGTTTACCTGTAATTTTTGTGCATTCCCCCAGCCCGCATCCACTATGCCGTCAATAACGGGAGCTGTGCCGGTGAATTGGGAGAATAATTCATTACCTCCCGGGGGTGCGGGGATATCCAGCACCTGGTCGTCCTTGGTACACTGTGCCAGGAAAATGACAAGGGCGGATAAACAGGTAATGACGGCGAAACCAAGTTTAAACTTTTTCATATGCTGTTTTTAATAATAAATAGGATTGAAATGATTATCCTGCCTGCGCTTTCCTTTCATTTCAGGAATGTCCGCATATAATTAATGACGGCCCATCTTTCCGAATCTGAAAGTTTTTTATTGAAAGTCGGCATGGGTTTTCTTCCTTCCGTAATTTTCCAGAAGAGTTCGCCGTCGCTGACTTTCGCAAAAGCCGGCAGGCTGAAATCCCCGCAGGAAATATCCAGGTTCTTGGCCTTGGTGCCGTCGCCTTTACCGGCATCGCCATGGCAGGATTTGCAGTTTTTGATATACAGTTCCTTTCCGTCTTTCAGGGAAACCGGGTCGGATTTCACCGGGTTTTTCATGGCGATCGCGTTGGCAGGCGCGGGCCAGGGTTTCCCCGCCGGTTTCTGGGCGGCAAGAGGGTTGGCGGTAAGAATAATAAACCCGGCTGCCGCCATAATACCTGCCATATGACCGGATATGATACGCATTGTTTTCATTGTTTATTTTTTTTGATTGTTAGAAATTGTTTTTGAATGATGATTTTAATTATCCATTTATCCATTAAACCAGTTTCGCTTTCATCAGCACGAATACAAGGAAAGAACTAATGGCGCGGCAGGGATCTTCATTCCCCCGTGATGCCCGGTTTCTTTAATCGCCTGCCCGATTTTTTGATCCGGTACAGCAGGTACACCAGGTAAACTAGGGTGCCCCAGATAAGCACAATGATCAGGTTGGATACAACCACCAAAAACATCGGCGCCTTTTCCCTCGAAGCGGCAAGCGACCGGTCTCCCCAGTTATAAGACTCCACATGGGGTATTCCGCCCCATTTAACGGATGACTGCGTTTCCGCATCCCCGTATTTTTCATCTCCCTCGATCTTTGCGATCACATCGATCATACCGTTTTTATCACCCGGCAGATCGGTCGGGAATTCAATGGCGGCCTCTCCTTTTTCATCAGTCGCCGTTACTTTACCAACCGGAAGCAGGCTGTAATACCTTTTCGCATAGAGGTGAATTTCCGTTCCCGCCACCGGCAGACTGTCCGATGTAACCAGGGCGGTACAGGTTTTCGAAGAATCCGTTTGTGAAAATATCAACCTGATCACCGCCGTTTTTTCATCCTGCGCCGGTAATTTGAAGGGCATACCCAGGAACAGCAGCCATAACAGTGATGCCAGGTGTCTTTCTTTTCCGCTATTTTTCCGGTTGCTCCGCATGCGTTCATTTTTTCGGGTTGTCGAGTTCTTCCAATTCAATGCCTTCGCTTTCCAGCGTTTCCCAGATGGAAATGATGGGAAATAGTTTTGAAAACAGGGTAATCAGCAACAGCACGCCCGCCAGCGATCCGGATACTATCGCGATTTCCACCCAGGAAGGAAAATAAACAGCCCAATTGGCCGGTACATTCTGGATCGGTGTATAAGGGTGCAGCATGATCGGCGTCACGATCAGGTAGCGTTTCAGCCAGGCGGCCACCACGACAAAAACCGCAATGGTTGCCAGCGGCAGCGGTCTTCTTGCTTTTTTCCAGAGCAGCAGGACGGCCGGCAATGCCATTCCAAAAAACTGGACCGACCAGTAGAGCGGCGCATAATGTCCCGTAAAGAGGTCATTCAGTAATTTCCCTTCCGCCCCCTTCATTTTATAGGCGGGAACCAGGTATTCGTTGATATTGAAATAAGCGTAGACCAGGCAAAGGAATACCAGCAGTTTGCCCATGTAATTGAAATGCACTTCCGTCAGGTATTTCCGGAGGTTGTACACTTTCCGGAAGACAAACATCGCGATGATCACGCAGGCCGTACCCGCCTGGAAAGCGCCCGCTACAAAATAAGGTCCGAAGTTGGTGCTGTCCCATCCCGGTCGCAGGGTGGTGGCGAACAACCAGGCGGTAACCGTGTGAATAGAGATCGCCAGCGGAATGATCAGGATGCAAATGATCGCTACGCTCCGTTTCATTAATTTCCACTGGCTCTCACTTCCGTTCCAACCCAGCGACAGGGTCTTATACATCCAGCGCTGCCAGCGGGGTCTTTCTGTCAGCACATCCCTGCACAAAGCAATACCCGGGAGCAGGGGAACATATAAAAACAAAATACTGGTGACGAGGTAGGTCGATACAACGATCACATCCCAAACGATCGGCGACTGGATCCGGCCGTGTGTAAACAGGTTGAAGATCCTGTCGGGTCGCCCCATATCGACAATGATAATAATCCCGGCAAAAAGAATGGCCGATACGGCGATGATCTCCGCGATCCGGGTGATCGGCCTGTACCAGTCGAAATTCGTCAGCCGCAACACCGAAGAGATCAGCGCCCCCACCAGGCTGATGGCTACAAAAAAAATAAAATTGGAAATGTAGAGGCCCCAGGATGCGTAATCCCGCATCGCGGTTACTTTCAACCCGTGTTTAAGCTGGAGGTAATAGGCGTAACATCCGAAGAGGAAGACGATCAGCAGCAGCGCAATCCAGATTTTCCCGAAGCTGCCGGTATGCCGTAAAGGACGCAGGACAACTTCACGGATCTCTTTGCGATGTTCCCGTTTTTCTTTTTCAGAAAGAATATGATAATCCGCTCCGATATGAGCATGGGGTAACATACAGGTAAATCATTTATTAATCTTCCCTTACATTATGGATCACTGAATCTTCTTCAAACGGGAAATTCCTTTCAACCGGCGGCAGGTAATATACCCGGGGCTCGGTACCCAGCTCTTCCAGGTAGCGGTATCCCGCCCGGTCCCTGATCAATTCGCTGAGCCGGTAGGTGTCTTCCCCGTTGGTAACGACATCTTCGTTCGCATCGCCGAAGAACAGCGTACCGTTGGGGCAATTCGTCACGCAATCGGGCAGTTTAGCCGCCCGGGCCATGTCGACACAGAAATCACATTTGGAAACTGTTCCCATTTTATCCTGCAGGCTGGATTCGATGGATTCATCACATTTGATACCCGCTGGTGAAGTACAGGCAGCGCCGGTACTGTCTTTCGCCACTCCCCAGTCTTTCCCCCAATTAAATGTGCGGGCGTTATAGGGACAGGCGGCCATGCAAAACCGGCAACCGATACAGCGGTTATTATCAATCAGGACTACGCCATCATTTCTTTTGAATGTGGCGTCAACGGGACAAACTTTTGTACAGGGGGGGTTATCGCAATGAAAACAGGGTTGTGGCATCCAGTAGGGCGCGGTGTCCTGCGCATCCTGCATCTTTTTCACCTTTATCCATTCCAGCGGGGGGCGTTTGTGGTGCATTTTCTGGCAGCTGTCAATGCATTTCCTGGCATTGGCGCAAAGGGCCAGGTCGATCACCATGACAAATTTTTTTCCTTCGATGCCTTCCCGCGCCTGTTTGGCGGTGATTGCTTTTTCAGCCACATGATGGGTGATATGATTACTATCCACCTCCACCAGTTTCCCATCCGCCGTCATCACTTTCACTTTTTCCCCGGGAGCGGGTATCGTATCCGCCCGCAGTTCTTTCTGGATACCCCAACCCGCGAGGGTGGCGCCGCCGGCCAGCAGGCCAAATTTTAAGAATTTCCGGCGTTGCGATCCTTCACCGGTTTTCTCATTGTCATCCTTGTTTTTCATTACTTCTGTGAGTAGTAATTAAACAATGGGCTTTCATTTATTTTCCGTGATTGTTTTTTTCAGAAAAAACAAATCCCCTCAAAGAACATGAATTAAAGACACGAACGTTTGTTAGTTAAAATTAAAAATTATATACCCCCCTGTCTTGATTGAAATCAGACCGAAATGTGATTTTACTCATACTTAAAATGGCAGGTCCCCGTTCATCGAATCATGAATCAAATACCCAAACATCTTTAATGAATTTATTGAATGGCCTGTTGGCAATGGGATTTGACAAGCTCCTGCATATTCCATTTTATTCCGGCGGCATGAAAGATTATCCCGTTAACAAGGCTTTGTTATTTGCTGCCGCTGATTCACCTGAAAAAACAAACATCCCTGCCCGCTAACCTGTTTTTGATCACTATCATCCCCGATCCTGACAGCTATCGTAGTAACGCCATTTTATTGCACGGAACTTTGAAAGGAGAA
>CAYNSL010000128.1:0-8284 GCA_964399755.1 uncultured Chitinophaga sp. | reverse complement strand
CTCCCCGGGGGGAGTTTTGAAATCCTGGAAAAAAGCATCCGGGAACAGTTTTATATGCTTCCCGATGAAACAATCGTTTATTCCGGGCATGGGCCGGCCACGACCGTGGGATTCGAGAAGGAGAATAATCCGTTTGTGAAAATGAATTGAATAATAATCGGTCCTTTCTTCCGCCTCTGTCAAAGAAAAAACGCATTACAACTTCGAGAAGTTACCCGATAATAAGAACTGTAATTTCGGGATAAGGCCAAACGGGCGGCCCGTGAGCGTAAGTATGGCTGTGCTTTAATTAAATTAATATTATATTTAAAATTAAGCGTAACAGCTTCATTTAATGAAGGATGCATGAATTGTAAGCCGCCTTGATTTGAATAGAATCAGAAAATCTGCCTTTTACCAGGGTGACCCCTAAAGAGTATTTTCACTAATTGTCAATTGAACGAATGGGAAAGTCAATTACAAATTACCTTAAAAGAAAAAGGAAACGGCTTTGGAGTCGTTTTAAGGAACTCAATTCCTGGTGGGGGCTGGCTACGGGGGTTGTAACGATCTTGTTAGTCCAGGGAATAAAATTATTGTTTCCGGGCCTGCAATTGCCGGTCATAATTCCCGGCCTGTTATTTTTTGTACTGATTATTTGGATGTATTGGCCAGAATTGATGGGTAAGGAAAAGAAAACGGAATTCTTCAATGATCAATTTGAATTCCGGGACAAGGGCGATGAAACCATTGCCGCAGCGATTGAAGGGATTTTCAGTTTCAGTAAATCAAGGCCTTATTACATTCATGTTACGCCGCCTAATGATGAGATCAGCGAAATACTGAGGGAGATTGAAAGTAAGGGGTTTATCCATATTCACGGCAAACCCGGGGAAGGCAAGTCCATGCTGGCTTTTCAGATTGTTTACCGGTTGCTGCAATCCGAAAGGTATTTCTGTTATTCATTGAACTTAAATAAGCTGTCGGAAAAGAATTCAGAGGTGATCCCGGAATTGCTGAACGAACTGGATGTCTTATCCTGTCAGTTTGATTACAGGACCCGGAAACTCATCCTGGTTGACGATGCGCACCGGCTGCCCTTTCAGCATGACCTTGAACAGATTTTCCGGACTGAAGCTGAACAGGGAAACGGAAGGTATATCTGGATCAGCACGGACCTTGACCCTTTTGATAAATTGAATACCAACAAGGGAGATTTAAATATCGATTTTAGAACCTATTATCCCAAACTGGTCCGGGAATTATATCGATCCGGCCATCCGGCGGTTGAAAGGCTGATGGCTAATAAATTCCCACACCTGGATAAGGCGATCCGGGATGCGGAGGCCGGGATAATCAGAAATGCCTGGGTTTTCAATTTCGCGGCTTCCAATGGTTTTGAAAGGCTTAAAGAGGATATTTCGCGGCTGAGCAGCGAAGAGAAATACATGTTGTATATCTTATCTTGTTACACAGCCATGACGGGGGAATCCCCCCTGCCTGTCACAGAATTCTACAGTTATTGTATTAAGTTTCCGCCGGCCTGGTTTCATTTATCATTTAAAGAATTTAAGGAGGTATTGATTGCTCTTTTTGAACAAAAGGCGGAATCCCCGGGTAGTGCCAAGAGGCGTATGATGCTCCGTTTTGAAAGGGGTGAAGGAAACAACGAATATGTTGAATCACTGCATTTCCTCTTTGCGACTAATTATTTAAAGGAAATATTCGTTTCGGTATCAGAGACCCTGCGTCATGAAATGTTGAATGGCGCCCGAGCCTTGTTAAATGAGCATTGGATCCGCTTCCGGTATATGAACGTCTTCACCTATTCCATCCGGGCGGATGCAAAGGTCTTTTTCCGGCAAAACGCAGACTGGTGGAAGAACTATTTTGAACACTTACAGGTGGAGCACCTGAGACAATTGGGACTAGTGGTTAACAATATGCTGGCAGTGGATGCGCCACTGGTGGATGAACTATTTACAGCCGATTATTTTCAGCGCCAGGCGGGCTTCTTTGAAAGAATTTTAATCAACCGGTTTTCATCTTTGGCTTCATTTATTCACAGCTTCCCGTTGAAACAAAAAGGTGAGATTCAGACAGCGCTGCATATCACCCACTTGTCCGGTCAAATTATGCAGGTCAGGGAAGAAAACCTGCAGCAGGCAGCCGAACTTATTAATGCGACCGGCATCCGGAAAAAAGAGTTACTGGATATACTGGTCGGAAGCCCGCAATTAGATAATATTATTAATGTGCTTCGACACACCACAATAGAAGGCATGGGCCAGGCAGCTGTTTTTATCGATGCATTTGGCGCCCGTAAAAATGAGATACTCTCAAAACTTATTGACAGCAATTATGCCGTTGCTTTCACAAATGAAACTCTCAAAGCGAGCCTGAAGAACATACACAATGCCGCCCATTTACTGTACGCGACGGAGGGACATAACAAAATACTTATTGACACCATCGTAACCCGTGGCGGGTTGGATATTATTGCGGAAAAATTCAGCGGGGCCCGTATTGAACAGTTCAGTAGCCTGGAGTCGGTTATCACGGCTTTTGGTTCTTATAACGAAGAACTGATGGACAGATGGGTTGACAAAATGGGGGTGGATAATTTCATAAGCGAATTCAGCAGAATTGATAGCCGGACTGTTTCACAGGCGGCGGGTATAATAAATAGTTTCAGTAGACGCCGGGAAGATCTGTTGCGTGCATTGATGAAGAGTGAGGGATATATTAAGATCTGCGAAGAAATCAGGAATGCCGGCATTGAAAACCTGAACCAGACGGCTGATATTATCAGCGCGTTCGGTCCGGCGAAGAAGGAACTGGTGCAATGGCTGGATTTCGGTAAACTGAACGAGCAAATCAATGAATGGACACCTCAAAAACTGCAAACAATCTTCAAATTTTTCGGGAGCCTGGAGGAGGATTCCCAAAAAATCTTATTGCCTTTCTCTGAAATGAAGTTTATGGCACTCGTACCGATGCTGAAAGGTCAGGAGGTAAGAGCCTTTACAGCGATTTTTTCGATATTACCGGCCGCTATTCAACTTTCGATGTTGAACAGGATTGATTGGTTGTCCTTGCTGGACAAAAGCCCCGTCAACCACCCGCTTTATTTAAATAATATCGCCCGGATTATCCTATATTATTTTAAATCCTGTAAAGGAAATCCGGAAACATTTGACCGGGCAACCTTACGGGAGTTTGTGAAAAAAAATGATAAGGCGATCCGCTATATGCTCAATATGACCCGAAGCGGTAATTACGGGCAATTATATTATTCTATCCTTGCTTTGGCAATCATTGACAAAGATAAAACAGTGGAAATACTGCGGGACTCACTGGTTTCTGTTTGTGACCATTTTGAAATTTACAAAGGGGTTCGGGGGTATATCAGCAAGCTGTTTTACCTGATTTACGTTATTGACCCCGATTTGATATTTAAAATGGTTCTTAATACCACGGTACTGACGGCCCTGAAAGACTGCTTGCGTTCCAGAGAAATGATGCGGGAACCAGAACGTTACCGGGCACTGATCAAAGCGATTAGAAATAGCAACAGGCAGCTTTGGGAGGCTGAATTCCTGACGGATCCGGAAATACGATCAAACATTAGCGGGTACGACTTAGCAGAGATTTACAGGGAACAAAATGCTGACCGGGAAAAAATGTACCAATTGGGACTGGATTTTTTTAAACTGGATTTTATCAATGACGTCAGAGAAAATGTCGATTCTTGAATTTTTTTTGTAACAAAAGCAGCTAACTCTCTTTACCCGGACGGGTAAGAAATTTCCCGATAAACGGCAGGCGCTGAAATTCCTTCCGCTCCACAGCCAGCACAAATACGATAAAAGAAAATAAAAGTAAGGTTGCAAACCCGCGTTTAACCCATAAATGCAGGTCAAGCTTTGCAAACAACAGGTGAATAAAGTAAAGCAGCACCACGATGACCATGTAGGCCAGCAGTTTCTTCCATGCATAAGGCACGCGGTAGGCTTTCTGCCCCCAGGTAAAGGAGATCACCATCATCGTTCCATAACAAACAAAGGTAGCCCAGGCGCAGGCCATATACCCGTATTTCGGGATCAGGAGATAGTTGATGGTAAGCGTTAGCGCCGCGCCGATGAGCGTGATCCAGGCGCCGGCGATGGTTTTATTGGTGAGTTTGTACCAGATGGATAAGTTATAATAGATGCCGAGGAACATATTCGCCAGTAACAGGATGGGCACCACGCGGAGGCCCACCCACATTTTCGGGTTTTGAATAAAATGTTTCCAGATATCGAGGTAAAGCGCCACAAAGAGAAACATCACACAGATCGTGATCACGAAAAATTTCATCACCCGGGCATAAACCCGCTGCGGGTTCTCACCCTGCGCCTGTTTGAAGAAAAAGGGCTCCGCGCCCATGCGGAATGCCTGGATGAACAGCGTGATCAGGATCGAGAGTTTGTAACAGGCCCCGTATGTGCCCACTTCGAATTTAACGGCCTCTTCACCGGGGGCCGAAGACCACCAGGCCAGCATGATCCGGTCGAAGGTTTCGTTGATAATACCTCCGAAACCCGCGATGATGAGGGGCATCGAATAAAGCATGATCCGCCGCCATAATTTCGCGTTGAAATGCCAGCGGAAGGAAAAAAATTCTTTTCGCAGGAGCAGGAAGGTGACCACCGACTGCACCAGGTTGGCGATGAAAACATAGCCCACGCCGATGTTCGGGTCGTAAAAATACAGCCAGATGCTATCGGGGTTTTTTTCGGCAATAGCGGGGCAAACGGATAAAAAGAAATAGGTGAGCGCGATATTTACCAGGATCCCGGCAATGCGGATAAAAGCGAATTTCCGGGGCCGTCCCTCGTATCTCAATTTGGCAAAGGCCAGCGCGGATAAACTGTCAAACGCGATGATAAAAGCGCTCCACGAAATATATTCCGGGTGTTTTTCGATCCGCAGCAGATCGGCAAAAGAACCGCGGAAAAGCAGCATCAGCCCGGTCAGGCCGATGGTACTCAGGATCAGCGACACCGTTGCCGTATTATACACTTCTTCCTGCTGTTCCTTTTGCTGGATATAACGGAAATACGCGGTTTCCAGTCCGTAGGTAAAAATGACGTTCAGAAAGGGGATAGCCGAATAGATAATCGTCATGTCGCCATAAGCGGCGCCGGATAATTTCAGCGTGAGATAGGGCGTGAGCAGGTAATTCAGAAAACGGGCCGCGATGGAACTCGCTCCGTACCAGATGGTCTGCCCTGCCAGTTTTTTGATGCCGCTCAAAGGATTGGGATTTGCTGAACAAATGTAGCGGTTGCCCCGGCAAAAAACGAATCCCGGCTTTTCACAGGCCTTTATTTAAGACAATTGCAACCTTTTGCCCCTTCCCTTATCTTTACGTAAAACGAAAGCTTATGAAGCGCATCATCCTGGCTGCGGCCGCTTTACTGGTCATACGCGCCGCGGGAACGGCACAGGCTTACGAGGACAAGATCCAGTACGACAAGAAAAAACAGGAAGCCATCGCCATGCAGTATAATTTTTCGCCCGAAGCGGTGGAGAACGCCATCGTGTCGAAATTTTCCAAAATGGGTTATAAGCCGAAGGAGGAAAAAGGGATCTTCAACCCCGACAAGGGATTTATCCAGTTCAAAAATGCCAGTATTTCCGTGATCAGCCGCGATAAAATGGATTATATCGTCAACGTGGAGCGCAAGAGCCGCAAGGAGAAAGATGAGGCCGTGCTTTACCTGATCATGTATAAAAAAGACGATAACGCCATTCCCCAGATGGATGCCGGCGAGATCCGTAACGCCAAAGCCTTTCTTGAAGCGCTGGTGCCGGATGTGGAAGCCGCCGATCTCGAACTCCAGATCAAAGCGCAGGAAGATGCCCTGGCCAGGATCGCCAAAAAACTGGGCGACCTGAAAGATGACCAGGCAACACTGGAGAAAAAGCTTAGCGACAACAAGGCCGCCCAGATCGCCACCCGCAAAGATTCCGTGGCGCAGCGACAGACGCTGGATACGCTGATCAGCCGGAGAAAAAAAGTTTGAGGGAGATAAAAATTTAATAGATAAAAGATAAAAGTTGGGGTGCGTTACAGTTCCGGGCTTACTACTGGTTTGTACAATTTCCGATAGCACGTAATTCGTATCTGTCAATCATCCCGACAATGAACTCAGATGGTTGATAGAAAAACTATGATAGCAGGCAACTTTTATCTTTTATCTTCAAATCTTTTATCTCTAAACCATCCCGACAGCGATTGCATTTGATATTTGGAAAAACGGTTTGTCAGGAGGCAACTTTTATCTCTTAATCCTCCATACAACTCTGGCAACTGATATCTGGAATAACTGCCTGTCAGGAGGCAACTTTTAGTTTTTATCTGCAAAACTTTTATCTATCCAAACTTATATCTACGGCTTTTTAAACCTTGTATCGCTCAAAAACGCCGAATCCGTCAGCGTGATCAGGAACGCATAGATATCGCTGGCCTGCGCGTTGCTGAGCGTGATCCCGTTTTGCAGCAGGGGGTCGAGGGTGGGGCTAGCCTGCACCCCGTGGCGGTAATGTTCGATACACTGGAACAGGGTGTTGAACCTTCCGTCGTGCATATAATTGGAGGAGATATAGCTGTTGCGCAGGGTAGGCACTTTAAATTTCAGCGAATCGGCGCGCTGGCCCGTTACCCGCATCCTCCCGAAATCATTCAGCATATTGTCAACGGGAAGACCGTTATTACGTAAACTGAAATCGGTGAACAGCGGTTCGGGGTGACAGGCAGCGCAGTTGGCTTTGAACAACTGGTACCCGCTTTCTTCCTGCGGGGTAAAAGCCGCCGCGCCTCTTTTATAGCGGTCGTAGCGGGAATCTGCCGAAACCATATAACCCGTGAACTGGCTCAGCGCCTTTAATACGAATTCGGGCCGTATAAAAGGGTAATGAAAAACTTTTTTGAACTGCGCACGGTATTCCCCGTCCGCTTCCAGTTTTTTAATGATCCCGTCGAAGCTTTCTCCCATTTCGATATGCCCGTTGATGGGCTGGGCGGCTTCATCGGCGAGGGTGGAAAATTCGCCGTCCCAGTGAAAACGGTTGCTCCAGGCCAGGTTAAACAATACGGGTGCATTGCGCAGGGTATGCGAATCATTCACACCATGACTGCGGTCGTGCTGGAAAGTGCCGAAGCCGGCGATCTGCTGGTGACAGGAAGAACAGGAATGCTCGCCGTCGATGGAAAGGATGGGATCGTAGAATAATTTGCGGCCCAGTTCGAATCCTTCCCGGCTCAGCGGGTTATCGGTAAAGCGGTAAACCGGTGCGGGAAAACCGGCCGGTATTTCCTGCTGCAGTTTTTGCAAACCGTCCGTGTTTTGGTCTTTTTTACAGGAACCCAGGATGTATGATACAGATAATACGGAACAATACAGAACGGATATGATCAGCAGGCTATTACGCACAGGAGTAAATTAATCGACAAATTACGAAACGAATTGAACAATTATAAGAACACTAAGGAAAAGCAGATCATCCAAAATTTCCACATTTTCATGATACTAACTCATGCTTTGAAAATTTCCATACCGGTTACAATTCATGAATTTTAATTTCCAGATACTGTACCCCTCCAACCCTTAAACGCTTTTTACTTTATATACTTATATACTTATTTACTTCTCACCTCCCCAAATCACCCGCCCTGTATTTCCGTCGACCCGACTTGATCTCTGCTTTCCTTTTTTTCGATTCAAGTCTTTTTTCCCTCGAAGCCTGGCTGGCACGGGTAGCGATCCGCGGTTTTTTCCTTTCGAGGGCTTTTTTTACCAGCTCATTCATCCTGCTGATCACTTCCAGTTTATTACCGATCTGTGAACGGTGGGTTTGCGAACGCACCTGTAACATTCCTTCGGCATTGATGCGGTGAGCCAGTTTAAGGCGCAGCATTTCTTTCTGGTCTTCGTTCAGCAGGCCGGAAGCGGCAATGTCGAATATCCCGATAACGGCGGTTTCCACTTTGTTCACGTGCTGACCGCCCTTACCCCCGCTGCGGGTGGTTTGGAAATGGAGTTCGGGGGTGATATCGATTGCCACAATTTTGAATTTTGGATTTGGAAATTTTGGAATTTACGTTCTAAGAAACTCCTGAATAAATAAGGAATTTACTTTTTACCGGGTTCTGTTGCCCATTGCCCATTGCCCATCCCCCCAAAGTTACTCCAACAAATATTCCCTTTCCTCTGCAAATTCCGCCCCTGGAATGTAATTTTATCCCATATGAAAGCGG
>CAYNSL010000127.1:0-8294 GCA_964399755.1 uncultured Chitinophaga sp. | reverse complement strand
AATTTGGGCCGCCCGTTATCATCGGTGGCCAGGCGCAGTTTATTGGGCAGGTAATAGTATTTATTGGAATCAACTCCGAAGGAAGGAAATACTTTCAGTTTTCCCGCCTGCACGGGTTTATCAAGGAGTATCTGCTGCACAAAATCCTTTTGTGCCGCAAGCCGGGTTCCGCAGATAGCCGACAGGAACAGGAAAAAAAACTGGATCCCTGTTCGCCGGCACCGGTAAAAATCATTTCCCTTTTTCATGTCAGTTTGATTTGGTAGGCGCCAGGATATCCTTGTACTGGTCCAGCACCTTATTATCATCCGTCACTTTCCCGTCGGCCGCGGGAGCCACAATGGTTTTGGCGGCGGCGGTAGCCTTGATATAGGTTTCGGAAGTGGTATCGATAAGCCCCGGCGGGATGACGGCAAATACGTAGTTATCGCTGATCTGCACGTTCCAGGGCGAGGCCAGTTTTCCCAGCGATTCGTGGTTAAAGACTAACCGGTATGCGTAACCGCGAATATCCCGGTCGGAAAAAATCATTTTATTAACCAGGGCCTGCCCCGCCCCCGGCGAAATGTTCAGGTTCTCTTCCATTTCCTGGTCGAATTTTTTATACCGTACCTGCAGGGTTATCCTCCGGATACCCGCTGCCTTCATGTTTTCAAGATCGGCTTCAAACTCGATTTGCCGCGGCGACACCGGCGGCTTCAGCGTTACCGCCTGCATCTGTCCTTTTTGCCAGGGAGGGTCGGCGGGATACACGTTGCCACCGCGCAGGCTCCACTGCGTCTTATATTCATAAATCTCTTTATTATTTTCTTCAACCGCAGGGTAGGTAATCACAGCAGTAATCCCCTTTTCACCCGTATAGGCTTTATCCATGGTTACCGATCCGAGATCGCGGTAGCCTCCGCCCGAACCATTACGCCGCCGGGCGCTGACGGTCACATAGTTCACTTCCTGGTCGAACATTTCCTTTCCTTCCAGGTCAAGCACGAAACGGATGTCCATGTGCTTATAAAAAGCATCGCCCAGAACCACGCTGCCGATACATTTGGGATTATTCCTTGCGGCGTCATAAAAGGTCCTGAGGTTTTGCGTCAAGGAATATTCCATCGGCATATTATAATCGTAATTCAGGTAAACCACATCTTTTTTCTTCTGCTGTTTAACACTTCGCCGGATGATATTGAGGTGGTAATCGTAAGCTTTGTTTCGGCCGGGCAGGTAAGGTTGCGCATTCCCGGTTGTATCCGAAGAGGGTTTGTCCGTGGCAGGAGTGGCCACCAGCGACAGGAATAACTGAAATAACGCTTCGGTGATCTTGTCGGACGTGGCGTTGGCCATATTCTGCTCGATCTCGATGGTGATGGCCTTTGTTTCGAGCATCCGTTCATACATGGTGTGGATCTCCGTCCAGGTTTGGGTCTCTTCCGACTGATCCCAAAAGTCATAATCATACCGGTACACCCCATCCACCTTATCCCGCTTCGTCACTTCCTGCATTTTCACGTAATCGATGGTAAATTTTGCCTTCAGCCCGTTCACTTTCAGGAAATATTTATAAAAAAGGTTTACACTGAGATCGGTAATGGAGCTGGTTTTTTCGAATGTAGCCGCGAGGAGTTGCGCGCCGTTCTTGTCGAGGTTGGCGGCCACTGCCACTTTCCCGCCCTGTTGCAGGGGGGCCTTGCCGCTGGTCACCAGGCTCTTGGTCATGCTGCTGCCGCTGTTCACCACCGCGGAAGTGATCGTAAATGTATTCGCGTCCGAGGCGGGAAACAGGTCGATAGGCCCTTTTACCTGCGCGCCGGATATTTTAGCCGCCACTTTCGACTGCAGTTCGGCAAGTTGTTCTTTTGAAAAGCCAGTCTGCATCAGGAAATGCAGCAAGGCTCCGCTAACCCCGCCCTGGTCTTCGCGTTGTTCGGAAACGTATTTCAGAAAAAGGAATTCCGGTACGCCGGAAACAGGATCGCGCGCCAGCTGTACCATGGCGGGCAGGTAATAATAATTTTTCGAGGGGCGGGCCGATGAGCCCGAGCCCTGCAACTGCGGGTACAGGATAACGGCTGTGTTATTACCCAGGGTTACTTCCAGCTTGCTGTTGTAATCGAGGTTCTGGGCTCCGGCCTGCATGAATAATCCGGACAACACGAATGCCGGCATCCATCTCCGGCCTGCATACCATTTTTGTTTCATAAATCCTTTTTTATACGATTATCAAAATCTATTAATTTTTGCAATTGCCTATTGCTTATTGCCCATTGCTTATTGCCCATTGCTTATTGTCTATTGTCTATTGCCTATTGCCAATCTTCCCTAATTATCAGGCACCGCATCAATGAACAATATTCCCATTTCGGTTTCTCCCTTCACTACTTTTTCCGTGCCGTCCTTCAGGCGCCAGCGCAGGGTATATTTATACGCGTACTGTCCTTCAGGCAGCAGGATGTCAAATTGCATTTTCGACAGGTCGTCGGCAGGGAAAACGGTCTTTTCCATTGATTTCATTCCATCGAAGAATGGGTATTCCACTTTCACGGTCGTGGCCCGCACGTTCTTCGCCTTCAGGGTATCGGGGTCGGCTTCGAGCCTTACTACCCTTCTTTCATAGGGAGTCTGCAGGTTGATCATGGCCGCGTTCTGTTTGCGCCATCCGGTTTCCCAACTTCGGCCGCCCAGAAAAATAAATTGCGCCCGGTATTCATAGTCGAGCCAGGCCAGCCTGTCCGTATCACCGAATGAACCGTAACTCATGACCAGGGGTTTCCCGTTATCTAAAGTCCCTTTCAAAATCTTCAGTTCACGAATGGTAGTGCTTCCGCCCTGGTGGTTCTTTCGCAGGGTTACCGTTACCCCGTTGATGAATTTATCGAATTCAGGGAGCAGGAAACCGTCGACGCCCACGCTGATATCCCGTTGCTGAAAATCAGGGTCGGACAGGGAAACGGTGCGGATATAATCGGGGTTTTCCCCGTAGGTTTTATAAAAGCCGCCGATATTGAATGTGATGAAATAATGGCGGTTCACGGTGCTGCGGCTGTTAAAATTGAGTTCCGCCGTACCGCTGTGGCTGATATTTTTCTTCTTGTACACTGCGAAGGCGCTGAACCCATAGAGTTTCCCGGTACCGCCGGCTCCCTTTCCGCCGCCGAAAAGATCTCCCAGTAATGCCGTGATCGGATCCTGTTGTTCCGCCGGTTCCTGCGCGGGTTCTACTTTCCGGAACAGCATATCCACGATTTTCGCATAGGCCGCGTCAACGATCTGCTGCATCCGGTCGTCCTCCCCTTCCGTTTCGATTTTTACAGCCCCGTCGCGCCTCATTTCCTCAAAAGCCTTTTCTATTTCCCCGCTCAGGAAATACAGCGAGCCACCGGTATGCAGGTAATTTCCCTTCTCCATTTCCGCCCAGTTTACCGTGATCTTTGCCCGGTAGGCATCGGTAAGACCGGTAAAAGTCATATCGAAAACGATGGACACATCAGGCGTGGGCATCTGCAGGCTTTCCAGAAAAAGTTTGGAGCGGACAGGATCCAGTTCAAACGAAAGCGCAATCCTGCTTCCCTGGAGCACAGGAGCGGATCCTACGGCCAGCACTTTTTTCTCGGGTTCGTTCGTATCGGGATTGAGTATCGATGATACAAGTGTATAACGTCCTTCCTGGAAAATGACGGGGCCCTTCAGTTTGATCCGGGAATTGGAAAATATCGAAGTAAGTTTATCATGAGCCCTTTCAATCTTTTTTTCATCCGTACCGTAAGTAACAAGAAAATGCACCAACGCCCCTCCCGCCGCCTTGCTGATACTGTTGGTCGCGTCGGCATCCGGGTTTTCCTGCACATCCACATAGCGGATCAGCGAAAATTGAGGTCGTTTTTGGTCGTCCATCGCCAGCATGCCTTCGTCGGGCAGGTAGAGCCAGGTCAGGGAATCATTCACCAGCGGGAAACACCAGAGCCCTTCGGCCTGTACACCCCTGTCGACCGAAACAGGTTGCGCCCCTAACGGGTTTAATTTCGCGAAAAACAGCAGGACGAAAATTCCCGCGAGTAAACGGACATATTTAGTTTCGCGTTTCATTTCACAAATTTGTCGGCAGAAGGCGGTTGCAGGAAAATATAACCGGTACTCAACACTTTTGGTTCCATCACAGCCTTGCCGTTATCCTTACTGTACCAGGTCAGCTGGTATACCGCGGGGCTTCCCTTGTCGTGGTACAGAATTATTTTGCTGGTAGCGCTTTTATCATCCGCACGCAATACGACCGATCGTATAACTTTTTTATCACCTGCCAGTGCGCCGGCAAAATTGATACTGACCGAAGAAACACCGGCCTTCGTGAATTCCTGCCGGTCGGCGTCGAGTTCAATAATCTCTTTTGTCAGGGGCGGGCTCAGCACGATCGCGGCATAATTATTTTTCAGCCATTGGTTTTCTCCTGCAGGTATTCGCAGGGGTTCGCTGCGGCCGCGAAAACTCCAGGCCACCTGGTATTCATAATCCATCCAGTCGGAGCCGGTAATCCCCAGGCGGGGATAAACTATTTCTTTGAGTTTGCTGTCCTTTTTCAGGTCACTCCCGTTGATCGTGAGCTGCCCGGTGACATCGCCCTGTCCATTACTGTATTTTTTACGGAAATTGACGGTCACGAAATTGATCACATCGTCAAAGGCATCGGTAAACTCGGCATCGGGCAAAAAATAAATGCTGCGCACCTGGAAATCGGGATCGTTCATGTTCACGATGCGGAAATAACGGGTATCGTTCCCGAGTTTATCGAAGAGAAGGTTCAGGTTGCCAGCGGTATGGTAAGGCACTTTCACGCTCACCGATTTGCTGAGGTTGAGGTAGAATTTATTGGTGCGGATCTTGGTTACGTCTTTCAGTACATACTGGTTATCGGTTACATATTTTGGATTCGTATTCCGTTTGCGTGAAAACATTCCCACTACGGGAAGTGAACTGATCACATCGCTTACCATATCGCCCACGGCACCGACGGCTTCGGCGATCCCTCCCTTGCGTTCACCCTGGCGGCCGGCGGGATTGAACCCGAGATTGGGATCCACCACTTCGGGATCGGCCGACCAGCCGGTTTTGGAATCAAACATCAGTTCTGAAACTTTTGTGGTAATGACACTGAGAATGCCTTCCATATCGCTGGTTTTAACCCCAAGTCCCGCGGAACGGTCGGACACTTCTACTTTTATCGTTCCGTTTTTCATCATGGTGTCAAGCACTTTCCGTATTTGTGTTTTAGTATAATCCTTCTGCACGTTCGACATCGTACTGAAATGCCGGTAAATGATCTGCATATCGGCGGTCACTACGGCGTTATAGGCGCGGGTCATGGCTTCGTAGTAACCGTATACCGCCACCGAAACGTCGGAGGTGGGACCGGTAAAAGAATTCCATAAGAGGGTGGCGCCGTCGGGATTCAGGATCGCGCCGATAGCGGCCTTGGTTCCGGAGGTAAAGGGGGCATGCCCCGATGTAACCAGGTTACGGGTAAGCGCATCCTTGCCGTTACGGCTGCTGAGCACCGAGGAAATGATTTCAAAACTGGAGGGAAGGTCGTCATCGCTGTTGCTGTCTTTCTTGAATTCCCGTAGTTGAACCGGTCCCACGATTTTAGCTCCCGGCACCACCCGGTCGATGTCGGGCGCGCAAATGCTGAGCATCGAATCCGGCAATGAGAATTCGATCAGCGCGTGAAACAACCCGCCGCTGTTTTCCGTTTTCCCTTCCGAAATCTTCACGTATTTCAGGCAAAGAAATTCAAACAGCCCGTCGTCGCGCTGGGCAAGCCGGGGAAAACGGGGCAGGTAATAATATTTGGAGGAGTCCGAAGCGTCCTGTAAAAAAGTAATGCCGTGGCTGAAAACAGCCCCCTGATCATAGCGAACCAGTTGCGCGCGGCAAAGCGCCGGGGATAGCAGGCTTGCCAGTAACAGCGCAGGTAACAAAAGTATTTTTTTCATCATTGCTCGGTTTCCGTTTGTTTTATTTTACGCACCTGTTTTTCCGGGGGGGAAGTGATGTTGAGCGGCTGGCTCCAGGTTTCTTTCTGCATCCATCCGGTTTTCACCTGTTCCCCGTCATGATTGATCTCCGTGACCTGGTAGTACACGGGTTTGTCGAATTTAACCGCATAGGGAAACCGGATGGAGCGGGCATATTCATCCGGCCGGTTTTCCCGGAACGAATAGCTCATCGAAATTTCCTTATCATTCACGGCCGTCACTTTCAGTTCTATCTTTTTCTCGAAGAGGTCGGCGCGCAGGTCTTCATTAAAATCATAGCAGTACACGTCGAACAGCGGGTAGCGGGCGGGCAGCCTTTCGTTGATATCTACCTGCTTTACCAGGCCGGGCCAGCGCGCCAGGTCCACGGTTAAGGGAATGGCATCCGCCTTAATCATCTGCACCTGTTGCGTAGTATCCGTAAAAGCATTGAGTTCATTTCGGAAATAATCATAAACCTGTTTCCGGATCCGGCGGTCGCCGATCACACCGCTGCTGACCGTACCCTTGTCGGCGAATACGGTATAAAACGCGTAGCTGAAACTCATAGGGGCTTGTCCGTCTTTCAGCGCGGCGATCACCAGTTCCGCGTCGGCATTGCTGAGCCGGAGGGAGATCGTGCGTTCGGTCCAGAAACTGTTGTTCACCGCGGCGTTCTCGTCTGTGGGTTCATCGAGATCGGGTTTTACGGTACCCACCGAATCGGTGGCGGCGGCGTCATCGGCCGGCGCGAATACAAGCAGTGAAGAGAATTTGCGCACCGGGAGCATTTGCAGTGTGGCAGCGGCATTGGTCCGTTTCAGTTCCGCCTGTATCGCGGCAACGGTTTTATTTTGCGCCGGATCGCTGACCAGGCGGATCTGCAGCAGGTTATTGTATTTATATACGCCGATATCGCCGGTAAAATTAGTGCCGCTATAACGCATTTGCGTAAGCGAAAAGCCGGGTTTGCCCGATGCGTCGCTGGCCAGGCGGTATCCGAAAGGAATATAATAATAGAGATTCGGCTTTTTCATGTCGCGGAAAAGGGTCTGCCCGCCCAGCAGGAAGGAGCTTCCCATCAGGGGCTGTGCACCGGGTGCAAAAGCTCCCAACAGGGCGGTTGTCCCGATCATGATATGTGTAGTGATACGTTTCAAGGGGTCAGGGTGCGTTTACCCAGGGCACAATGCCCCGGAACAGTTCCTTTACCTGCGTTTTACCCAGGAGAACGGATTTATCGGAAGCCTGGATCCATTTGTCGGAAACGAAAAAGTCGCCATCGGCCGAGGCGAGCGTAAGCCGGTATTCAAAGTCGAGTTGTTTACCGGGCGGCAGGAACAATGGTCCGGCCAGCGATTCTTTTGTATCATCCTTTGTGATCTTGACGCCGTCCAGTTCGCGGAGAGTCGCGCCCTTCGGATCGCCCTGCAGGCTGCGCACCGTGACAATAAAATAAGAGGCTTTCAGGGTATCGAATACCGCAGGGGCGATCGTGAACTTGATTTGTTGCATGGTCTTCCCCGATACCCCGCCGGTAAGGGTGTCCATAACCATATTGTCGCATTCCTCGCAATCCGAAATGCTGTATTCCATCCAGAAAACAGATGTGGGGTCGTTGTCCAGCCAGGCAGGGACGCGGCTGTTATCGAAAGCCACTTCGCCGCGGATCGGCACTTCAACATTGTTCATCGACCAGGAATAGATAATGGGGGTATTGGAACTGGAAGCTTTTTTCAGTATGTGGAGGTATTTCAGTTTAAGGGGGTACATGGTTTGGTTTACCCAGTTTCGGGTACGCCAGGCTTTGGGTTCCAGCGACATTTTACCAAGCACGCGGGTATCGGCCAGGTTGATCACGGCGGGGATCTGCTGATCCACCGCATCGGCGGCCTGGGGTTTCAGCACCACGGAAGCGGTTATACCTTCCCGTGAGAACAGGGCCTCTTGTATGTAATCTTTCGTCACGGCATCTGTTCGCCAGGCCACCTGGATCTCGGCGTTCAGATCCATGCCGGAAGATTCGGTCACTTTATCCGTGGGCACATCGAACTGGGCATTCAGCGCGCCCGGGAAAGTGGTCCGCGGGTTTTCGCGCAGCGGCAGGTATTTCAATTCCGTAAAGCCGGGGTATCCCGTGCGAAGCAAGGTGCGCACCAGGTTGATCTCGCGCGGGGAAATACCGCTGGTTAGTGTGGCCGAGATGCGAACAGGCGCATCGGTTCCTGCATCACCCGTTCCGGTTTGTTCTCCATAGGATATCCGCATGCCATACCCCTTTTCGGCATTCCAGCG
>CAYNSL010000126.1:0-8463 GCA_964399755.1 uncultured Chitinophaga sp. | reverse complement strand
AACCCCATCTTTCTGTAAATTTGCCGGACCGATAAATCATGAAATATGAGTGATACGACTACCGCCCCGGCCCTGACCGCCAAAGACTTTGCCACCGACCAGGAAGTGCGCTGGTGCCCGGGCTGCGGCGACTACTCCATCCTGGCCCAGGTACAGAAAGTGATGCCCACCCTGGGCATACCCCGTGAAAATATCGTAATCATCTCCGGGATCGGCTGCAGCAGCCGCTTCCCCTATTATATGAACACCTATGGCATGCACTCGATCCACGGCCGCGCCACGGCGGTGGCTTCCGGACTGAAAGCCTCCCGCCCCGAATTGAGCGTCTGGATCGTGACCGGCGACGGCGACGGCCTGAGCATTGGCGGCAACCATACCATCCACCTGCTGCGCCGAAATTTCGACGTCAATATTTTATTGTTCAATAACCAGATCTACGGGCTGACCAAGGGCCAGTACTCCCCCACATCGGAAGAACACAAGGTAACCAAGAGCACCCCGATGGGAAGTATCGACCACCCCTTTAACCCGCTGGCACTCGCGCTGGGCGCCGACGCCACTTTCGTGGCCCGCACCATGGACCGCGACCCCAAACACATGCAGGCCATGCTGCTCCGCGCCAACCAGCACCGCGGCGCTTCCTTCCTCGAGATCTACCAGAACTGCAACATCTTTAACGACGGCGCCTTCGAGATCTTTACCGAAAAAGGAACCAAGGCGCAGGAAACCCTCTTCCTTGAACAGGGACAACCCCTTGTATTCGGCGCCAATAAAGAAAAAGGGATCCGCCTCGACGGTTTCACCCCCAAAGTGGTGAACCTTGGTGAGGGTTTCAGCGCCGACGACTGCTGGGTGCATGATGACCACGATATGTACAAGGCGCAGATCCTCGTGCGCATGTTCGACGATCCCAAAATGGAAGGACACCTGCCCCGCCCCTTCGGCGTATTCTACCAAACCGACCGCGCCTGCTACGAAGATGTGATGGCCATGCAGATCGAGGAAGCCAAAGCGAAAAAGCCGGCCGATCTCGACAAACTGCTGAAAGGAAACGAGGTTTGGGTGATTAATTAGTAACTATTTCCATAGCAAAAGGAATTTTGCCGGGAAGGCGGGAACACGGGAAGAAATAAAGGTTACACATTTCCCCTTCTTTTCATCTTCCCGGCAATAAAATTTTTGTACTGTCTTCCTGTACCTCTTTCAGAAAAACAGGAATCTTTTCTTTTTCTTTTTAGGAGTAGAAATGTTTTCCTCCATCCGGATCACCCCGCTGCCGCTGGTACCGGCACATAATTGCTTCGAAGCATCAAACTCCAGCGCATACACCCAATTGTTGATCCCATTGGTAACCGGGCGCACCTGGTACCCATTAAAACTAAATACTCCTTCGGGGTGTCCGATAGTTACAAAACCGCAATACACGCTGTAGGTGGGAGAAGAACCAAAATACAAATTTTCATTTTCGTCAATAGCCACTGAGGTAAACCGGCGGTAACTGTCCGTCCGGTACAGCTCTGCCTCATCCGTCTCTATAGATAAAGGTATCCACTCGCCGGTCTCCGGCTTCCAGACCAGCACCCCGTAGCCGCTCATGACGGCTACGTTTCCCTTATCATTGGAACTGATCTGTGAAGGATAAACCGCCCCCTGCCGCAGGGCCATGGCTTCCAGCATCCCTTCTTCTTTCGCAGGGTCAAAACGGTAAATGCTGTCCCCCATCAGCCAGGTATTTCCCTGACGATCCGTATAGAAATAAGTAAAGGTTTCATCGAATTCCCGCAACAGTGAAACGCTTTCCTTGATGCGGAACAACCCGAACTTATTATCCCGGGAACTCACCCCGATCAGGTAAAATTCGCCATTACGCACGCGGGTGCCGCCAAAAAAATTAATATTGCCTCCTTCTTCGTTTAAATGATTGCCATGTTTTAAAACAAGGTGCAGCGAATCATTTGTGTCCAGCCGCCAGATATCCGATCCCACCGGGAAAATAATCTCATCCCCGGAAGTCAGTTCAAAACTCACGATATCGAGCCCGGTATCATCTTCCCTTTTCCCGAATCGCCGGAAAAAATCATGGGTGCTGAAGATCATTTGCCAGTTATCACTTCTTCGTCTCCATATTTCCTGCGTCCCCACCAGCGCGATCAGGTCATTATTTTTCCTGCGGCGTAACAAACGGACATCGGTGGCATACAATCCATTCCGGGATCCATTATACAGGGGGCCTTTTTCATCCGAATAATACACTCCGCTCTTGGCCAGCAGGATCAGCCGGTTTTTATCCAGCGTGATATTCCGGTCCACTTCGAACACATCGGGCGGAAAGGACTTATTCAAGATCTCCAGGCTGCTGTCGACCGGGTGAAACCCGCCCATCCGCGTAGCAACTTCCGATTCATATATATCAAAAGTTTCGTTTCGCAGGTCCACGCCAAACCCTTTGTAATGCGTCATCAGCCTGGAATAAGACTGGTCCGTTTTATCAAGAGGATAATTTTCCTGGTAAATATTAAACAACCGGAAATTTTCCCGGCGCATCTGCCGACGTAGTGCCTGGCTGCGTTTCTCGTCCTCCATCCATTTCCATTGTTTGCTTTTTCCGGTATAATAGAAAAAGGCTATTTCGGTGCTTACAGGAACCGGTAAATCTTTCAACCTGATATCTTCCACCCGGGCCCAAACCGTATCCGCCTGCGCGTACAGCGCGGTGATATGCATCGCGCCCAATCCTTTCAGCCGGGGAGTCCAGGTATTTCCCCTGTCTTTTGAAAAATAAACACCGCCGCTGGAGCCCGTGCCCAGCCAGTAATTTCCCTTCCGGTCAATGGTAAAAGCCGTGGCATCCGCCCCGGGCGGACCTTCCAGGGAGCGAAAAACCTTATGCATTTGAATTTCCGTTTCGATGGCCGGATATTCAAACAGGGCCTGAAAGGGATAGGTGATATCCCCTTCGTTACGGAAACCGGTCAGCAATACTTTTTGATCATTCCACCGAACAATACTGGTCGCCGCCGCCCGGTAGCCGGTAAATAAATTCCGCACGCAGGCCAGGGTATCGTTAAAAGCGATCGCTTTATAATAAAATTCCGGGTAACCGGAATGACGCACCAGTCCGCCGATCCAGCAAATATTTTCACGGATATAAAATCCAAAGCCCTCTTCAGTAAAAGGGCTGTAGAGGCGGTTGGCCTGCAGTAACTTCAGGTTCTTATCATAGCTTCCCAGAAAAATATTATCTCCCGAATCACCAATGATCAGTATTTTATCATTCCAAATGGTGATTTCATTGGGGTCAACGCCATATTTAAATTCATATCCAAGTTTATATTTATCGCCGGGCCTGTAATATCCCCTGCCGGTAACCATCCCCGTACTGTCCAGTAATTTTCCCCGCTTATCCAGTTTTGCAAGTACAGATCTGTCCACACCCGGTATACTGCAGAAAAAAACATCATCCCGCTCATCAAACACAAACGACCTGGCAACCCCGCCCGTCCCTACCTCTATGGGGATGCGCGTGGAAACAACAGGACCCAGCCCTGCGCCGAGCTGCAATAACCAGGGAAAACCCTTTTCTTCCTCCCCGGCCTTACACCAGGCATACACTACGCCTTGTTTATCTTTCTGGAAAGTAGTGATAATATTAAACGCAGCATCACCCACGCAAAAGGACAGGCTGTCGATCAGTTGTCCTTTGCCGGACCAGCGCGAAATAAAAGAACGTTCGCCGCCCCCGGGATAGCGGATATATCCACCGGCTAAAATAGTGGAATCGGAATCGGGAATCACCGTATAAAGCCGGCAATCAAAATCACCCCTGAACCAGATGAGTGAATCCTGTGTTTCACTGAAATGAAAATAAAGCAGCGCGGCCGCTGATGCCGACACGGTATCAAGCGCCCTTCCCGCGCTAACCCATCCACCGCCCGCGCGGCAGGTATGGTAGAGCCGGCTATCCTGATAATTTGTTATATTTATTTTTTGGGGAAGTTGTTCAAATGACTGCGCCCCGCAAGAGGAAAAAACCAGGATACAGAAACATAAAAGAAGCGGCCGCATACCGTGAAAATAGAATAAAAAAGGAATTAAATCATGAATTCAAGCGCCGCTGTATTCCTGGGTTTTTTATCCGTGTTCCTGTTTCCTTCGCCGCTTCGGGCCGGTAATTCATTTTATGATTCCACCATCCACCCGCCGAACATCGAAGCGCAGATCATTCACAAGGATATTTACAACCTGAAATTCGCCCCGGGCGATTCATTATTTTTCACCTACACGGCCAGGGGTGAGGTCTCCGCCTGGGACGCGGCTTCCCTTCGTCAGTTGCGTCGTTATCTTGGACATCGTGGAAGCCTCCTGCAGCTGTGGGTTGCGGGAGATAAAATTATTACCTGTAACAGTGACAGTCTTTTTTTCTGGGATCCCGCAAAAAGCCAGGTAGAAAAAGTAATGCATATCTGCGACAGCACCGGCGAACATGAACGCTGGATAAGCGGACTGGCCCTCTTCCATAAAAATCACCTGCTCATCCGGCAGCAGGACCCCAATTCCCGCCACGATCAGTTTTTTGATATCGATCTGCTAACCGGACGCAAACGGAACATTCCCGGTTTTCTTTTTGAAGACCCGACTGATTATAACCCGGTTTATCCTTACATATTGGGAACCCGCCGCGATTCACTTCGGCAGGAATATGATGTGGTCTGGAAACAAAATGGGAATAGCTGGGATACAGCCTGGATGGGGAAAAGAGAAGAGATCAGTTCGACAATAAAATATAGCCGGCCCTCTTTCAGCGCCGATGGTCGTTTCCTCGTTTTTCAATCACCGGTGAACCTGGATATTGAAACCAGGACCCTCAGCAACCAGGAGCATCCCTGTCTTATTGTTAATATCGATGGCAGCCGGTCTTCATTTCTGAATGGCACCCCGGTTTATTATTATGTGAACCTGGGCAACCGGGCGCTGATCTATACCGACCGCTGGCATGTTCAGTCAGCCGCGGACGGATGGCAGCTACGGGATGACAGCGCGGCCGTCGATCAGTTGTTCCGGGCCTGGACAGCGGCTTCGGGCAGTCAATGGTATAACAGTTCCTATTATCGCGATAAAGCATCCTTTGATTATTACCCCGAACGGATTTCTTACGACCTGCAAAAATATATTACCTGCGATACGAATTCACTGACCCTCTTTAACCTGAACGAAGAAAAGATCAATTCCAGGGAAAATAAAGTGGGCATCCCGGGAAAGATTTTTATTTCCAACGATGAAAAATCATTCCTGGTTGAAAGTATTGCCCGGGCGGGCGGGCGCAAAGATTACTGGGAATGGCGCCTGGGAGAGGCTTTCCCGGTCCGGGTATATAATAATGATCCCGGCGATACCCGGCATTATATCGGCGCAGCTGCCGCACGTTATCATCTGCCTTTTGGCGATACGCTGGTCACCGGTAACCGTTACCGCGTGGATCATGAAGGGAGCAATTACGGATACTATAAAGGAGTGCATGAAATCGTACTGATCGACAGCGCCGGAAAGATCACCCGCCTGAGAGGACATATCCGGAAACCCAACAGCTGGATCTTCAACAAAAAACAAACCCTGCTGGCCTCTGTGGCCCTGATCGATATCAATAATTCCCGTACCCGCGATATCAAAATCTGGAATATCGAAAAAGCGGTGGAGTGGAAACGGATGCTGGATGTGGCGGAAGAATTCAATTCGCCCTTTCGGGATGTGACCCTGCTCTCTTTTTCATCGGACGATAAATTTATCTGGGGCGTCTATGAAAAGATCGGCCTGGTAAAATGGGAGATCAATAACGGCCTTCCCGTAACCTATCTTCCCGGTTCCCTTCCCTGCGCGATTGCATCGGGCGACAGCCTCGCCGCCGCTACAGTGGGATACGGTGAAGAGATCGCCGTCTATGACACCCGCAGCGGTATAAAAAAATGGACACTGACGGGCCACACGAATTCGATCAATGATCTCCGCTTCACCAACGATAACCGGTACCTGGTCAGTACCGGCAATGATGGTAAATCCCGGCTCTGGGATCTGAGAACCGGAAGGGAGGTCCTGAATTTTATCCAGTTCGGCGACGGGCTGTCTTACACCCTGCTTACACCGGAACAATATTATCTCGGCAGCCGCAATAGTGTGAATGAACTGAGTTTTGTGCTGCAAAACAAAGCCTATTCCTACGAACAGTTCGACCTCGCGCTGAACCGGCCGGATAAAGTGCTGAAACAGGTGGAAGCCGCCCGCAACCAGAAACTGATCATGGCCCTCGAATCTGCCTGGAAAAAAAGAGTACGTACCACAGGACTTTCCGAACGCGAAGCCGCCATCCTGCCCGATCCGGGACAATTGCCCGTTACCGAATTGAAACAGGGTTACCGTTACACCGGTATTCATAAAGATTCCATCATGCTGCCCGTATCCTTTAGCGCTCCCGCCGGACGGTACCTGGATCATTTCCAGGTAAAAGTGAACGGGGCGCCGCAGTATGCCGGCAGGGGTTTCCCGCTGAACCAAAGATCCGGTTCCCTTGACAGCAGCATTATCATTCCTCTTTCCACAGGAAAGAATTATATCCAGGTTTACTGTTCCGACCAAAAAAACAGGGAAAGCCTGCGAAAAGAACTTTTTATTGAATCCGGTGAGAGAACCGTCAATCCCAAACGGATCTTTATCGGCGTTGGGATTTCGCGGTACAAAGACTCCGGCTACAACCTGGTTTATCCTTCCAAGGATGTGGAAGACCTTTCCCATACTTTTTATGAAGAGAACATTTCATTCCGGCCCATCCTGCTCCTAGACCAGGAAGCTACCCGGGAGAATATCCTTGCCCTGAAAAAAACCCTTTCCGAAACCAGCGTGAATGATGAAGTGATCCTATCACTCAACGGGCATGGCCTGATCGACAGCAGCCTGAATTTTTATTTTGCCACTTATGATGTAAATTTTAAAGACCCGCCCGGGAAGGGATTGAGTTATGCAGATATCAGCTCCCTGTTTGATGGCATACCTGCCCGGAGGAAACTGATCCTGATGGATGCCTGTCATAGCGGACCGATCGACAGGGAAAACAAGTATAAACAGGTACTGGATACTTTATCCGACGGGACGCAACGGGGCGGAATCATAATTATGCAGGTAAATGAGGAAGAAACAAGCCTGGAAATCGGCAACACGTTTAAGCTGATGCAAAACCTGTTTACCGAGATCAGTGATAACAATGGCGCCATTGTCATCGCTGCCGCCGGCGGGGATGAGTACGCCTTTGAAAACAGCCGCTGGAAAAACGGCGTATTTACCTATTGTGTCCGCAGGGGAATTGAAGATGGCAGCGCCGACCTGGATAAGGATGGCCGCACCGATGTGAATGAACTGAAACGTTATGTAGCCACCCTGGTGGAAGAACTTACCAATGGCCGGCAGAAACCAACTTCCCGCCAGGACAATCCCCTCACAGATTGGATCATCACGCGTAGTAAGGACTGATCATCCAGTACACGAGCACGCCCGTTACCGCCACATAAAACCAGATGGGCCAGGTAATTCGGACCAGTTTTTTATGTTTGGCATATTCGCCCGTAAGCGCGCGATAAGCCGAGAAGAGAATAAAAGGAAGAATGATCCCGGCAAGGGGTATATGGGTGCCCAGTAAAATATAATAGATCATACGGGTATTCCCCACCGCGGCTTTTTCGATCCCCGTAACGATGCCGTCGTGGTTCGCATCCCCGAACCGTGTTTCGCCGGCAAACAAATGATGACAGATATAACTGAGGAGGAACAGCACCGAAAGAAACATCGCGCTCAGCATGATATTTCGGTGCAGCCTGTAGTTTTTCGTTTTCACCGCGACAAGGGCTACGATCAGCAGTACCGCCACCGCTGAATTGATAAAGGCATTGGCCGTCGCGAAGAGATGTACGTCAAAACCAAGGTTCAGATTCCATTTCACCCGGCTCAGCAGCATCACGGCCGCGAAGACGATCCCCGAAAAGGTATAGATGATTACCCTCGCTTTTTTGTCATTCTTTTTCCAGGCGGCTGGCAGCATGGCTTATGATTTTTTTCGGAGCAGGAAGAAAAACAGGCCCACCGCAAAGATGGCCACGAGGAAAACAATGGCGATCAGCAAAAGTTTATCGGCAAAAAAACTTTTCTCGTTTTTGCCCTTCTCCAGGGTCAGCAGCACCAGGTCTTCCGACAACTGAGCCAGCGATGCGGGTTCCAGTCCGTGATAATAGCCGCGCACATAACGGTTGCTGTCGATCAGCACGAAATGATCGGTGTGCATAAAATTAGTGTCGATCCCCTTCCCGTCTTCGGCCGGCACTTTTATTTCATTGATGATAAGATCATAGATCATTTTCTTATCCCCGGTGAGCAGCCACCACTGTTCGGGGTTTACCTGGAACCGGTCGGCCCAGTACTTCAGCC
>CAYNSL010000125.1:0-8487 GCA_964399755.1 uncultured Chitinophaga sp. | reverse complement strand
ACGAATACCAGGATACCAGCGGCACGCAGAACCGGCTGGTGGAACTGCTGATCAGCTACTGGGAACGTCCCAATGTGTTCGTGGTGGGCGACGACGACCAGAGCATCTACCGCTTCCAGGGTGCCAACGTGGAAAACATGATGGATTTCGCGAACGCCTGGCAAAAAGACCTGCTGACCGTCGTGCTCACCGAAAATTACCGCTCCACCCAGCCCATCCTGGATGTTTCAAAATCGCTGATCGACCGCAACGAGGAAAGGCTGGTAAAAAAACTACCGGGACTAACCAAAGAACTGACCACCGGCAAGGAAGAGCTGAAAAACCTGAAACATCCGCCCCTGATCCGCGAATACGAAACACAGCGACAGGAAATGACCGGGATCGCCCGACAGGTGCAGCAATGGGTGGTGGCGGGCGTTCCGCCGGGACGGATCGCCGTTATCTACAAAGAAAATAAATACGGCGAAGAACTGTCGCGCTATTTCAAATTGCTGAATATACCGGTGTACAGTAAACGAAATCTCGACATCCTCCGCCTGCCGCTGGGACAAAAGATCATTCTTTTCCTGAAATACCTCGCTTCCGAGCATGATATTTCCTTCAGCGGCGATGAAATGCTTTTCGAACTCCTGCATATCGACTGGTTCGGCATCCCTCCTATTGAAATCGCGAAACTGAGTATGGAGCTGGCCGACAAAAAATATAACGGCGGCGCCAGTTCACTCCGGCAACTGCTTTTTGAAAAAGCGAACGCGCCCTCCAAAGACCTGTTCAGTCCCGGCGCCCACGACGGGCTCAAAAACGCTTCCCTCATTATTGAAACCCTGGTAGCGGCCGTTTCCAATCTCACCCTGCAGCAGTTATTTGAACAACTGATCCGGGACGCGGGGATTGTAAGCCATATCATGCGCGGCCCGGATAAACACTGGGACCTGCAGGTGCTGACCGGTCTTTTTGATTTTATCAAGGAGGAAACACACCGCGATCCCGCATTGACCCTGCAGGGGCTCGTGAACCTGTTTGAACTGATGGAAAAGGAAAATATTTCCCTCCCCCTCGTGCAGGTAAGCGGTAACGACAAAGGCGTGAACCTGCTGACGGCCCATGGCTCCAAGGGACTTGAATTTGAATATGTGCTGCTGGCCGGCTGCAACGCCGCCTCCTGGGAAAAGAAAAGAAAACCCGGCGGCGGTTACAAAATGCCGGATACCCTTTTTTCCTCGCAGCCCGCGGCCCATGAAGAGGAAGAACTGCGGCGTTTGTTCTACGTGGCCATTACCCGCGCCGAACAACACCTGCAGATCTCCTACAGCCGTTTTAAAAATGACGGGAAGGAACTGGAACCCTCCCTCTTCATCGCCGAAATACAGGACCGGCACGAACTGCCCACCGAAAAAATGCTGATCGACCCGGAAGTACTATCATCATTCGCAGTCCTGAATTTCGGTGAGGCCGAAGCGCCCGAGATCGAAAGGATCGAAGAGGAATTCATCGGGCGGATGCTTGATAAATTCGTGATGAACGTAACGGCGCTGAACAATTACCTGAAATGCCCGCTGGAATTTTATTTCAAGAACCTGATCCGCATTCCGTCGCCCAAGAACGAAGCAACCGAATTCGGATCGGCCGTGCACGATGCCCTGGAAAAATTATTCCGGAAAATGCAGGATGGAGAGAAAGAACAATTTCCGCCGAAAGAAGAATTCATCGCTTATTTTGAAGCGTACATGAACCGCCACCGCGAAAGCTTCACCAGGGAACAATTCTCGCGGCGGATGGAATACGGCCGGGAAGTGCTGGCCAATTACTACGACAAATATATCAGCAGTTTCAACAAGATCGTCGCCATCGAGCGGAATATCCGGAACGTGGTAGTGAAGGATGTGCCGCTACGGGGCAAACTCGACAAACTGGAATTCGACGGCAAATCGGTGAACGTAGTGGATTACAAGACCGGCGACCCCGACAAGGGCATCGCCAAAATCAAGGGCCCTTCGGATAAGGACCCGAACGGCGGTGATTACTGGCGGCAGGCCGTTTTTTACAAACTGCTTGTCGATAACTACGAACAAAAAGGATGGAAAGCGGTGAGCACCGAATTCGATTTTATCGAACCCGATAAAAAAAAGAACTACCGGCGGGAAAAACTGCTGATCACCCCGGAAGACCTGGCCATCGTGACGCGGCAGATCACCGAAACCTGGCAAAAGATCCGGAACCGTGAATTTTATACCGGTTGCGGAAAACCCGATTGCCACTGGTGCAATTTTGTAAAGACCAACCGGCTCGCCATCGCCCTGCATGAACCCGAACCGGCGGAAGAGGAAGATTAATTAGGATTTTTAAAACAGTCCATACCGCGCAAACCCGCTAAGTTTGCAGCTTTCATGCCCTACAGACATTTCATAGCGTTTGCATCATTCCTGGTCATTGCGTTTATCTACCTGCTCAGCGGGTCGGGTTGCGCCAATATTATTCCACCCGCCGGCGGCCCCCGCGATTCGATCCCGCCCCTGCTGGTTAAAGCCAGTCCCGCAGATTCCACCCGCAATTTTTCGGGGAGCAGGATCACATTCAGCTTTAATGAATTCGTGGAAGTACAGAACCCGCAGGAAAACCTGGTGGTATCGCCGCTGGCGAAAAACAGTCCTGTGGTTGATTACCGTCTGAATACCGTAACCATCAAACTGAAAGACACCCTGGAGCCCAACACCACCTATCATATCAATTTCGGGGACGCGATCAGGGACTTCACCGAAGGGAATGTGCTGAAAAAATTTACCTATACTTTTTCCACGGGACCCTATATCGATTCGCTGGAGATCACCGGCAAAGTGCTGCTGGCCGAAACGGGAAAAACGGACACGACCCTGATCCTGATGCTGCATACCAGCCCCGACGATTCAGCCGTTGTAAAAGACCGGCCCCGTTATATCGCCAAACAGGATGGCCGGGGGAATTTTATTTTCAAGAACCTCCCCCCAAGAACTTTTTACCTCTACGCGCTGAAAGATGACGGAGGCACCCGCCGCTATTTCAACGACAAGCAGTTGTTCGCTTTCGCTTCCAAACCCATTGTAACCGGCGCGAAGAATGAACCGGTTACTTTATACGCCTATTCGGTGAAACCCGCTCCCACCGGTCCTTCGGGCATCCCTTCCCTTAGTTTCGGGGGTCGCCCCAAAGGAGGCGCTGCGTCGGATAAACGACTGAAATACCTGACCAGTATTTCGGGTACCCATCACGACCTGCTAACCGGTTTCAGTATGACCTTCGATACGCCCCTGCGCAGTTTCGATTCAACAAAGATGCGTCTGTACACCGATTCCGCTTATAAGGATCCCGGTACTTACCGGTTTAGCGCAGATACCACGATGAAAACCATCCGGCTTACCCACGAATGGAAGGAAAACACGCTCTACCATATTATCCTCGAAAAAGATTTCGCCGAAGACACATCGGGAAAAAAACTGCTGAAGACCGATACCCTGCATTTCGTGACGAAGAAAAAAGGGGATTATGGTTCGCTGAAACTGAGGTTGAAGAACCTGGATATTTCACAGAACCCCGTACTCCTGATCATGAATGGTGAAACGATCTATAAGTCTTACCCCATGACCAGCATCGAAATTTCGCAGCCCCTCTTTCTTCCCGGCGAATACGAGCTGCGGATTTTATATGATGAGAATAAAAACGGGAAATGGGATCCGGGCGAATTCTTCGGGAAACACAAACAGCCCGAGATCGTCAGGCCGGTCGACCGGAAAATATCCGTGAAACCGAATTTTCAGAATGAAGTCGAAATTACTTTGTAGTTACTTGTCAATTGCCTGTTGCCCATTGTTGATTGCCAATTGACTATTGACTATCTTTGTTGCATGCAATTCTCCTCCTCCCTGCTGGAAAATGCGGTGAACGAATTCGCCAGGCTGCCGGGCATCGGCAAGAAAACGGCGCTGCGGCTGGTCCTGCATTTGCTGAAACAGGACAGCGGGGAAGTCACGCATTTCAGTGAAACCATCGCGCGGATGCGGGCCGAAATAAAATTCTGCCAGCGTTGTTTTAATGTGGCCGACGGCGATATCTGTTCGATCTGCGCCAACTCGATGCGGAAACAGGAGATGATCTGCGTGGTGGAAAGCATCCGCGATGTGATCGCCATTGAAAGCACACAACAGTATAACGGCACTTACCATGTGCTCGGAGGCGTGATCTCGCCGCTTGACGGGATCGGCCCCGACCAGCTGCATATCGAATCCCTGGTGCACCGCGTTGAAAAAGAGAAGACCGAAGAACTGATCTTCGCCCTTAATCCCAATATCCAGGGCGACACCACTATTTATTATATCCAGAAAAAACTGCAGGGATTCCCGGTCCGTATCACCACCATCGCCCGTGGCATCGCTTTCGGCGGGGAGCTGGAATATGCCGACGAAATGACACTCGGCCGCAGCCTGCAGAACCGCCTGCCGGTGGAGAAATATGTCAATCAATAAATTTATTTGACTTCGGAGAATACTCCCTCGCCGCCCGGGGGGCCGGGCTGAGGCATACCCGGACCCTTGTTTATTCCCCATATAAACTGTAGCTTTGTGCCTATTCCAGGCGGATTTGTTTATTGTTCGGCCTGTCAAAACGGAACTAATAAACGGCACGAAACTCCTCTTACGGTTTCCCCGCGTTTATAGTTCACAAACAATTAATGTATGAAGACAATCAGGGATTGTTTGAAGGAACGTATTTTGATCATCGACGGCGCCATGGGCACGATGATCCAGCGCTACAAGCTCAGCGAAGCCGATTACCGCGGCGAGCGGTTCAGGGACTGGTCCTGCGACCTGAAAGGCAATAATGACCTGCTGAACCTGACCCGGCCGCAGGTCATCACCGAAATTCATAAAGCATATCTCGATGCGGGCGCCGACATCATCGAAACCAATACGTTCAGCAGCACCGCCATCGCCCAGGCCGATTATGGCATGCAGTCGCTGGCCTATGAACTGAACCTGGCCGCGGCGCGCTGCGCCAAAGAAGCCATCCGGCAATCGGGAAAGGAAGCCTGGGTGGCGGGCGCCATGGGGCCCCTGAATAAAACACTTTCACTATCCCCCGATGTAAATAACCCGGGGTTCCGGGCCGTTAGTTTTGATGAGGTGGTGGACGCTTATTACGACCAGGTGAGGGGATTGGTGGATGGCGGCGTGGATATTTTGCTGATCGAAACTATTTTCGACACCCTCAATGCCAAGGCCGCGATCTTCGCTATCAAAAAATATTTCAGGGACACTAAAAAAGAGCCGCTTCCCATTATGATCAGCGGCACCATCACGGATGCTTCGGGCCGCACCCTCAGCGGGCAAACCCTGGAAGCTTTTTATACTTCCGTGATGCATGCCCGTCCCCTGAGCATTGGGTTGAACTGCGCGCTCGGCGCCAAAGAAATGCGCCCCCATATTGAAGAGCTGTCGCAGATCGCCGCCTGTTATGTTTCCGCCTATCCCAATGCCGGCCTGCCCAATGCCATGGGCGAGTACGATGAACAGCCTGCCGATACGGCGCATTACCTCGAAGAATGGGCGCGCGAAGGATTTGTCAATATCGTCGGCGGCTGCTGCGGCACGACCCCCGATCATATCCGGCATATTGCCGAACAGGTAAAGGGGCTTGCACCGCGGCCCCTGCCCGTCACCGAAAAAGCGCTGGCATGACCACGCCGCAGATCCTGTATATCATTGCCATCCTGATCCTCATTGTAAATAATTTTTCAATGATCAGGAAGCTGTTTACAAAAAAGAACTCCTAGATGTCAGCACCCGCTGTGATAAAACCATACCTGCGGCTGTCCGGTCTTGAACCCCTGGTCATCCGCCCCGAAACCAATTTTGTGAATGTGGGCGAAAGGACCAATGTGACCGGTTCCAAAAAATTCGCGCGGCTGATCCGTGAAAATAAATATGAGGAAGCGCTGAGCGTAGCCCGCCAGCAGGTAGAAAGCGGGGCGCAGGTGCTGGACGTAAACATGGACGACGCGCTGCTCGACGGCGTGCAGGCCATGACCACTTTCCTGAACCTGCTGCAAAGCGAACCGGATATCGCCAAGATCCCGGTGATGATCGACAGCTCCAAATTCGAGATCATCCAGGCGGGGCTGAAATGCGTGCAGGGCAAATGCATCGTCAATTCCATCTCACTGAAAGAAGGGGAAGAAAAATTTATCGAACAGGCCGTGATCTGCCAGTCATTCGGCGCCGCCGTGATCGTGATGGCTTTTGATGAAAAGGGACAGGCCGATACCCGGGAGCGCAAGGTGCAGATCTGCCGCCGCGCCTATTCCATCCTCACCGGAAAACTGGGTTTTGACCCGCAGGATATTATTTTCGATCCGAATATTTTCGCCATCGCCACCGGTCTTGAAGAACATAATAATTACGGCGTCGATTTCATCGAAGCCACGCGGGAGATCAAACAACTCATGCCGCTCACAAAAGTGAGCGGGGGCGTAAGCAACCTTTCCTTTTCCTTCCGGGGCAATGAACATGTACGCGAAGCCATGCATTCCGTATTTCTTTATCATGCTATTAAAGCGGGCATGGATATGGGGATCGTCAATGCCGGGCAGCTGGTGGTGTACGACGAGATCGAACCGGGATTGCGGACATTATGCGAAGACGTGATCCTGAACCGGCACAACGATAACAATGAGGCCACCGAAAAGCTGATCGCCTTTGCCGAAACGGTAAAAGCGAAAGGCAAGGTAGAAGTGAAGGATGAGGCCTGGCGTAACAATACCGTGGAAGAAAGACTGAAACACGCCCTGGTAAATGGCATCACCGATTATATCGAGACCGATACCGAAGAAGCGAGGCTGAAATATCCCCGCCCGCTGGATGTGATCGAAGGTCCGCTGATGGACGGCATGAACGTGGTAGGCGACCTGTTCGGTTCGGGTAAAATGTTCCTGCCCCAGGTGGTGAAAAGCGCCCGGGTGATGAAAAAAAGCGTGGCCTGGCTGACGCCCTTCATCGAAGAAGAAAAAAAGAACAATCCCCTCGCCAGGCAGGGCAATGCCCCGAAAGTATTACTGGCAACGGTGAAAGGAGATGTGCATGATATCGGTAAAAATATCGTAGGCGTGGTGCTGGGATGCAATGGGTATGAAGTTATTGACCTGGGCGTCATGGTTCCCGCCGACAGGATCCTGGATACGGCGGAAAAAGAAAAAGCGGATATCATCGGTCTCAGCGGCCTGATCACGCCTTCACTTGATGAAATGGTGCATGTAGCGCACGAAATGAAACGCCGGCAAATGCAGCAGCCCCTGCTGATCGGCGGCGCCACCACCTCGCGGATGCATACGGCCGTGAAGATCGCCCCGCAATACGATAACGGCGTGCTTCATATACTCGACGCCTCGCGCAGCGTAACCGCGGTCAGCACTCTGCTGAGCAAAGAGAAAAAAAATCTACTCGCCAAAACAAGGGATGAATATGAATCCCTCAGGAACCAGTTCCTGAACAAGCATAAAAAGGAACTGGTACCCTATGCGGATGCGGTTGTCACCAAAGAATATTTTGACTGGAAAAATTACAAACCCGTGCAACCCGCGGTGAAAGGCGTGCAGGTGCTGAAAGATTTTGACCTGGAAACCATCTCCCGTTATATCGACTGGGGTCCTTTCTTTATCGCCTGGGAAATGCCGGGAAAATTCCCCGATGTGTTAAGCGATAAGATCTTTGGCGAAGAAGCCACAAAACTTTACGGGGATGCGCAAAAATTGCTGCGGAAAATTGTCGATGAAAAATGGTTCAGGGCTGATGGGGTGATCGGCTTCTGGCCCGCGAACAGTAATAATGCGGATACCATTACCCTGCAGACTGAAAAAGGCGAAGTGAAACTGGAATCCCTGCGGCAGCAGATCAAAAAAGCCGTGGGACAACCCAGCTATTCGCTGGCGGATTTTATAAAGCCGGGCCCATCCCCGGATTCGAGCTGGATCACCGAAAACACGGAAGGCGAACAAGGCGACGGTTCCGATTACATGGGCGCTTTTGCCGTTACGATTCATGGCGCCAGAACGCATATTGAAAAATTCGCATCGGAACACGATGATTTTAACAAGATACTCGTGCAGGTGCTGGCCGACCGTTTTGTAGAAGCTTTTGCCGAATGCCTGCACGAAAAAGTAAGAAAGGAATACTGGGGATATGCAAAAAACGAGCAGCTCTCCAACGAACAACTGATAAGGGAAGAATACAAAGGCATCCGCCCCGCCCCCGGCTACCCGGCCTGCCCCGACCACACGGAAAAAATAAAATTATTCAGCCTGCTCGGCGTAACCGAAAATACCGGCATCACATTAACCGAAAGCCTCGCCATGGACCCGCCCGCATCCGTCTGCGGCTGGTATATCGGTCACCCGAAGAGCCATTATTTCGGACTGGGAAAAATCGGGAGAGACCAGCTGGAGGATTATGCGAAACGGAAAGG